>NZ_JBHUJB010000009.1:0-152894 GCF_042683245.1 Rubritalea tangerina
CTCACCTTTGCAAGCTTTTTATTTACTTATTTTCAATCAGTTATGCTTAAGTGAACGCGCATGGGTATTCCACCATTATTTCGGTATTAAGCCAAGTATTCCCATCCGAAGGCTGTACTAGGAATCCCCTCTTCTCGTACCATCGATCTAGATGTGGGTTGTCGCGAATAGAATCAATAGTGATATACCCATAAATCCTCTCACATTGCCGTATTTGAGCTTCTTCAATGACTTTGCTTATCATAGCAGTCCCTATTCCCTGTTCACGCAATTTACGGGGCTGACTGAGCTTAGGAAGCTGCCACCATTTACGAGAAGGCACTACTTCATGCTCTCTAACACAGATGTCAGATAGAAACATGTCTGCACCCTTTAATTCAAAATAAGCATAGCCTGCATAAATCCCATCTAAGGATGCATGTATTTGAAAGTGTGGCTCATTATCGATGATTTCTAGCTGTATGCTCATAGCATATTCAAAAGATCACACATACTGATGAGTAATTGCTGAACAAAACAAGGTCTTTAGTAGCACAAAAATGTTTCCAGCATCAGTCCTGCAATAAATGCACCATTTAGGGCCCAAATAGACCTGTTGTGGCCATTTATCACACCTCCCCGCTAAGACACAAAAAAGCCGCTCTCAGTTGAGAACGGCTTTTTAGATTGGTTACGGGAGCAGGATTTGAACCTGCGACCTTCAGGTTATGAGCCTGACGAGCTACCTGGCTGCTCCATCCCGCGATTGAAAACTTTGCCAGTCGCCTGAGTGGTTAACTCGTGTGGCGAATCCCTTTCGGGTGCGGGCGCAAGCTAGTACGATTACAGGTTTCCCGCAAGCATTTTCTGCATCTAAAGATAAACTTTTTTAGGAAACAGAATTGCCAATCTTCATTACTCGTTGTGCCCAGCGGACTTCATGAATTCGATGAGTTCTGGGTCACGCTGTGGATATTTGTTGAGAATCCGCTGCCCTTCTTCAAATGGGAAGGCAAACTCGAGCCAAATATTTTCAAGTGTGTAGATAATGACGGTTGGTTTGCCAGTTCCAGAGTTGGTTCCCTCGGCGAGAATGAAGTCACGGATGACTTCTTGTTTCACATCTTTGAGCAGATGAGCGAATTTCTTTTGCGCTGCGATGGCACGGATAGCCGACGGGTCTTGCTTAACCTTCGGTTTGCCAGTCTCAGGGCCTTGCATGGCTGCAGGCGGCTTGGGTTCCTTCTTATTGACGGCTGCGGCAAATGGATTCGGGAAGCCAGGTCCGCCAGCGGCTGGACCAATAGAAACAGGTGCAGTCATGGGCCCCGGCCATTGGACATTGCCTGGACCAGGAATTGCCTGAGTGCCAGTCTGCGGTTTCGGAATGGCGTGTGAGCTGGTGATCGGAGCTGGAATGTCTTCCTTCACGGGCTTGGGAACAGACTGTGTGTCACGACTCGGAGCATGCGTTTGTTGCTCTTTTTCGTCTTCCTCTTCCGCCTCGTGGTCGGCAGCACTAATGACATCTGCGTAATTTTTGTCGGCAACTTCCTCAGAAACAATACCCGCCCCTTCGACCGTTCCACCAAATTCCTCTAGCAGACTCTTGTAGCTGATAAGAAGCTCGTCTCGGCTAGTCCAAGGAATGATGGTGTTGGGGCCATCTGGCTCGAAAAATGTGCCCTTTGGGTCAATGAAGTGCTCGATCATCTCGTGGTCGAGGTTCAGCTTCGTCTTACGCCATTCCGTGTGGAAGACGCGCTCCATCTTCTCGAGGAGGTCTTGTACTTTATTTCTTAGAACGTCGTCGCTCATTGTAAACTAACATGTTGGGGGGAATCTTTATTCTGGGTTATCTAGCAGGAATAAACAAGTTTATTCACTGCATCTGTATGCTTGATAGTCAGAATCGAGATCAGTCAATCTGGCTGATTCTCCACTCTAATTCCTCGCCGGCATGCATGGGCACTACATGTTGCTGGAAACCAGTGTAGGCCTCTGGCACTGTGAAAGGTTCCTTGGTCACCGTGACCAGCTTCTTCGGGGGTGTGACCCCGTATTGAGTCTGGGCATTGCCACTCAGGAACGCTTGCAAATTATCTAACTTCTCATGCTTGTCAAAAAGTTGCGCTAAACGAGCGATTGCCAATGGAGCCGTAAAGACCCCTGCAGCACAGCCGCAGCTTTCTTTCTTTTCGAGTGGGTGCGGGGCGGAATCGCTGCCGAACATGAGTTTGGGATGAGCCTCAAGTGCCGCCTGAAGCAAGGCCTCACGATCTTCAGGTCGCTTGGCAATGGGCTTGCAGAAAAGGTGTGGGTTAAGCAAGCCACCTGCCACGTCATCGAGTGTGATGATCAAGTGCTGCAGTGTCACGGTAGCACGAAGGTTTTCGTGACGGTCGAGCATGGCCACGGCATCAGCTGTCGTGATATGCTCCATGGTGATCTTGAGCTTCGGAAATTTACTTGCCAAATAATCGTAGCTGGCGAGGAATTCCTTTTCGCGGTCCATCACGAAACCATGCGTCTCGCCGTGTACCAGAAGTGGAATTTCCATCTCTTCCATCATCTTGAAGACTGGCTCCACGGCATCAATCGCTTTGACACCTGCCTCACTATTCGTGGTCGCCCCTGCTGGGTAAAGCTTGATCCCGATCATGTGGTCCTTGGCATTAGCCAGCTCTTGCTCGGTGTATTGGCGGAAGAAGAGCGTCATGAATGGGTCAAACTTGTGCCCTTCACAGGCTCCCAAGATACGCTCTTTATATTCAAGAAGCTTGTCCAGGTTGTCCACTGGCGGGACCAGGTTTGGCATGATCACTGCACCAGCAAATCCTTCTGCGGTCAGTGGGGTCACGAGTTTGAGCATGTCCCCATCGCGAAGATGCAAGTGCATGTCGAGTGGTGACTGGAGTGTGAGTTGTTTCGCCATAAAAAAATCTAAGTAGATGTTCTACAAGTGGCTCTCAGGCTGTCACGCCAAAAGAGCAAGAATATTCAAAAATATGTGTTCCGTGTCTGTGATTACCAACCTTCTTCGGCATCCATAAAATCGAGGAAGGAAACAATGTCGTCGCGGTGTGCGAGGCCCGCCTCTTGTTTACGCATTTCGAGCTTCTCTGAGAGGTCGTCTTTGAAACCACGATTGCGCACATAGCTGCACCACCAATCTTTAACAGGTGATTCAGGTTTCGTCCCATTTTCATAGCACCAATCGAGGGCAGCACGATCATCCGCACCTGATTCCACAAGGTACGCCGCAAGGTCCTCATAGGCAACTTGCAACAACTGGCACGTCCAGAGGTCGAGTCCACGGCCGAGGTTACTGTGATAATCTTCGTGCAGTTCCCCAGCAGCATGGAGCCGCACCTTGTGACACATACGAAGAAAATACGGCAAGCCGTCGATTTCATCTTTGCTGCTTCTAGGAATGGTAAGAGTCTCTGGCATGGGCGCATCATCGGCCAGAAAACCAAGGCGTCAAGCTGGATTTGAGGCCAACAAGCAAGCATGAATCACGCTCATTTCAAACACTCCCCCCTCTCTGCTCCAGCCATCCCATCGCACCCGCACGTCCCATCATTCCCCTCACCATCCTTCGCGGCTAGAGACGTGAGCACACACAGACTCCATCGAATTGACTAGTGGGGTGTCAGAGAAGTAATGGACCTCATTGCGGGAAGTAATTTGCCTGATCAATAAGGCTAGAGGGAGTTCTGAAGAGACATCCCGAACTGCCGATGAAGAAAGCGGATCAGAAAACAACCCGAGCCTCATGAAAGAAGCGACTAGCAGGAGCCATTTCCTCAATCTCATATCAAACAAGGATGTTCAGGTCTCCTATGACAACACACTAGCTAGCAATGAGACCGAATCAAAATCACTCACCAGAAACACCTTAACTCTTTGATAAACAGCTACCACCATCACAACTGGATGACAACGATGACATTCTGCATGATAATCCGATTTACTCTAAAATCGCGAAGCGCAAACTTCACAAGACTCAACCACACTCCATTCGTCTATTCCGAGTCGAGAGATGGTATCAGTATCGAGACTCACGTCATCACGCGCAACCACTGAACACGCTCGGTAGCCAACCATGACTCTACCTGCACGCAGGTTCTGCAAAAAAAAAGCCCGCACAAGCCGAAGCCTGTGCGGGCTGAAAATGAGAGGCGCTTAGGCGTCGCCGTATTCTTCCATGCCTGCGCAAGAACATACGAGGTTGCGGTCGCCGTGGACGTTGTCGATACGTCCCACGTATGGCCAGAACTTGTGCTCGCGCAGCACTGCCATCGGGTATGCGGCCTTTTCACGCGTGTATGGACGATCCCAGCTGTCGCTGATCACCACTTGTGCGGTGTGCGGAGCGTGCTTCAGGACGTTATTTTCCTTATCAGCTTTCCCATCGATGATCTCCTGGATTTCACCGTGGATACTGATAAGTGCGTCACAGAAGCGGTCGAGCTCAGGCTTGGACTCGGACTCAGTAGGCTCGATCATGAGCGTACCTGTCACAGGCCAAGACATGGTCGGTGAGTGGTATCCGTAGTCCATGAGGCGCTTGGCCACGTCTTCCACAGTGACACCAGACTCAGCAGAGAGTTGGCGCAAGTCGATGATGCATTCGTGTGCAACCAGCCCCTTGTTCCCTGTGTAGAGCACTGGGTAGTAATCCTTGAGACGGGAAGCCACATAGTTCGCATTGAGGATCGCAATCTTGGTTGCTTCTGTGAGTCCCTCAGAGCCCATCATCGCGATGTACATCCAAGAAATCACATTGATCGATGCCGAACCGTAAGGTGCCGCACAAACGGCCCCCTCTTGGTTCTCTTCATTGATGTGACCAGGAAGGTAAGGCACCAATTGCTTCGCAACCCCGATTGGACCAACACCAGGCCCCCCCCCACCGTGTGGGATACAGAATGTCTTGTGAAGGTTGAGGTGGCAAACGTCAGCACCGATTGCTCCCGGGCTGGTGAGACCGACCTGCGCATTCATGTTCGCGCCATCCATGTAGACCTGGCCACCGTTCGCGTGGATCGTCTCACAGATTTCTTTAATGGTGGATTCGTACACCCCGTGGGTTGATGGATAAGTCACCATCAAACAACCAAGGTTTTCACCTGACTTCTCAGCCTTGGCCTTGAGGTCAGCCACATCAATGTTGCCCTCGTCGTCACACTTCACAGGAACCACCTTGAATCCAGCCATCACAGCAGATGCTGGGTTGGTACCGTGTGCGGATGTCGGAATGAGACAGTTAACACGTTGCTTGTCACCATTGGCTAAGTGATAGCGGCGGATAGCAAGAAGCCCTGCATACTCACCCTGAGAGCCCGCATTCGGCTGAAGCGATACTGCTGCAAATCCAGTGATCTCTGCAAGCCACTCAGAAAGGCTATCGAGCATGTCGAGGTACCCGTGGGTCTGGTCCTCAGGTGCAAATGGGTGCATGTTCCCCACCTCTGGCCAGCTCAATGGAATCATCTCAGAAGTCGCATTGAGCTTCATAGTGCAGGATCCAAGAGCAATCATGGATTCATTCAATGCAAGGTCACGCTTCTCAAGGCGCGCCAAGTAACGCAGCATTTCCGTTTCAGAACGGTAGCTGTGGAATACTTTCGCAGTACAGAAGTCGGAAGTACGCTCGTTCACTTCATCCCAAGCCACTTCGTCTTCTTCAGGAAGTACCGGCTCATCGACACCGAAGATACCAAGCAATGTCACCACATCATCTGTAGTGCTTGCCTCATCGAATGAAATCCCTACGTGGTCGTTGTCAATGTGACGCAAGTTGAAACCAGCTGCGAGTGCTTGCTCGTGGATGTCGCTTGCTTGCCCAGGTGTTTTGATGGTCAGAGTGTCAAAGAATGACTCGTTTACCAATTCATAGCCCTTCGTGCTGATAGAAGTTGCAAATGCCTGTGCCATGTAGTGCACGTTGTAGGCAATATTGCGCAACCCATCAGGACCGTGGTAGACCGCATACATCGACGCCATCACCGCCAAGAGCACCTGTGCAGTACAGATGTTAGAGGTGGCCTTGTCGCGGCGAATGTGCTGCTCACGTGTCTGAAGTGCGAGACGGTATCCTTTGTTGCCCTGTGGGTCGATAGAAACACCGATGATTCGGCCTGGAAGCTTGCGCTTGAGCTTATCAACACAGGCAATATAACCCGCGTGTGGACCACCAAAGCCGAGAGGCACACCGAATCGCTGGCTGCTGCCAACCGCGATATCTGTACCAAATTCACCTGGAGGCGTAAGCACTGTCAGAGAAAGAATGTCTGCTGCAACAATAGTAGTGGCTTTTGCCGCATGCACACTCTCGTGGAATGCTGTGTAATCTTCGATAGAACCATCTGCATCAGGGTACTGAACGATAGTCGCGAAAAGACCCTCACAACTTGCTGGATCAAAACTCTTCCAATCGCCAACAATCACTTCGAGCTCAAGTGGTTCACAGCGGTTCTTCACCACATCGATTGTTTGTGGGAAGACCTTATCAGAAATAAAGACCTTAGTCCCCTTTGGCTTTGTAGAACGCGCAAGCGCCACGGCTTCCGCTGCAGCTGTCGCTTCATCAAGCAATGAGGAATTTGCCACATCAAGACCAGTGAGATCAGTGATCAAGGTCTGGAAATTCAATAATGCCTCGAGACGCCCTTGGGCGATCTCTGCCTGGTAAGGTGTGTAGGCCGTATACCAACCCGGATTCTCAAGCACATTGCGCTGAATCACTGCCGGCACCTTCGTGCCATAGTATCCCTGACCAATGAAAGACTTCGCTACCTCGTTCTGAGACATGATCATCTTGAGCAAGTCAAGTGCGTCCGTCTCGCTGAGTGGTGCTGGTAAATTCATTTCCTTTTCCTCGCGGATCTCCGCAGGAACCGCATCGGCGATCAAATCGACAATGCGCTCGTACCCAAGAGACTCAATCATCTCTTGGCGGGTCTCACCGTGCACCCCTACGTGACGGCTACAAAAGTCGGCGTAAACTGACATAAGTAATTGGTGTTGTTAGATTGTTGGGAAGAAACGAAGGGCGTACCGAATAACCAGCACGCCCTTGAGTATATATTGTAAAAAAGTAGCTCTCTTGCTTAAGCACCGATGAACTCAGCATATGCAGCTGCGTCCATGAGCTCTTCGACTGCGGAGACGTCGCTCACTTTGATTTTGAAAATCCAACCATTGTCGTGTGGGTTGGTGTTGACGAGTGCTGGCTCAGCTTCGAGAGCTTCGTTCGCCTCTACTACTTCACCAGCAACCGGTGAGTAGATGTCAGAAGCCGCCTTCACAGACTCAACCACAGCGATTGCTTCTTCAGCGTCACATTCGCGACCTACTTCTGGAAGCTCTACAAAAACGATGTCTGTGAGTTCTTCCTGCGCGTGGTCAGTGATGCCTACAGTGGCAACATCTCCTTCGAGAAGGACCCATTCGTGGTCGTTTGTGTAACGGAAATTTTCTGGAACGCTCATAATATTAGTTGTGTTGATTAGTTATGGTTAGATAGGACAGGATTTAGTCTTTTTTGTAAAAAGGTTTTTTCACCACCTTGGCTTCGTAGCGGCGACCACGAACGTCGATGTCAATTATGGTGCCAATCTTGGCAAAATCAACTGGGAGATACGCCATAGCGATACCTTCTTTCAAACTTGGTGACATGGCACCGCTGCTGAGTTCACCGAGCTGCTCACCATCTTTAGAATAGACGCCGTAATGTGCACGCGGAGGAGCCCCCTTGCCTGTGTACTTAATTGCCACGAGACGCTCACCCAGCCCTTCTTCTTTTTGCTTACGCAAGACATCCACACCGACAAAGTCAGTATCGAGTGCGCAGAAGAAACCAAGACCAGCCTGCAATGGTGTGCGCGCTGGTGAGAGGTCA
This sequence comes from Rubritalea tangerina, assembly GCF_042683245.1. Lineage (NCBI taxonomy): Bacteria > Pseudomonadati > Verrucomicrobiota > Verrucomicrobiia > Verrucomicrobiales > Rubritaleaceae > Rubritalea > Rubritalea tangerina. Next base: position 7,889 of record NZ_JBHUJB010000009.1, read on the forward strand.
GAGCCATTCAGTGGGTAACACACTTCCAATCGCAGCGTGTCACGTGCCCCCAAACCACATGGCTTGGCACCTGCATCGACAAACTTCTGGAACCAAGCAGCCCCAGTGTCAGCTGAACTGAAAAATTCAAACCCATCCTCACCTGTGTATCCAGTGCGACAAACAATGCACTTCTCGCCATCCTCTTCCCACGTGTCTATACCATTGCGCTTAGGCAACTCGCGACCCGGGAATAATTTGCTGTAGCTTGCAGCCGCCTCTGGCCCCTGCACTGCCATACCCGCCCATGCATCTGACTCGTTGGTCAGCGTAAGCCCCTCAGCCAAATGCTTGCTGAGCCACGCATAATCTTCGTCGATCATAGACGCATTGACGACGAGGAAAATCTGGTCGTCGCCGAAACGGTAAATGATGAGGTCGTCAATGACACCACCTTCTTCGTTGAGCATGAATGTGTACTGAGCCTCACCAATGCTGAGCTTCTTCACATCATTGGCTAACATGCCATTGAGCCATTCTTCGGCTCCAGCCCCACTGAGGAAAAATTGCCCCATGTGCGAGATATCAAAAATACCAACAGCCTCACGAACCGCTGTATGCTCGTCCATAATGCTGGTGTACTGGACAGGCATATTCCAGCCAGCAAAGGGAATCATTTTAGCGCCTAACTCCACATGGAGATCCGCCAAGGGTGTCTGCTGAATTGTCGTTTCACTCATCGGGCGCAAGATGCAAAGTGTGTCATACTCTGTCAACCCTAGTCAGCACCTATCCTATGGCTTTTTTTTACTTTCTACATTTCCGCTCAATTTCAATGGGCAATTTGCACAAATCCGCTCGCCAAGCACCCACATTTTCTCAGATTTCTAGCTTGCACCCACACAATCCTCGCTCAACGTATCAAGCAATTAGATCGTGGCTATGGCATCGTTGTTAGATAAATTAGAGAGACAATTCATTCAATGGACAATCCCAGGATTGATTCGCTACTTGGCCATTCTTTTTGTCGGTGTGTTTTTACTCACCGCTGTAAAACCAGAATTTGCGGCGACTCTTGACTTCAACTACGCCAAAATCCAAGACGGCGAGTACTGGAGATTACTCACCTTTATTTTTGCACCGCAGATCGGCAGCTTCTCGACGGCTTTCGCTGTAATCTTCTTAATTTTTGGCACCATGCTGATGTTTGCTTTCAGTGACGGCCTAGAACAACAATGGGGGGTATTTAGAACTAACCTCTTTGTCTATTGGGGCATCGCCAGCACCCTCGCCGCCAATCTCATCTACGCCATCGCCTTTGAGACCCACTTCCCGATGAGTGGCATCTATCTCGGGGTGTCCATCCTCTTTGCCTTCGCCACCTACAATCCGCGATTCCCCTTGATGTTGATGCTCGTCATCCCCTGCCCGATCTGGGTCATCGCAGCACTCGCGGCGCTCCCAATGCTCTACAACGCCATCATGTATCCCTTCCACGGCATGTTCGTAGCGCTCTGCATTTCTAACTACCTCATCATCGCCATCCCCATGTTGCTCACTTCCTCGGTGCGCAAAACCGGTAACCACCAACGTCGCAAGCGCTTCACCCGACAGTTCAGCAACAAACAAGAAGCCTTTCATACCTGCCACGCCTGTGGTGCCAATGACATCACCCACCCAGACAAAGAATTCCGCGTTGGGAAAGATGGCCACGACTACTGCTCCGACCACCTTCCCGAATAACACCCATTCCTGATCCCATGTCTTCCGCTCTCAAAATCCTACCTCCAGTCGAGCCATTAGCCAATGCGCTCGCCAATTCAGTCTCCCTCCCAAAACCCCTCGTTGTCTCCTTCGTCCGCAAAGAAGTCGCCAGCTGGCGCAAGCAATTGCTCGCAGGCACCACCAGCGACCGAGATACCATCGAGGCTGCCATCACCGAAAACCTAGAAGCCTTTGCGAGCTCTCGCTTGCAACCCGTCATCAATGGCACTGGCGTGCTCATCCACACCAACCTCGGCCGCTCGCCACTTGGCAAAACGGCCGCCGCCGCCCTCGAAAAAATCGCCACCGGCTACTCCAATTTAGAATTCAACCTCCCCGAAGGCACCCGCGGCAAGCGAGCCGGCTACCTAGAAACCGCCCTTGCCTGCCTCGTTAATGCTGAGGCAGCAACTGCAGTCAACAACTGCGCTGCTGCACTCGTCCTCATTTTGCGCCACCTCTGCGATGGCGAGAAAAATGAAGTCATCGTCTCGCGCTCCGAGTTAGTAGAGATTGGCGGCGGGTTTCGCGTCCCTGAAATCCTCGAGACCTCGGGTGCCAAACTCGTCGAAGTCGGCGCTACGAACAAAACCCACATCGACGATTACGCCAAAGCCATCACCCCCAATACCGCTCTGATACTCAAGGTTCATCGCTCGAATTTTTACATCGAAGGCTTCACCGCAGAACCTGACATCACAGAACTCTCGGAGCTCAGCCGCGCTCACAGCTTCCCCTTGGTCGAAGACATTGGCTCCGGCGCCATGATGAATACCGATGAGCTCGCCCCCATTGACCACGAGCCAACTCCACAAGAAGCCCTCACCAAGGGAGTAGACCTCATCTGCTTCTCCGGCGACAAATTACTCGGCGGCCCCCAATCCGGTATCATCGCTGGACGTTCGGATCTCATAGCCGGCATTAAAAAGGAACCCTTCTTCCGCGCCGTCCGCTGCGACAAACTCATCCTCACTGTCCTGCAGGAAAGCATCGATGAATACCTCCGCACCCAGGCCAAGCCAAGCGAGACCGATGTCCCAAACCTCAAAGCCCTCGCCTTGCCTCCAGAAGCCCTCAAAAGCCGCGCCCAGTCCATGCTCGACGCCATTGGCCCCGTCGATAAAGCTGAGATCTCAATCGTCGATACCATGGCTACCACCGGTGGCGGCACCATGCCAAAATCGCAAATCCCCTCAATTGGACTCCAAATCACCCCCACTGGCATCAGCCTCAATAAATTGTCCAAGCTCCTGCGTGTCGGCACCCCCGCCATCGTCGGCTACACTCAGGAAAAACACCTCCTGATCGACCTGCGCACCCTATTCGACTGGCAAGACACACTTGTCGCCGACCGCCTCAAAAACATTCTTAAAGGATAACCTCTCTCATTTCCTCATGCCTCTTGTTATCGGAGATATCCACGGCTGCCATCGACAGCTCAACGACCTTCTCGCCCTGCTCTCGCCCAGTTCCAATACCCCCATCATCACCCTCGGAGATTACATCGACCGAGGCCCCGACACCAAAGGCGTCATCGATACCCTCATCGCCCTCGGCCCTCAGCTCATCCATCTCAAAGGCAACCACGATGTCTTCATGGAACAAGCGCGCACCGACAGCGCAATGTACGACTTCTGGCTCCAACCCATGGTCGGCGGACAGGAAACCCTCGATGCCTACGGCGGCCACCTCGACAATGTCCCAGACGCCCATTGGCAATTCCTCGCCTCCGCCAAACTCTATCACGAACTCGACGATTTCATCTGCGTCCACGGTGGACTCGATCCCAAAGTCCCACTCGCCCAACAATCCCCAGAAGTTCTCCTCAACCTCCGCTTCCAACACGCTAAAAAACATTGCTCAGGTAAAACCATTATCTGCGGACACACCCGCCAAATCGATGGCAAACCTAAACTCCGCCGTAATACCCTCTGCATCGATACCAATGTCTTCGGTGGCGGCTACCTCACCGCATTCGATACCCAACAACATATCATCTATCAGGTAGATGAGAACAGCCAGTGCCAACAATTCCCGTTCTCTATCAGCTAAGCCTTCTGGTCGCTTGAACGTAACTGAATATCCCCAATGTCCACATGCATCGGTGAATTTATAATGTGCAATACACAATTGGCGACATCCTCTGCGCCCAGCATCTGCATCGACGCTTTTGCCTCGGCAAGTTGCTCTTCGCGGCCTTGAAAATATTCATCTAACAATGGTGTATCAACAAAGCCTGGCGAGACCGAAGCAACGCGGATGCGACTCCCCGCAGCGCGAAGTTCCGACCTCAGCGCGTCGGTGATGCCACGCACCGCAAATTTCGTGGGCGCATAAAACCCACCGGTCGGCGGTACTCGGTGCCCACTCATGCTCGACACATTAATGATCTGCCCAGATTCTGGGCTGAGAAATTTCAAAGCAGCCTGACTGCAATAGGCCAGAGCTCGGACATTGACCGACCACATCGTATCCCAATCCTCGAGTGCGCCATCCGTGATTTTTGAAAGCTTCGCGACTCCTGCATTGTTGACCCACACATCCACTCTCGCAGACGCACTCTCAATCTGCGCCATAGCGTCATCGATGGAGGCTTGATCTCTCAGATCACAGCTAATCCCCCTCACCCGAGAGTCGAGTGTGTCACTGCGTCGACAGAGGCCAATCACCTGAGCCCCAGCATCCAAACATTGCGCTGAAATTGCCGCACCAATCCCTGAAGACGCCCCCGTAATAACAACCGTCTTACCTTCTAGCTGAGCCATCACCGAAGCTTTCTTACATTCCAGCCACACCACCCATGCCCACAGCATGTGCAGCACCACGCACTGTCCGCCCAGGTAAAGACAAGGTGTTCTTTACCAAGGGAGCATTACAGGAATTAAGCATTGAGAGAATTAACGCAGCCACGCTCAGCTTAAGGAATTTTTGCATGGCAATGACCCTAGTGATCGCGCCCATGCTGTCAAACCTAACTCACGCAGATTGCGCTGCAGCATCCCGCATATTTTGTCATCGATCTGGCAATAGCTGCACAGCGATCTACCAAACTTGGGCTACCTTCCCACCTCGATTGGGACTCCATGCACGGGGGAATTTGGGGTCTCATTCGGGAACATGGGTCGGGCTAGCCCATTGCCTAGCTAGTCCGATCCAAATAGCGCGCTCACCCCCTACTCAGCGTAGCGATTTGCACTCAAATCCATGCCGCTTGGGCGCTGGAATAAACGCAATCCAAACTCAGGAGTGATCGCCATCAAATGGTCAAAAATATCACTCTGAATCCCCTCAAAGTTGACCCAAGCATTGTCCGTGGAGAAACAATACACCTCAATTGGAAGCCCATTATCCCCCGGGGATAAGTGGCGCACCAAAATCGTTTGATCCTGGGCAATCTTGGGATGATGCTTAAGGTATTGCACAATGTATGCCCGGTAGGTTCCCACATTTGTCATCACACGCGCGTTGACCAAATCTTCCGTGCTCACGCCCTTCTCAGAGTTCCATTGCGAAATCTCCTCTTCCTTCGCCGCCACATAGTCCTTGAGCAAACGAATCTTCCGACAACGCTCGATCTCAGTAGATGTCAGCGGACGCACCGATTGCATATCAAAATGCATCGCACGCTTGATGCGGCGTACGCCACTCTCACTCATCCCACGCCAGTTCTTGAAGCTGTCAGAAATCAAAGCATAGGTCGGGACCGTTGTTATGGTCTTGTCCCAGTTGATGACCTTCACAGTAGTGAGCGCCACTTCAGCGACCTCACCGTCCGCTCCAAACTTCGGCATCTCAATCCAATCCCCAACCGACACCATCTGGTTGGCTGATAATTGCACACCCGCGACTAGCCCCAAAATCGCATCCTTGAAAATCAACATCAAGATCGCTGTCGCTGCACCCAAACCTGAGAAAATCAAGATCGGCGACTTACCCATCACACTCGAAATCACAAAGATTAATCCCACAATGAAGAGCACCACCTTGATCACCTGAATGAAGCTCTTGAGCGGTAATTTCTTAGAAACATCATAACGGTTGTAGATCCTCTCCACAATGTTGAGCATCGACATCAGCGAGAACAAAATAAGAATGATCGCGGTAACTTGTGAAACCACTAACAGGATCTGACCGCTGCCTACGACAATCGAGTCAACCTTGTCCGCGCCAAAAGCGTCTGGATCAAATACCTCAAGCGCCGTCTTCCACACAATCGCCACAGGAACCAAAAGTGAGATCCACGTGAATAACCGGCTATTGAGCAGCTCGTCATCCCAATCGTTCGGCGTCGCTTTGACAATCTTCTCAACGATCCTGTAGATAATCTTGCGCGTGACAAAATACGCCACTGCCGCAACCACTAGGACCATCGAAAAGAGGATCAAGTTCACAACCAGTTGCTCTTTCAAACCAGGGATCGTGGCTTCCGAATAAATAAAATTGAAAATGCGGTGATGCCAATCGTGAGGAGTCATGCAAATCCATTAGCCATGAGCTGCTAGATGTGCAAGGTCGAATGTCACCCAGATCCCCTTGCATTCCATCCAAATGTGAAGCAGCTTGCCTTGCACCACATGAAACTCTGGCTCCATAGCTTACTCTCCATCATCTGCCTCTGCGCCCTCACCGCCTGCAAGATTGATGGTGAAGAAGAAATTACCATCCGCGACGATGGCTCTGCTCAAGTGCGTGTCCACTATATCCTCCCCTACAAAGCATTCTCCAAAAATGACGCCCAACAAGTTCACTCGCTCCTAACCGAGATCGCCAACCGCCATCCTGAACTCAGCCTCACCGAGAATACCTCGTTGCCTCACGGAAAGTATTGCCAAGAACTTAAACTCAATATCGCATTTTCCTCAGTTCTTGAAATCGAAAGAATCATACTCGAAGAACATGCCCACTTCCAATCACTGGCCTCCCAAAGCGGTGACGAGAACAAAAGTATCACCATGGTAGAAGCATTGTTAGGCAACATCGAGGCCGGTGTCCATGCCGACGCCATCCGCTACGACCGAACCGTCAACCTCAGCCCACTCTTCAAAGGGAAAATCACCAATGGCAAAGTCCTTGGCAATGCAGAGTTTCGCTACATTCTTACCACCCCCCTTGCTGCTGACAGCCATAATGCTAGCGCTGTCACCAATCAGGGCAAAACTCTGACCTGGCGCATCCCTCTGCGTGAATACTACAACAAACCTTTTCAGCTAAAAACCCAACACGCCCGCCATCTCTTCACCCTCCTGTGGACACTCCTGACTGGCTTCTGCCTCGCCCTCATCGGACTCACCTTCTGGTGGAGACGCCGACGCATACGGCGCCAATCTGACCGCTCACTAACATCAGACGAGGAATAGGAAGCCTTCCACATCCATCGTCGCTTTTAGCGCGTGCTTAACATCCACACCATAGGCTACGCCTGAGATGATCAGGTGCTCGTAGTCACCATCCTGATACGCAAAGCCCGGCAACAGCCTGCCGACACTCCCATCCTTCCAACCCGCTTGAAATTGGTTGGTCGTCGTCACCGCATTCGGGTGCTCAGTAGACATCGATAACACCTTTCCTTCCACCACCCCAACTGGGTAACACGGAACTTGAGCTTCGTGGTCTAATTCGCCACCAGTGTGGTAAAACACCGCACGTGGAGGATGGGCTTGAGTCACCTTATGACGCAAACTCTCCCCACCCACAAATGCCTCTACAGAGAAACTTAAATTCCATTCTTCAATGTGACTCACCGCTGTGTACTCGTCCGCTAACAAGACGCGCACTTGATGTACAATTGGCAAACCAATAGCAAATACAGCTGCCGCAGCCGAGCTGCTATCTACTACAATCACCCCCTTTTTACTAAACGCCGGGCTCTCCGCCACTTGCAGAGCATTCGCTATCAATGCCCGTTGTTCCTCTTCAGGTAAACCACGCACCTCATCGAGCATCTTCTCAAAGATTGCACGATCACCATCTAACAAGTCGATCTTCCGGTCGAGCAACTTCCCAGGATGCGCCAAAATTTCACGCATCTCCAATGCCTCAGATGACATTGCGTGCAGTGACTTGCGCACTGAAATCGAGCTCGACATCCGGCAAGGAATCGGCTTCCCCCATGCCACAGTCACGCCGTAGGGAATCCGATAAGGTACCTTCTTGAAGAGCACCCCACGTTCGAATGAAAAGATCGAGCCCCAGAGCCCATCCATATAGACAGGCATCACCGGACATTTAGCCTTCCTCGCAATCATTTCAAAGCCACGCTTGAGCTCATTCATCGCTCCACTGCGCGTTAGTTGTCCCTCAGGAAAAATACACACTACCGCACCCTCAGCCACAGCATCCGCCGCAGTCTGAATCGCTTCCTTCGCCTTCGTCGCCGAAATCGGAACCGTATCAAACAACTTCACAAAATGACGCAAGATACCATCTTTCTCAAAATAACTATCGTGCATCAAAAAACGAATCGGTCTCGGACTTGCCGCAGTCAAAATAAACGCGTCGATGTAAGTCACATGGTTCGGCACAATCAAAACGCCCCCCTCCTCAGGCATCCGCTCCGCATGCAAAACCTTCTGACGATAAAATATCCGAAACACACTCAACAAAGTGAAGCGAACAAAGTGCTGCGGCATCAGCTTCGTTGAAAAACCTGTGACTACCAAAGTCAACGCTGCCATACACAAAAACTGCCCGCTCATCCCCACACCCACCTTGCTGAGAAACAGCTGAAAAGCCACCGCCCCTGCTCCCGCCAAACAATCTAACAGATTCAGTCCAGCCAAAATCTGCCCGCGCTTCGAGGGGTCACACACATCCTGCACATAAGCATTGAGTGGCACTAGGAACAATGCCCCACCTGCTCCAGTGACAACCAACCAAACCTTCATCCAGATAGAATCGAGTGGCGATAATGCCATCATCACACAGCCAAGAACCGCCACCAAACTACCAATCGGCACCAAACCTAACTCAATATTGCGTCGGCATGCCAAGGAGCCCAACAACCCACCTAGAACAATGCCACCACTCGCCGCTGCTAGAAACCACGCCATCTCTGAACCAAAGCCTTCATCCCCCCCAGTGAGTAATTCAGCCAGCTGGACTGCGGCTAAGTTAATAAATCCCCCAAGAAACCAAAAGAACGCCACTCCCATACCCGACCATTTCAGGCGTCGTTCCCCAAATAACTCACCGAGTTGTCCCACGTGCTCCCATAGAATCTTCGTCTCAAATGGACGCCGCGATGGCGATGGATAATACTTTAAGGTCCATGACAATAGCACCGCCGGCACCGCAAACACAGTCAGTATCACCAATGGAGAATAAGCCGCAGTCCAGCCGTCATGGGTCTCGCCTAGGCGACTATCAAACCAAAAACCACTCACAATCTGCCCCACACAAATAGCCAGCACGGAAGCCATCTCTAACACACCACTGGCAAAGCCTAAACGCTCACTCCCCACCATTTCCTTCACTAGCCCCTTCTTAGCAGGACTCAGCAAGGTAGATTGAACCGCTAACAGGAAAAAACCAAAAATCCCCAATGGCAAACTCTTCAGGTAGATCGAAAAAGAAATCATCACCAAGACCCCTAGCTGCAACATCATCCCCGCTCGCATCACCAAGGTCTTACTAAACCGATCCGATAACCACCCCGCAATGGGTGATAAAAAGATAAAGGGCGCTACGATGAGCCCCCCTAAAATATACTTCATGTCTCCCCCATTGCCCCCATCTGCACTCTGCAACGCCAGCCAAGCCGCCAATGGAATTAAAAAAAATTGCGCGGCCTTGTCGTTGAATGCGTTCTGCGCCGCCAATCCCACCATCGTCCAAAATGAACGCTCATCCTCTTTACTTGCCCTGTGATGTTCTTCTCTTTCGCGGTGATCTTCCATGACGCCGCGCAAGCTATCGCATATTCCTAACCACTTGGAAATCGATAAAACGATAGTTTCTATCATTTTCACCAATGATCCCCCAAGGCCCCTCCCTCATCCATTCCCACCCTATCAAACTCGCTTCTTACTGATGGTAATGAACGAAATTGCACACCCATAAAAACTCGACCAGTATGCACATTTTAGCCAATCTCCGAGACAGCCATCACAAGGTACTGGTTCACCTCAATCAGTGTTGTCTCATTACTCCTCGCTTTCCGATCGCTTACCACTTGTTGCACTCAGAGAGAGAGTCACACTCTCTCGTGCTCTGTGGTGCCATGCTTAGCTCCTTCCATGGACTCCCCCCCACTCCCGCTTAAGCCACCCCATTCCCTCACACTTTTCCTGCGCTTCCCTATTGCATCTTAGCCCCAAAACAGCCACTAATGCGGCATGGATGACCTGTTTGACTTTGCTAGCAACCAACAACCAGATGACAAAAAAAACATTGAAGCCCGGATATGGCAGCTGGTTCGTCAAATAGACGCGCACAACACATATTACTATCAGGAAGCTCAACCTATTATCTCAGACGCAGAATACGACGCGCTCTACCGGGAACTCGAGGAACTAGAAAAGGCACACCCAGAATTTGCCGACCCCAATTCCCCAACCCAACGTGTTGGCGGAGCCCCACTTGAAGCCTTCGAAAACGTCGCGCATCTCGTCCCCATGCTCTCCATCGATGATGTCTTTGAACTCTCAGACGATTATCTGGAAAAGCATCCAGGAACAAAACGCGAGGAAGAACTCATCACCTTCTACGGACGACTCCAGAAAAACCTCAACCAAACCTCCGTCCCAGTGACTATCGAACCAAAACTCGATGGTGTCGCCGTCAGCCTCGTCTACCGTAATGGACAACTCGAATACGCCGCCACCCGCGGCGACGGCAAACGCGGTGACCTCATCACTGAAAATGTGAGGACAATCAAATCCGTCCCCCTCAGACTCAGCAAAGATGCCCCCACCTTGCTCGAAATCCGTGGCGAAATCTTCATGCCTAACAGCGGGTTCGCCAAGATGAACGAGGAACGCGATGAAGCTGGCCTCCCCACCTTTGCTAACCCACGAAATGCCACCGCAGGCACCCTTAAACAACTCGACTCACGAGAAGTCGCCAAACGTCCCCTCGACTTCCTCGCCCACGGCCTTGGAGCCTACGAAGGACCAGAGCTGCCAAGTGAACACGACTTCCACAAGCTGCTAGATAAACTCAGCATCCCCAGAAATACCCCCATCCAAGTGGCTGCTGACCTCGAGTCCCTCGTCGCAGCCGTCAAACAACTTGACCAAGACCGTCACGACTTAGACTACGCCACAGATGGTGCCGTGGTTAAAGTCATCGCCAGAGCTGATAGAGAACAACTCGGCTTTACCTCCCGCGCCCCACGCTGGGCCGCCGCCTACAAATTCCTTCCCGAACAAGCTGAAACCACCCTCAATGCAGTGACAATCCAAGTCGGTCGCACTGGTGTCCTCACACCAGTCGCTGAACTCACCCCTGTCCTCGTCTCAGGTACAACCGTCTCGCGCGCAACTCTCCACAACCAGGAAGAAATCGAGCGCAAAGATATCCATATTGGCGACACCGTGGTGATCGAAAAAGCCGGCGAAATCATCCCCGCAGTCGTCAAAGTCCTGCACAAAGAAAATCGCCCTGCCGGTTCCCAACTCTACAACCTCTTCGATGCTGTCCACGGAAAATGCCCATCCTGCTCCAGCCCCATCTCCCGTGAAGAAGGAATGGTGGCTTGGCGATGCACCAACTTCACCTGCCCCGCCCAAGCCATTACCCGCATCACCCAGTTCGCCTCGCGCAAAGCACTCGATATCGACGGACTCGGCAGCTCAGTCGCCGAAGCCGTTGTCAGAGATGGCTTGGTCAAAACCCCACTCGACCTCTTCGATGTCGACCTCGTCACCCTCAGCGAACTCAACCTGGGCACCCGCTTCGAACCCCGCCTCTTCGGTGAAAAACGCGCCACCAAACTCATCGAATCACTCAACCAAGCCAAGACTAAACCCCTCCACCTCTGGATCTATGCCATGGGGATTCGCAATATCGGTGAGTCCGCTGCTCAAGAAATTGCGAGATTACACAAGCTTCTCACAGATATTCCTAACAGCCCTATCATGGAAGCACTAGCTGAGCTCCCTAACTATTCTGAACTCAGCGTCTCAAAGCGAAAAAAGGAAAACCACCCACTCCTCAAGGAATACGAAATTGATGACAACCTCGGCCCCGTTGCAGCCGCGAGCATCCGTTCCTTTTTCCTTTCAGAAGCAGGCGTCCACGTCATCGATAAATTAGCTTCACTGGGCATTAACCCAGAGTCAGAAAACTACGCCCCTAAACCTGCTGAGCGCGACACCTCCGACCTCCCATTCGTTGGCCTCACCTTTGTCATCACAGGCACGCTCTCCCAGCCACGTCCATCCTTCAAAAAACAAATTGAAGCACTCGGCGGGAAAGTCTCCGGCTCGATTTCTAAAAATACCAACTACTTGCTGGCAGGCGAAAAAGCCGGATCAAAAGCCGAGAAAGCCGAAAAGCTAGGTGTCACCATCCTAGACGAGGCTGCATTCAACGCGATGCTCTAAACACCTCTTTGTTTTCAACCCAAATCACTACCTGTCCCCCCGCCTCTTCCACAAGGCTCTCAAACAAAGCAGCCCATCGCTCCTCAGGAGCAACCGCAAAAGCGGTTGCAAAAGCATCCGCTGTCGCTGCCCCTTCTCGACTAACCACAGCCACTACACAATCTTGCTGGAGAACACCTTCTTTGGGACTTAGCAGCTTACGACTCGCTTCGTGCGCAGAAACCGCCAAACCTGCGTCTTCGATATCCACTGTTCCAACGAGGTCTGTTTCGCCACCCTCCATAACCGTCCCCATAATAGCCAGCGTCCAAGCTCGCCCCTCGGGATGCTTTCCCAAGGCATAGGTCTCTCCAAGGTGCAGTAAAGCTGACTGCACCCCTTGCTTTCTAGCCTCCTGAGCAACTCTATCAGTCAAATAGCCCTGGATGAAGGCGTTGAAGCTAAGTGATGTCTTATGCTTCTTCAAAGACACTCGCTGCTCTCCAACCTCCAATGCATCCATACTTGCGCCTACTAACAAGGCCTTCACATCCGCTTCAGGCCGCCCCTCCTCAAGCGCCACCCATGCCGCATGAATGGCTGGCTGAAAATACCCTTGAGTGCGGCCCTCTAGTTCCCTCGCCACCATCAAAACTTCCAAAAATTCTTTAGAGGGTCCTAACAACTCGCGCTGATCATTCAGCCGACTCAACTCTGAAGTGTGCGAGTAGAGGGAGGCAACACTCTCTAAGATTTGCACCTCATTCTCCACATAGCGACTAAGATGATCGTATTGCGCCTCCGTCACCCCATAGAGCTCCATGCTCATCGGAATACCAAAGCCAATTCCCGACCACACACTATCAGAAATCACTACTTCCTCATTGCTTCGTGCCACCTCTGGCTTCTCACCCTGACAAGCCAATAACAAAAAAACACAGCAACCAAGGCCAAGCTTACCCACTATGCCTAGCAAGTTCATGGCTTCACTTTGCTTCGCTTACTTGCTCGATACTGCAGCACCAACCCAGTGCCGATAAGCCACAGCGTGCACAGAATCACTAGGTCATAAAAATATTTCGCAAAATCACCTAAAAAGTTTCCAGCATGTAGATCTAACACTAAGCGATAATAAGAGACTCCTCCACCATTCCACAGACCTATCATGTCTTGCCGTGACTCGGCATCGTCTAATAACCCCATCGTCCTCTCCTTGACTTCACTACCGCCCTCTACCGAGGTCCACTCTATCCAATCAGCATCTGCAGAATGCCATCCATCAGCATTCCTGACCACCACCTGTTCACCCACCTGCCCGACACCTGTCAGTGGTAAGCCTGGCAGTGATAGTTCATCCAAAGTCTCTATCACACGTCCATCGAGATCAAACAACACCACGCTCTCTTCGAAAACTACCACCGTAGCCTCCCTACCACTTGCCCCACCCACAAAACGACCAGCCTGCTCTACAATCGCTCCGTCAAGAAACACCAAACCATCCCACTCAACGAGCTGCTGCGAATCCAAAGCGATGCTGCGGGGCTCCCCCTCAGGCATCATGCCATACGCCTTCATCAACCATGGTGATGTCGTATGCTTTTGGTCTAAACCAAAATCCTCTGAATGATTTAAGAAAAAACCAGTCACTAACACCCAAACCAAGGGCAAAGTCGCTAACAAACCCAGCATCCGGTGCCACGGTCTCGACCTCCTCTTCCTCCTCTTTGGACGGCGCACTACATCACACACGGGTGAGCAACCTGCGGTGAATGGCACCTGACTGTCCTGAGAAGTTTCTGGCATGCAGGCTATTTCCCAGTTTGCTGAGATAAATACAAGGCTGCAGCTCCTAATTTTTTCATCGCATTGACAGAAAGCGTCGCTCCCACAATGCCATCAATACGCCTATCCAACTTATGCCCCTTCAGACTGCTGCCGACAAACTGCTGAGTGAAGAAGGGCTTCGATACCTCCCAGCCGTGGCTTTCGCGATACACCAAGACTTTAACTTCTACCAGCTTTCCACCCTGCACAATCAAACCCGTCGTAATCGGCTTACTCTTGCCAATCTCATTGAGAATAAAGGCTGTCTTACCACCACTCTTCCAATAACGAACCTTTTGCTCCTTGTAGGAATGCCCAAAAATTCTCTTCAGCTGAGCCTGCTGAGTTCGATTCAGCTCTAACACTTGGGTCTTAGGTACAGCTCCCAACGTGCGCTTCAAGAAAACCGATGGCTTCTCATACACCTTCGTCGCCGCAGACAAGGGCGCCCCCAATGAAACCACCAACAAAAACACAAAGACCGCTCGGCCAATAATTGACCGAACGGCGTGTATGAATAACAAATTAGATAATTTCCCCATATTGTATGGTTCGCTGGCCGACACTTACTCGACCAGCTAGTTTATCTTCCTATACGATTGGCTTAGTAGTACCAACCGAATCCGAAGTTAAGTGACTTCTGAGTGTCCTTATTTTTGAAATCTTCGTTGAGATAATCAGCCTTAACGACCAAGTTCTCATTGATCCAGTAGTTGCCACCTAAGTTGTACTCAGTGGACTCAGTTGCACTGGAGCTACCAGAAAGTTTCGCGTACTTAAGCTGTGAGAAACGACCAAATACACCCACTTTACCAATCGGTGTATCCCATGCGTATGACGGCTCAAGGTAGTAACCCCACTGGCTATCCGCTTCGCTTCTCACGTCGCTGATGTTCCAAGCTGTACCAAGTGCGATGAACTGGAAACCACCACATGTGTAAATAGCGTGCGCTTCACCAAGTGTACCAGCCTGTGAACCAGTCGTTGTGCTGTCCATGTCTGATTGATACTGAAGGGAACCACCAAGGTTAAGATTCTTGATGCCTGAGTACTTCGCACGACCTGTTACAGCAAAGCTGCTGTTGTTCTGGTTGAAACGGTTGCCTTCAGAATTCACCTTGAAAAGATCAATACCGTAGCTGGAACGACCACCACGGATAGTTCCACCCTTAGTGTCGTTACCACCGTGGAAAAGTGCGTCAAACTGCCAGTCAGATCCAACATTGTTAGTGAATCCAAGACCAAGCACAGTCCATGTTGTTGGAATGACGTTCTTCTCAACGTTAGGACGCTCAACACCGTAGAATGTTGTCGGCTCGTGCACTTCGTTGATGATACCTACAGGGGTAAGAATAAGACCACCTTTAGCAGTGAATGTCTCACTCGCTGCATACTCGAGGTAAGCTTGCTCAAGCTTCAACTCAACACCTGTGCTCGTGAAAGAAGAACTACCCGCATTCTTACGAAGCGCGTGCTCAAGCTCAGTCTCAGTAACAAGCTTCAAGTTGTCTGTAATCTGGAAATCCGCAAAAAGAACAATGCGGTGCGGGTCAATGTCAGTCCCGTTGAAGTCACCCTTCTCAATGAAACGAGCGTGAATCTCACCGTAAGAACCAAATGTGAAACGATCCCAAAAGCTCTTCTTCTCGTTGATCAATGAGGCGTCAAGCGCGTCAACCTCTCCACCGAAGGAGCTTGTCATCATCGCCGCACCAAGTGCCGCAGTTGATAGAAATGTCTTAGTCATATCCTGTAGTTTATTCAGTGTTCTGCCATACCAGACCCTTAAACACGTTCAACATGTTCAAACCTCTGATCGGTTGCTGGCGAAGGTTTATCGAGACTGAATCTCAATAGCAATACTTTTCTCCACCATTCTTCCATTTTGTGACAATTCAGTCATTGCAACACAACTCACCATCAGCGAGTTAGACCACATTAAAAAATAAAATAAAAAGACTTCCACTGTTGAGAATCGACCACTGAGCCCGCACATGTCTCAACAAGAGGAACATGTCAGGAATATGTCACTCGGCTTGGTCATTTTCCTTGCTCCTAGCTAGATTGAGCCGTACAAAGACAGAAGTTACTTGAAACACTTATGAAGAAATTAGCACTCATTCTCGCATCCACAGTCGTTGGGCTCGGAGCAGCGCACGCTGAAGCTGATGGCGCAAAAATCTACGCAACATGCGCAGCTTGTCACCAAGCTAACGGCCAAGGCCTCCCAGGAGCCTTCCCTCCACTCGCTGAATCTGAGTGGGTGAACGGACCAGCTGAAAACCTTATCCGCATCCAGCTCCGCGGTCTCATGGGACCAATCACAGTCAAAGGTAAGCAGTATAACAGCGTCATGCCGCCAAACGCAGCCATGTCAGACGAAGACATCGCAGCAGTACTCACATACGTGCGTAGCAACTTTGGTAACAAAGCATCTGCTGTGACTGCAGACCAAGTAAAAGCACTTCGTTCTGAAGTCGGTAAGCCAATGCTCAAGGCTGAAGAACTTATCGACCCTAACAAAGCTGAAGAGAAGAAGGAAGAAGCACCAGCAGAAGGTGCTGAAAAGCCAGCAGCTGAAGGCAATGCCCAAGCTGAGCCAAAACAAGAAGCTCCAGCTGTCGCACTTAAGGCAGGTGAAACAACAGCTTCAGGTACTGTAAAAAAGTCTGAGCACCTCTCTCGCAGCAGCGAAACTTTCGCGTTCGGTGGTTTCGCAGCTTGGACACTTCTCAGCCTTATCCCTGTTGTTACAGGTATCGGCCGCAAGTAATCTCTCGGTAGAGAGCATCTAACTTTGTCGCAGCGTCTTGCCATGTGTGAGACGCTGCTTCTTTTTGGCATCGAAGCCCCGTCGCTCTCAGCTCTGCATCATTCTCTAACAAAGAGCATACCGCATCAGCCCACACTCGGGCATCCCCGACAGGAACTCGCTTTGCACTCTTTAGCACCTCGCTAGCTCCACACACTTCAGAGAGCACCACCGGCATACCGTATGACGCGGCTTCCAAGGCCGCTATTCCAAAAGGCTCAGCCATCGATGGCATACAAAAAATCCCCCCACGCTTGTAAATCTCTGACATCGTTGGATACGGCACCTTACCTAACAATTCTACACGCTCGCTGAGTTGACAAAAATCTACCACTTGACGCAAAACCCCAGCTTCCACCCCTGTACCAACCATGATCAGCCGCGCGTCAGGAAACTCCACTAACACCTTTCTGAAAATCTCAAGCATCATAAACGGAGCTTTCTGAGAACACAGCCTCCCTACATACAACAGCACCCGCTCAGCAGATACCTCCTCTTCTCTGTGCACCACCGGAATTGTATTGTGCAAAATAGACACACGTTCCCCCTCCACACCGATGGTCTCGATCAGGTGCTGGCGGCTGAGTTCAGAGACAGCGATCACATGATCAGCCCGTTGTGCCCCCCAACGCTCGATGCCTGAAACGGTATCGGACACGTGCTGGCCTACGCGTTCATATTGGGTGGAATGATAATGCAACACGAGTGGACAGCCCCACTTTTGCTTGAGCCACACTGCCGCTATAAATGTATGCCAATCGTGTGCATGTACGACCCTAGGTCTCGACTGACACACACTCACAACCCACTGGGTATAGCGCATTACCGCCTCAAAATACGGCCCGCCTCCAATGATGCGCTCACCCTGCTTCAGCTGAGAATACAGACGCTCTGCATCAATGTGAAACGCCTCTAGTGATTCATAGGATGAGGGAGCTTCATAGATGCCCTTACAAGGCATTTGATCGGGACATAACAAACGCGTCTCGCAGAGATCCTCCAGAGCTTCAGTGAGTTGGCTCACTGCAACCCCAAGCCCCCCCTGAATACTTACCCCTGACTCCCAGGAGAGATGCAGTGCGAAACCATGCTGTTTATCAAATGCCAAAGTCCGGGCACTATGCCCACTTCCTCAGCTGAGGCAATCTCAAGAATCAAAAAAAATGAGCCCCAACTGGGACTCATTCAGAGTGCTTGTCTAAACAACCTTAGTCAGCCTTTGCCTTCTAAGTCTGTGACTTACTATGAGTAGAGTCGGCGCATCTCACCCTATACCCCACTTATTGCCTATACCCCTTGCATCAAGGTACACACAAACCACAATGCTCAAACATGCTCACTTCACAGGGCTCTAGCTGATAATACAACCTGCTTATTGAAGCTGAGTTTGGAACTGAGATAACTCGGGATCCTGGTGCTGGATCATCCATTCCTTCAACTCAGCACGAAATTGCTCAATCTGCACTTTGTACTCTGGGTGATCAATCAGGTTGTTCAATCCATCTGGATCCTTCGAGTAATCATAAAATTCCTCAGGCTGACGGCGAGTAAAGTGATCCACCCGCTTAGCGATCTCCGGGTGCGACTCCGCAGCTTCTCGCATCGCTTTGAAGGTGCGCCCAATCATCGATTCATTGCGAAACCTCTTCTCGCCGTCTGACCAACCGTTATAAATGTATCCAAATTGCTTAGACTGGACACCACGCATCTCAAAGGCCTTTCGCGAAGAAGTCTGGTGGAACTGCGTGAATACTCGGTCTCTGCCCTTCTGCTTTTCACCTGCTAACAATGGAAGAACCGATTGTCCATCCACCCCTTCTGGGGACTTCACCCCAGCGGCCTCAAGCAATGTCGGTGTCACATCTATGCCTGACACCATCGCATCGCTCACTACCGTTCCGGACTCAATCTTTCCAGGCCAGCGCATCAAATAGGGAGTGTGCGTGCTGTGGTAAAAACAGTTCGTCTTAGAAAACGGAAATGCCATCCCATTGTCCGCCATGAAAAGCACCAAGGTATTGTCACGTTCCCCCGCATCATCTAACACTTTAAGTATCGCACCAACCGTGTCGTCACATCGCTTCACAGAAGAAAAATATTCCGCCACTTCACGCCGCACCTCAGGTAAGTCAGGTAAGAACTTTGGCACAGGAACCTCTTCTGCTTGATACACCCGAGATGGAACTGCTGCCCGCTTGTGCACGTCATCAGAGCTGTACCACTTCGAATTATCATTGCCGTAGAATGCACGATGCGGGTCATGCGAGTTCGCCATCAAAAAAAATGGCTTCTTCGCTTCCTTCGCCTCAGAAATGAACTTCTTTGCACGTAAGGAAAAGGATTCAGGTGAACGCCCCATCCCCAAATCCTTCATGTCGAATTGCATATCCCAACTGAACTCCTTGTGCGGTGTGCTGTGGCCAAACTTCCCTAATATTCCTACAGAATACCCAGCATCACGCAGCAACTGCGGAAGTATTGGAACATCCTTCTTCTTCAACTTGTGAAAACCCTCCCCACCACTATTGATTGGGTAACGCCCAGTCATCCATACCGAACGGCTTGGCTGACACACCGCTATCGTCACATGCCCATGCTCAAACTTTGCCCCTTGCCTTGCAATCGAATCGATATGAGGCGTGATCCCATCGATACCACACCCATACACTCCCACTGAGTCACAATTTAAATCATCCGCGGTGATCAGTAAGATGTTTGGGGCGGCCACCGCAAAATTGCTGACAACCGCCATGGCTATGGCGCTTCCGAATAATACTTTCATCATTTTTTCTTCTATCTGTAATGGTTCTTCAGCAGCAGGGGTAAGCTAGCATACTGGCTCAACCTATCCATTTGGACACGAGACCAACAATTGATAGAACCTCCCACCTTAAGCTTCTCTCTATCTCAAAGAAAAACACCACCGAATATTCGGTGGTGTGTAGCGTTTTACTTATGTTGTGAGCCGTAATGCTTCTTACGCTCAGTGTAGATCTTTTGCATATTCGCAAATACTTCCGCGTACTCTGGGTCATCATGCACGCTCTTCATTTCCTTTGGATCGCGCTCCAGATCAAACAACTGCCACTCGTTTGCTTGTGGAATGAAGAAAATTTTGTAGCGCTTCGTACGCACACCATCATGACGTGGCACATTGTGAATGCCCGGATTCTCATAGTACGCATAGTACACACTCTCACGTGCATCCTCTGCTTTCTGCTCCCCTTTAAATACAGGAACCAAACTTTGCCCCTGCATCTCTGAAGGAACTTCAGCCCCCGCAAGATCCAAAAATGTTGGACCGTAGTCGATGTTCTGAATCATCGACTGCTCCACAGTTCCAGCCTTGATGACTTTCGGCCAACGCACCAAAAATGGCATCTTCATCGATTGTTCAAACATCCACCGCTTGTCATACCAACCATGCTCACCAAGGTAAAAACCCTGGTCAGAGGAATAAATCACAATGGTATTCTCACTCAATCCCTCTTTATCGAGATAATCTAACAAGCGCCCAACATTTTCATCCACAGCTTTGATGGTACGAAGGTAATCTTTTACATAGCGTTGGTATTTGAACTGCAAGATTTCATCGTCACTGAGCTTTCCATCAGCGACCTTCCCTAGGAAGGAATAATTTTTTGGTCCATACGCTTCATCCCAATCACGTTGCTGACGCTCACTCATCCGCGTGTATTCACCATTCCCCACTCGATCGACAAACTTGTCTGGAAAGGGAGTGCGCCCGTGAAACTTCAAATCATGCTTCCAGTGGAAATGCTTATCGAGAGACATTTCATTTTTTTTGAGCCACTCAGAGCGACCTGAATAATCGTCGCGCAATGTCTCAGGCTCGGGCATCGTCACATCATCAAAGAGTGTGAGATGGCGTTTCGCTGGCGCCCAGTTGCGGTGAGGCGCCTTGTGCTGGGTCATCAGAATGAATGGCTTCGTCTTATCCCTGCCTTCTAACCAATTGATAGAATTATCAGTAATGATGTCAGTCACGTAACCATCGTAGCGTTTCATCTTCCCGTTCATCTGGCGGAAGTCAGGATTGTAATAATGGCCTTGGCCTGGAAGAACTTCCCAGAAATCAAATCCAGTAGGTGCCGTGTGCAAATGCCACTTACCAACCAATGCCGTCTGGTAATCCGCCTTCTGCATCAGCTTAGGAAATGTCATCTGACTACCATCAAACTTATCGCCATTGCGCATGAAGCCATTGAGATGGGAGTGCTTCCCGGTGAGAATACACGCTCTCGATGGGCCACAAATTGAATTGGCACAAAAAGAATTGTGGAAAATCGCACCCTCTTTTGCCAAACGGTCAATGTGAGGTGTCGGCGCAATGTCTTTGAAGCGACCTCCATAGGCTGAGATGGCATTCAAGGCATGGTCATCAGAAAAGATGAAAACAATGTTAGGGCGCTCCTGCGCCAGAGCCGCCCCAGTCAGAGCGAGTGCGATTGCTGTAGATGTTAAATGTTTCATAGTATTCTTAGTTGGCTGCGACAGCACCAGTCTGTGGTTAGCTCCTATATCATGAGAAATTCATAAGGCCCTGCAATGCCAATCTGTGTATGCAAAACGGCCCCAAACGTCCGCCTCACACACATAAGACACCCACCCCCACCGAGCTGATCCGATTTTTTCGCTCTTTTTGAGCGCGATCTCAGCGTCCTCCTAAATCTAGTAGCTGAGTCACTTAGCCAAGATTGTTCCCTACCCTCATCATCGACGTCCCCATCCCCCCCTTTGCCCTCCACACAGACAACGCATCCCGACCTGTCGCTTTCAAGCACAAGCAGACTCCCCCCCAAAAAAAATGGGCCGCACCTGCTCAAAGAACGGGATGCGGCCCAAGTATCACAGCTACCACACTATGAAATCATCATGGCAATTTTTAAATTCACCATGCAAAAATTGTCAAACCAACGACTTGGTCTACCTCTTGGATGCCTCTTCCCAGTCGAGATTACAAGAGAATATTTAAGAATCACCAAATTTGACAAAAATCGTGAAGAATCGGCATAAAATGAGCACAAGAGTTCCCCTTCCCCCCTCGCACAAAAAAACTTAAAAAAAGTTCGATCATATCCCTGAACCAGACAGACTATAGGATACAGCACCCATTAGAGCCTAGGATACAGCACCCATTAGAGCCGCATCATGTCTGAATCTGAAGAACTCGATCAAAAATTTATTAGCCTCATTACTGAGCACCAAGCAGAGCTCACCGGCTACATCCGTTCCCTCATTCCTAAAATGGATGGCGTTCAAGATGTGATGCAAGAAACCAACATCATCATGTGGAAAAAACGCCACCAACTCCGCGAAATCAGTTCCTTCCGAGCCTGGGCATACAAAATCGCCTACTTCCGTACCTGTACCTATATCCAAAAGAAGAAAAAAGGCGGCACCGTCTTTCTCGAACCCGATGTGCTCGACCAAATCGCAACCGAGTACGAATACCGCAGTGAAGAGAAAATCGAAAGCGAAGCCCTCACCCATTGCCTCGCCAAACTCGAAGCCGCCGACCGCGAACTCATCACCATGCACTATGAAAAACATGGGGGGCTCAAAGAATACGCAGAAACTATCAAATGTTCCATCGGAAGGCTCAAGCACGCACTCATCCGCATCCGGGGCACACTCAAAATTTGCATCGAACGCGAAATCGAAGCCTAATCTCCCCACCCCAATCCTCCTTTTCCCATGGACGACTTTTCCTCTATCACTCCCGAAGAACGTATCCTCATCCAATCTCTGATTGATGGCAGCATTGATCCAAGCGAGGCTTCCAAGCTAAACGAATTACTGCGAAACAACCCGCTTCTTCGCGCGTTCTACATCGACCAAATGCGCATCGATTCTCACCTTCGCGACTACCACACAACGGTGCAGCCACTGGTCCTCGTCGGTAGACATGATCCAGATAAGAACCGTCGTAAAATCATCAGTATCGCTGCTGGTTCGCTTGCTGCCGGCATCGCCGCAGCGGTGGCCTTCATGATGATGGTACCCAAGGAACCCGCCCCCAGCTCCAATCTACCCCAGTATTCACAATTCAAGGCCACACCAAACCCTATGCCCATCGCCCGCATCACCGGCATCGATGGTGTCAATTGGTCAGAGTCCACAGGCAACCTCAGCTATGGGACCTGGCTCGCCGCTGGTAAGCTCGATATCAAAGACGGCTTGATCGAAATCACCTATGACTCTGGCACCAGCGTCATCCTCAAAGGCCCATCGGTCTATTACATTGAAGAAAATAACCGCGGATTCCTTGAAAGCGGCACCCTGCGCGCCACTACTCCCGGCAATGTCGCGCGTTTCACCATCGAAACACCCAACACTAAATTACTCGATTACGGCACAACCTACGGAGTCACAGCTTCCAACGATAACAGCACATCCATCCATGTGCTCAAAGGCCGCGTCCGTGCTCAGTCCTCAGGTGCCGATGCCCCCCAATGGCGTACCCTCTACGCTGGTGATGCCATCGAGATTGCTCAAGGGCTCGAAAGCCCCGCTACTTACACCAACTTCGAGGCCGATATGTCCCAGTTCGACTGGGCCCCACAGCGCAAACACGTCCGCGACACCCCGCTCAAATACCTTCACTATGGATTCGAAAACTTTGACGGCACTCGCTTCCCAGAAACCGGTACCGGGTTCTCAGGTCAACACTTCCCAGCCGAAATCCGCGAGTTCAGCAAAGAAAAAAGCACCAACCGGTGGACCTCCAACGGTAAAATTGGCCAAGCGCTCGAACTTAATGCCGCAAACCGCTTCCTCGAAACCTCATTCAAAGGCATCGGTGGCAACCAAGCTCGTACCATCGCCTGCTGGGTAAAATACGATCGACCACGCACCTCTGGCACCAAAAAATCCTACGGAGCCATTGCTGCCTGGGGGGAACCTGAACGTGGCAAACTCTGGAAAATGGCATTGCGCCCCACTCCTAGCATCAAAAATGCAGTCACTGTGCGCACCGAAGCCGGTTGGGGAAACACGGGTGGATCAACCCCACTTAACGACGGCCAATGGCACCACGTCGTCAGTGTCTTCACTGGTGGACCCAATGCCGATGCTGGCTCCAACGTCCTCCACTACGTCGATGGCTCGCTGGAAAAACGCACCAACATTATGTCGCGTCTCGTTGAAACGACCGCCGAAGAAGGCAAGTTCTTCCCCCTTACCATCGGCCTCAGCCCAGAAGTCCCCTTCCCTAAGAGCATTCAGTCGCTCGTCAAAGCCTCTGAAAATAAAGGCCAAGAGCTTCCAACCTTCAAGGGCCTCATCGATGAACTCTACATTTTTAACGACGCCCTCACCCCCGAAGAGATCCGCCAACTCTACAAAAACAATACGGTCCCCCAGTAAGTACCCACGTCCTACACTCGCCCCTCTTGCGCGTTCATAATCAGCTCCCATGCGGCCACACTCCCCGGTGTGGCCGTTCTGCATTTTATAACAAATGCGAGTTGCAAATCAGCATTTCCCCCTTAATCTCCGCGCTCTATGAGCGAGCAGAACACGCAGCCACAATCGACCGAAGCCGAACTCATTGCAGTTCGCACCGAAAAACTCGAAAAATTACGCGAATTGGGCATCGATCCATTTGGCGCTAAATTTGATGTCACCATCACTCCCGGTGAACTCAAAGCCAATTTCGAGGACGGTAAACAGGTCACCATCGCTGGCCGTCTCCTCGCTATCCGTGATATGGGTAAGTCGGTCTTCGCCTCCATCGGTGACGTCCACGGCCGCATCCAAATCTACCTCAACAAAAAAGGCCTTAACGAAACTGAGTGGGCCGCCTGGAAACTCATGGATATGGGTGACTGGATCGGTGTCGATGGCGAAACCTTCACCACCGGTAAAGGCGAGCCATCTGTCAATGTCTCCAAACTCACTGTCCTCTCCAAGGCCCTTCGCCCCATGCCTGACAAGTGGCACGGAGTCAGTGACCGCGAAACCAAATACCGTAAGCGCCACCTCGACCTCATGTCGAACCAACAAAGCGCTGAACTCTTTGTAAAACGCTCACAGATGATCGCTGAAATCCGCAGCTTCCTTCATGATCGCGGTTTCCTCGAGGTTGAGACTCCAATGCTCCACGATGTTGCCGGTGGCGCAGCAGCGCGCCCATTCGAGACACACCACAATGCTCTCGATATGCCACTGACAATGCGCATCGCTCCCGAACTCCACCTCAAGCGTTTGCTCGTAGGTGGTTTCACTAAGATTTTTGAACTCAACCGTAACTTCCGTAACGAGGGGATCTCCCGCCGTCACAACCCAGAGTTCACCATGCTCGAAGCCTACTGGGCATTCTCAGACTTCGAACAAATGGCCGACCTCGTCGAAGAAATGACCTGCCACCTCGCTGAAAAGTTCTGTGGCGGACTCAAAATCGAACACAAAAACGATGAAGGTGAAGTCGTGCGCACCATCAACCTCGAACGCCCATGGAAACGCGCTCCCTACCACGATCTCATCAAGGAAGTCGCTGGCGACGATTGGTTCGACCTCACCGAGGAACAACACCGCACAAAATGTAAGGAACTCGGCGTCGAAATCTCCGATAACATGGAAGACTACGAAATCACCCAGCAGGTATTCGAAAAGCTCGTCGAAGAACACAGCTTCGACCCATGCTTTGTTACTCATGTCTCCAAAGAACTCATCCCGCTTGCCAAACTCAACCCTGAGAACCCAGAGGTCATCGATGTCTACGAACTCATCATCAATGGCCAAGAAATCTCTCCAGGTTACTCAGAGCTCAACGACCCCATCCTCCAAAAGCAACGCTTCGAGGAACAAGCTGGCGGTGAGACGCAAAATATTGACCACGACTTCGTAGAAACGATGGAGTCAGGAATGCCCCCAGCTGGCGGCATCGGCATCGGTATCGACCGCCTCATTATGATGCTCACGGGTGCCCCGACCATCCGTGACGTCGTCCTCTTCCCACAGCTGAAGAAGAAGTAAGCAAGCTCTCTCAAAATTAAATGCCTTCACCGCCTGAGCGGTGAAGGCATTTTTTTATGACTCTCGACACTACCTGCGGCGCTTGAGCACTAAGCTGATGGCACCTAAGGCTAATAAACTCATGCTGCTAGGCTCAGGGACCGTCACGATCTGAAAACCTGCAATGCTAGAACGACCACCTTGCTTATTCGCCCTGATCGTCACGTCAGAAGCTGTCAATCCACTGTACACCAAATAATTACCAGCAGTCGAACCTACAGCTTCCACATACGATCCCGTATACGAATTCCCTAGCAAGATTGGCGTCGTCTTAGAACCTCCATTCGATAAGATCGTGGCTCCAGCATCTGCTTGTTGATCTTGTACCCAGTATTCACCTAACTGAGTGTCCCCACCTCCGTTAGCTGGGTCACTCGCAAGGTAAGCCACTAATGTATAACCTAGAACTGCCCACGTCTCACATAAACCGCTATGCCTCCACTCCAAGCCCCATACATACCTGTCGCCACTCCCACGAGGCATGCGAATTGAAAGTCGCTAAACACCGCCAGCGCCATGCTGAAACACAGCAGCCCACCAATGCCTGCCCCCCAATGGCATCCAGCCGACACAGTTCTCCATGCCTTCTCTGGAGATTTTAATAGAAACATTGGCATACTAACAGCCCCATACATGAATACATGCACGACACTCGACACCACAAAAGCATACCCGCCATAGGCCCCCACCAGGCACTCAACTACCAGAGCCATAACTACAGCGGGAGGAAGCACCACCACCGGTAAACTTACCAACCAATAGCTAAATCCCACAGAATACCCACTCTTCATCCAGCCAATCCCTCCTTGAAGCTATCTATGCCCTCATGGGAAAACTTAAACCCTTCGCTTATTAAACGATCAGGTACCACCCAACGACTTTTAAGCACCAACTCGGTTTCCGTCCTGAGGACAAAGGCTCCAATCTCTAACATCCACCTGTTTGCTGGCATGCCAAACTGCATTGCCACACTCGCACGCACTTCCTTCATCAACTCCTTATTGGTAAGTGGCTGTGGTGAGCAGACATTGTACACCCCCTCAGCCGCCTCATTACCTATCAACCAATCCACTGCTCTTGCAAAATCTCTATCAGATATCCAACTCACCATTTGCCTTCCTCCTCCCATTTTTCCTCCAAGTCCACGCCTTGCTAACCCTTGAAGCACCGTCCATACCGTCCCTGCTTCTTCACCAAAAACCATAGCTGTGCGCAATGTCAGCTTCCGAGTCTTTCCACAGTCAACAGCCCTGAAAGCCCGTTCCCATGCCCTCGCTACCTCCACAGAAAAACCACTCCCGAATTCCCCACTCGCTTCCCCTTGAGCTCTGTCTTCGGCATGACGGTAAATGGTTGCCGTACTCGCATTGAGCCACACCTTCGGTGGATTCTGACACCCTTGCACCGCTTTACCTAACAACTCAGTAGTCCTGACGCGACTATCAAATATCGACGCTCTGTTTCGCCTCCCGTAGCGGCAATTCACCGAGCGTCCAGCAAGATTAACTAAGACATCAACCCACTCTAAGGCCTCCTGCCAAGCTCCCAACTTCTTACCATCCCAATAGACAAACTCGACTCCATCTACAATCCCATCTGGGTCCCGAGCAATCCCCACGACATTCCATCCGTTCTCTAAAAAATACCTAGACAAGACACGCCCTAGAAATCCATTCGCTCCTACAATCACAATCGTTTTCATACTAAATCCATTGGGTTAAAAATTTACTTACTGGTAAAATTACAGCGTCGACAAATGCTGGTGGGAAGAGCACCGGAATCCCTAACACTAGACTCCCAAGACACAGCCATTTTCCTCCAACACCAAAAGTCCTTTCCAAGGCCACAAAACCTCCCTGTAGCGTAAAAAAGAGTGTCGGTAACCCATAACCTGCGCCGACAGGAACCGTGATCGCTAATTCGTGAAACAAACCAGAAATGACAAACACAGTGAATACCGCCCAAGCTCGCCCAAAACGTTCTTCTAGTGGCCTCTGAACCGCGATCGCCATCATCTGAGAATAGGCTAGGTTCCACCGCTTCCCCCAAAAGTCACCAAAGCCTCGCGCCTCAAGTGGATTGCGAAATAAAGCACGCACCCCCACACCTCGGCTGCGCCAATACCCAGTCAGCACACGCAACACCCCGAAGTGAAACGCCATACTCAGGGCTATGAAAACTGCGATTACATGCGCAATTTCCATAAACTCAAAAAGAAACAAAAGGCTCACACCACAGATCAAACAACCCAGCCCAACTATCATATCTTTCTTCCACTCACTGCGCACCCTCCCCAACTTCTCCCACGGCCTAGGATCCATCCCAAACCACGCCGCTACAAAATACAAGTAGGGCCGCCATCTGAGCCACCCACCACCACCGCGCCTCCATTCGCTGTAAACCACAGCTTTCATTCCCGCCATCAATACACTGCAAAGAGCCACCATCCGTAAGAACGGATTCTCATCTATCACTAACACATGCACTGCCATGTATATTGCGATGACTAAACCCCATACAGCCCATCGCGGTAAGTCCCACATATCAAAGATGCATTTAGCGAACACCACCACCCCAATACAAACAATCACCCACATAGAAGGTTCCTCCCTAACAAATATCCATTCAGGACGGCTAAGTATATAAATAACAACATGAGCAAAACCTCAGCGATCTTGTTGAAGCGAGTCTGAGGAATCCAATTCCTATCGAAACAACAAAGCTGAAGAATAATCCGCACACTCCACCACACAGCCATCAATCCCAATAAAGCATTTCCTAACACACCTCCAGCCATCAAGGCCTCTGCCGCAAAAATGCAAAGCAATGAAAAGAATAAATGCATACCCAACACATAGGATGCATAGGTCCAAAATAATTGACGCATCAGACCATTCTCGCTCAATAAGTCGCCCTTCCAGTTCAAACACTTGGGAATCCACGCACTCATAAGCACTAAACCTAACTGCGCAAACCCCGCCGCCATCAACAAATTCTCCAATCTTATCATCTCACTCAAAGCGCATTAGAACTTACACCCACCACCGCCACAGTCAGTATCCTTGCCGCTACCCTGTTTGCCTTCACCTAACAAAAGTTTGGAAAGCTTGTACCTATGATTTGCTATCAACGGATAGACCCATCGCGCCAGAGGCAAAAACATTGGCTTGCTAAGAATCTTTGCAAGATACCGATAGCGCGGACATGCCCACAAAGTCATAAGCGTCGCTTCCTCACCCTGGTACACCATGCCACTATCACTACGTACCACCATCGCCCTTGCAGGCTCATACTCCAGAAGTTCAGGAAAGCGCTTCCTAGCGGCATCAGATGCATAGTCAATAAACTGCACCTCTACCTCTGCTCGCTGCTGCTCAAACCACCCCTTGTAACGACAACACAAGGCACAGCTCCCATCGTAGTATACCTCTAAAAAACGCATTTCCTGATCAATCTTCATTATATCGAACTTTCAGTTAATTTTGAAAGTTTGGAACAAATAAAAAGCTCTACTTGCCCGCTAGTGCATAGTCCGTCTGCTGTGGTATTCTTCCCTTCTTACGCATTTTATCAAAGTTATACATGTTGAAGAAGTGCATTCCTCCTAGGACTAAAGTCACAAATCCAAGCTTTGTCGCGCAAAACTCAATAGCTCCAACAAATCCCTCTGGCTTCTGACCATATTTCAGAAACAAAAGCACAAAGCCCACATTGATGAGATAAAACCCAACCTTGAGCAGATGATTCACAGCGTCAGCACGCTCCTCGTCACCACGAAATGCTTCCAGTAGAAACACCCTGCCATTCTTGTGTAAGGTATTGGCTACCCATATAGTGAGACCTATGCTCACCAAGGTATATACCACGTACACGATTACTTGTTCAGTCATACTTTCTATTCTATTTTTGTTTTATGTTTGTAACCTTTGTTAGACTACAAAATCTCTTACTTACTCACACCTAACAGCTTGGCAGCCATCTTCAGTGCAGGCCCATACTTTAAGCGGCTAATCTTATCGCCCGCATTGCTGGCGAGCTGCGCAAACTCCTCAAGCTCCTTCATCTGCTGATGAAATGCCATTCCCTCAGCACTGGTCTCACCCTCCGTATTCTCTGCACAGTCCTGAAGTAAGCTCAACGCGGGATCAATCTCACGCCTTTGCCGCTCCTTCAACACCATCGTGAACATCTTCCACACATCCTTCTCAGCTTCAAAAAACTCCTTACGCTCCCCCTTTTTCACTACAATCCTAATCAAGCCCCAGCCGACCAATTCCTTCAAATTCGTGTGCGCGTTCCCTCGACTGATCACCAACTCATCCATCACCTCATCCGTACTCATCGGCTCCGGACTTACCATCAACAGAGCATGCACCTGCGCCATCGTACGACTTATCCCCCAGCTGCTCCCCAATGCCCCCCATTGCGCTATAAATGCTTCCTTCGTTTCTTTAAAATTACCTGCCGCGCTCATACTTTCAGTAATTACTGAAAATTCACTTTATTTGCAAGATCGTTTTTTGCCAGTTACGCTCTCATGCGCTCGACGATAGTGACTCGGACTCTTGCCGCTGGCTTTTTTAAAGAATCGAGAAAAGTAATACTCATCTTCAAATCCTAGTTGATGAGCGATCTCCTGCACGGTTTCACGCGCCCCAAGGAGCATATGCATCGCCTTAATATAAAGCTGCTTTTGCCGATACTGATGCGGGCTAATACCATATTCCTGCTTAAACCTCTTACGAAAGTTCTCATATCCCATCCCTGAGTCGCGTGCGATCTGCGTCACTGTCCGATGCGTGTTTGCTAATAATGCCAACGACTTCCTAAGGGCTGGAGGAGAGTTGAGAGCCCGTGACATATCCTGCTGCTCAAATAACATCTTCAAAAGCAAACGCTGAAGCTCAGTCACCATCAACAAAGGAACTTCCCTATAGCTCTCAATCATAGACTCAAAGCTCTTTTTGCAATCCTTCGCACTTTCCACATGCAACAGCCAAACCATCTCTCCCCATAAGTTCTTTTCCCGCAACAGATCAAACACTGGCCCATTAAACACCAAGTAAAACTCCTCCCACAAACCACCACCCTCCGTCCCATAGAGGTGCCCGACCTCTGGGTTAATGCAGATCACATCCCCAGGCTGCAACACCGCAAAACGTCCATGCTCGTCCTCGTAGGTCCCTGATCCATCAAGTATCAACACTAAGGCATGCGCCCCCAAATAGCGATAGTCACGCATCCGCCCCCCATAACGGCGAATATGCCCCGCCATCATCACTTCTCCTAAGACCTTATTCCCCTCATTGGGTAGCTCATAACGCTTATGGAATGACTGCATACCGACAAGATCGCCCCACCAATACCATTTTGTCCATCAATTTTCACCACTAGAATCCCCCCCAACGAGATAGACTACTCCTATTGCTGAGTATAAGATACTACCCACCTTAAAACAATCGATATGCCAGTCGTAGGAAGAACCATTTTATCCAGCACACTCATCCTCTCAAGCCTCACGCTCACTCACGCCGATACCATCTCATTCAACCGAGACGTGCGCCCAATTTTTATTAATAAATGCACGAAGTGCCACGGTGGAGCAAAGGCTGATGGCGACCTCTCACTCATCTACCGTGAGGAAGTCCTCGGTAAGGGCAAGTCGGG
Source organism: Rubritalea tangerina (assembly GCF_042683245.1). NCBI lineage: Bacteria > Pseudomonadati > Verrucomicrobiota > Verrucomicrobiia > Verrucomicrobiales > Rubritaleaceae > Rubritalea > Rubritalea tangerina. The sequence continues at coordinate 39,497 of NZ_JBHUJB010000009.1, forward strand.
CAAAACCATCATCGTTCCCGGACATCCTGAAAAGTCAGAACTCTACCGACGCATTATCACCGACGATATCGATGACAAAATGCCTCTCCAGGTAGGCGACCACGCTGATGAGCCACTCAGCAAAGCCCAATCTGAAATCATCAGAAAGTGGATCGCTCAGGGCGCCCAATGGGAAGAACACTGGGCCTATATCCCACCAAAAAATCAAACTCCTCCGGCACTCAAACACTCGGACTGGCCCTCCAGCACGATGGACCAATGGGTCCTCAATAAAATGGAAAAAGAGGGACTCAAACCCAGCAAGGCAGCCTCAAAACAACAATGGCTCCGTCGCGCTAGCCTGGATCTTACCGGACTCCCTCCCACCCCCAAAGAACTTGAAACATTCCTCAAGGACACTTCTCCTAACGCCTATGAAAACCAAGTCGACCGCCTCCTCGACTCACCACATTTTGGAGAACGCTGGGCTTCCATTTGGATGGACCTAGCCCGCTACTCCGACACCAAGGGCTATGAGAAAGACCCCCATCGCAATATCTGGCAATACCGCGATTACCTCATTGAGGCCTTCAATAAAGACAAACCATACGACAAGTTTATCCAAGAACAACTCGCCGGAGATCTCGTCGAAAACCCCAATGCGGAACAATGGGTCGCCACCGCATTTCACCGTAACACCCAAACCAACACCGAGGGTGGCACCGATGACGAAGAATACCGCGTCATGTCGACCATTGACCGCGTAAACACCACCTGGACTGCCATCCAAGGTCTCACATTTGGCTGCATTCAATGCCACGCCCACCCCTACGAACCAATTCCGCACGAGGACTATTTCCGCTTCTCAGCCTTCTTTAACTCTACCGAAGATGCCGACCTCGACAGCGACTACCCACTCTTCAAACTTGCCAATAAACCTGAAGAACGCAACGACGCGGCCCATTGTTTCAATACCATCCCTCAGCTTCGCCAAAAACTTAACCAAGTAGGTCAAAAATGGATCTCCCAGGACACCGGCTTCTCACCACTCAACTTCTCTGAGCTCAAAACTACCCACGGCAAGCTCAAATCCTACCCAAACGGAGAACTTCGCACCTCCGGCACCCTCGCTGTTCAAACCAGATTTGACCTCAAAGCCCAACCTACTCCATTCACAGCCCTTCGAGTCACTATCAAACCTGAAACCGAAAACCCTGCGGAACTCCCAGAGCGAGGCTCGGTTCTCTCACACCTTCAGCTCCACAAACTGAAGCCAGATGGCTCAAAAGAAAAAATCAATATTGCCCACATCTACGCCGATTCTGTCGTCGGCCCCTATGATGCTCTCGATACAAACAAACCCAATGCTAATGGATTTGGTGGTTACCCAAAACTGTTTCGCAAACGCCAAGCCGTTGTCGTCCCCACACACCCCGTGACCTTCGCTGAGGGTGAATCCCTCGCCCTCACCATCCAAAATAAAGCAAGTACCACCGGCAACCAAGCCTGCACCCTGAGACGATTCCAAATCGATGCGACCACCAGCCCGATCTGGCAAGAACTCGTCCAAAGTGACTCCCATAAAACCACACTACAAAAACTGACCACCACCCAAAAACGTTACCAAAACATCAAGGGCACCACACTCCCAGTCGTTAAACAAAGACCACCAGAAGCCCAGCGCGAAACCAGACTCTTCATCGGTGGCCTCTGGCTCAATAAAGGCGATGTACTGACAGAAGGCGTCCCCGACTTACTTAACCCAGGCGGCAAACCAGTCACTAACAGACTCGAGATGGCACATTGGATTAGCCACCCTAACAACCCACTCACCGCACGCGTGATGGTCAACCGTCTCTTCTCAGAACTCTTCGGCCGCGGCATCGTTCAAACTCTTGGAGACTTCGGCTCCACAGGAACGGAACCCACCAACCAACCGCTCTTAGACCACTTAGCTCACGCATTCCAAACAGAACAAAATTGGTCTATCAAAAAAGCCCTGAGAAATATGGTGCTCTCATCCACCTACCGCCAAGATAACCACGCCTCACCTGAGCTCGCCCAGCGTGACCCGCACAACCTCTACCTAGCCCGTGGCCCACGCACGCGCCTCTCAGCTGAGATGATTCGTGATAACGCCTTATTAAGTTCAGGTTTGCTCACTCGAACAATAGGTGGCACATCAGTCATGCCTCCACAACCAGATGGTATCTGGCAGAGTGTCTACAGTGGCGCCAAATGGAAAACAGCTGAGGGACCTAACAGGTACCGACGTGCACTCTACACATACTGGAAACGCACCAGCCCCTACCCCTCAATGCTAACCTTCGATGCCCCGTCAAGAGACGTCTGTGCCCCTCAGCGCATTGCCACCAACACCCCCCTTCATGCGCTCACGACCCTCAATGACCCCGTCTACCTCGAGTGCTCACAAGCACTTGCCAAACGCATGCTCACATCAAGTGAGACACTCCCAGCCCAACTCACTCATGGTTACCGATTAGTGAGCCAGCAAGAGATCCCACCTAACACACTCAAGATCCTCACCGAGTTGCACCAACAACTCCGCACTGACTTCAGTCAAAAACCAGCGGATTCTAACAAACTAGCTGAAACACCCGAGGCTGCGGCAATGACCGTCCTCGCCAACGCTCTGCTGAACCTCGACGTAGCCCTTACTAAATAAATTATGAACCTCTTCCAACAACTCCAACACGATTACCTGCTCCACCAATCGCGTCGCCAGTTCCTCTCCAAATGCGTCGCTGGTGTTGGCTCAGCTTGGCTCAGTTCCATGGCTAACAATGCCTTCGGTGCTAACCCTTCACTTCCTGGTAATCTCTCGCATATCGCGCCAAAAGCCAAACGCGTTATTTTCCTCCACATGGCAGGAGCTCCATCGCAGCTCGAACTCTTCGACTACAAACCAGAGCTCGCAAAATACGATGGGAAATCCACCCCAGAAGAATACCTCGCGGGCCAACGCTTCGCTTTCATTCAGGGGGTTCCCAAATTGCTAAATTCTATTTACCCCTTCCATCAAGCTGGAGAATCTGGCCAATGGATCTCCGACCGCCTCCCGTGGTTTGAAAAGGTTATCGATGAAGTCTGCTTCATCAAATCAATGCATACCAATCAATTCAACCACGCTCCCGCCCAGCTTCTCCTTCACACCGGCAATGCCAACCTCGGCAACCCGTCGATTGGTTCTTGGGTGACCTATGGCCTCGGTAGTGATAACGAGAACCTCCCCGGCTACATCTCACTCGTTTCAGGAGGTAAGGCCCCCTCCGCAGGGAAATCAGTCTGGGGATCTGGCTTCCTGCCTTCCGTATACCAAGGGGTGCAGTGCCGCTCCAAAGGCGACCCCGTTCTCTACCTCTCGAACCCTGATGGTATATCCCGTGACATGCGAAAAAAAGCAGTCGATGCCATCACCCACATCAATCAACAAGCCTACGCTGAGACAAATGATCCAGAGACTCTCACACGCATTTCCCAGTACGAAATGGCTTTCCGCATGCAAATCCACGCCAATGAAGCCTTCGAGCTCAAGGATGAGCCTCAGCACATCCATGAACTCTATGGTACAGAACCTGGAAAAGAGTCGTTTGCTAACAACTGTCTGCTAGCGCGCCGACTTGCCGAGCGCGGAGTTCGCTACATCCAACTCTTTGACTGGGGCTGGGACTCCCACGGTGCAGGTGAAAACGAAGCCCTCAACACCGGCTTCAAACGCAAATGCCAACAGGTCGACAAACCCATGTACGCTCTGCTCACAGACCTCAAACAAAGGGGACTCCTTGAAGACACTCTCGTCGTTTGGGGAGGTGAATTCGGGCGCACCCCAATGCGAGAAAACCGTGGCGGCCAAGACATGAAATTTATTGGACGCGACCACAACCCCGGCGCCTTCACCATGTGGCTTGCCGGTGCCGGCATCAAGCCCGGCTTCAGTTTCGGCGAGTCTGACCCAATCGGCTACAAGGCTATGACCGACCGTGTCTCTACCCAAGACCTTCAAGCCACGATCCTTCACACACTCGGACTCAAACATAACAAACTCACCTACCCCTTCCAAGGGCTAGACCAAACCCTCCCCGGTGTCACCGAGCCAGCACGCGTCGTCCACGAGATCTTCAGCTAAGCCTCAGCCCCATAGAGCTCAGCGTTCATGTGAAATGCTGAGTTCAGCCCCCCATCTGCCGCATCGCCGTAAAGCCTTGCGGCAATTTTTTGTCTCCCCCCCCCTCTATGGCGAGGAGGAAGAGCTCAGCGCTCTTGAATACACCGTCCACAGCAGCTTGTGGACTACCAACCCCAGTCAAGAACTGACGCGTAAGCCACATCGCCCCTCTATGGTCACCACGCAAGGCACAAAAAAACACCACCCTTTCTAAGGTGGTGTTTTCTTTAATAAATGGTTTATCGAATGCGGACTAGTGCATCGTTGTATCTAGGCCGAGAATAACTTGCACCAACTTGGCTTGTTCTTCATCGTGGTGCTTTTGCAGCTCTTGCTGAAGGCTTTGTGCACCTTCTGAGCTGACTTCTGTATCCCAAACATAGACTCGCTGCAGATGTTTCATCCCAGCTAAAGCCTTGATGCCCTCGTCAGTCACCCCAGTTCCATAAAGATTGATGACTTCTAAATGCGGCAAGCTAGCCAATGCTTGTACCATGACGTCAGTGACCTGCGTCCCATTGAGTTTCAACTTCTCTAAGTGGACAAAGTTCTTCAACTGACTTGCTGCAGCATCCGTCACCTGAGTGGAGGATAGGTCGAGATCAACCACATCTTCCGCAACTGCACTGAGCACCTCGAGCTCCTTGTCTCCAAACTTTGCGCGATAACTCACAGCCGTGAAACTCAAGTGCGTGTTCTCTTGCGAAATAAAACTCAATGACCCTGGGTACTCGGCATTCACTTCCGCCATTTTTGGAGTCAAAGTTTTGAGTTTCATCTCACCATGCTTCTTCTTTGCTGCGAGTTCTTCCTTCTGGGCTTTTTCCATCTTTGCGCGCTGCTCAGGCGTGAGCAATGTCGCTAATGCTTTCTCAATGGCCGGCGTCACTTCCATTTCACTACGCTTAGCATGCTCCGGGGCACCACTCGCAACCCACCACTCAAGTACCTCAATCTCCTCAGTTGTCATCTGAGTCTTTCCTTCAGGTGGCATGTGCAAGTCATCCTCCATCGGTAAGTGAAGGTAGGTGACCAATGAGCTTTCTTTCACATTCCCAGGCACCAAACATGCAGTCTCTTCACCCCCTTCTAACATGAAAGCCAAGGAATCGAGTCGTAGTGCCCCCTTCTGCTTATCCGCTCCATGGCAACTAATACACTTAGCTTCCATGATCGGATGGATAAATTGAGTATAAACCACAGGGTCAGTAGCAACCGGTGTGTTTTGCTTCTTACTGCGCTCAGCTAGTACCTTGCTTGGTAAGGAATTCATCGGATCTCCATGACTGATTTCACCACCGTGGTGGCCAGCACTCATCATCACAAGCCCAGTCGCGCCCAATGAGCCGAAATACAATGGCTTCACCATCTTCACCCCACCCTTCAAGTCTGCCGTGTATTTCAGGGCAAATGCCACAAGAAGTAACAAACTAAACAAAATCCCGTCACGCTTGTGGTCCTCAATCAACTGACCTTCATAACTACCAGTTAAATAGAGAAAATAGCCAAATACCGCTGCAAACACCCCAGTAGATGCCGCAAAAAATAATCCAATCGTCGTATTAGGCTGATACTTCCCTCGCGTCACCAATGACGCCGCCTCCATCAAAAAAACCAACATCAATGCCCCAATCGGCAAATGCAAAAATAAGGGGTGAAATTTCCCCATGAAATTGATCCACAGCCCTATCGTATCTGCCGTGTTCTTGTTCGCCATGCCGACTTCGCCAAATAATGGCATGCATGCAACAATCAGAAAACTCACCCCCGTGAATAGGAGTGCCGGTTTGTAGAGCTTTTGAGCTAAGGATGTGTCTGTGTGGGTATCCATCATAGTAGTCTTCATTTATACTGGCGCTAAGCCTCCTTCTATCACGCTTTGCGCCAAGCTATAGGACAAATCACCGACATGCACACCCGCTTGCCAGTAATTCCGTAGCATCTTTCTAGCCTAGACGCTAAATGCAAAATAGCTTGCCGTAAAAAGAAAAAGCCCGTGACCGCAGTAGCGGCCCGGGCTGAATGTTTGTTAAGAACAACGAAAGTTTATGCCTCGTCCTCATCACCCATCATATCACCACCGTGATTGAGGATGAACTGAAGATCTTCCACTCCTAGGCTGCTGGCGAAGCCTTCATCACCAAGGACGTTGGTAACAAGAGCTGTCTTCTGATGCTGAAGCACGCGGATCTTCTCTTCCACCGTGTCACGAGTCAACAAGCGGTATGCGATCACCTTATTCTTCTGACCAATACGGTGTGTACGGTCAATCGCTTGGTTCTCTACCGCTGGGTTCCACCATGGATCGTAAAGAATGACGTAGGATGCTGAGGTCAAGTTAAGACCCGCTCCACCCGCTTTGAGTGAAAGCATGAATACCGATGGGTCCTTAGTTGTCTGGAAGCTCTCAATCACACCCTTACGGTCCTTAGTCTGGCCAGTGAGGTAGTGGTACGGTCGGCTTTCAGTCTCAAGGCGTGCCTTGATGATATCCAGCATCGATACAAATTGAGAGAACACGAGCACCTTGTGACCTTCATCACGCAGCTGGTCGAGCAAGTAGAACAAGGCCGTCATCTTTGCAGATTCTTCCTTCAGATACTTCGGATCAATCAATCCTGGGTGACAACAAATCTGACGCAAACGCATCAATCCTTGCAGAATCGCAAAAGAATTCTTCTTCACAGCCTCATCTGAATCTAAGCCAAGCAATGCCTTCTGAATGCGCTTAAGCTCAGCTTTATACATATCAGCCTGCAAGCCTTCCATCACAGCAAAGACTTCCTCCTCAGTACGCGGCGGAAGATCCTTCGCTACCTGCAACTTCGTACGGCGTAGCAGGAATGGACGCAATCTTGCAGCCAAACGAGTCTGCGAAGACGGATCCTTACGCTTGTCAAATCGCTTCTTGAAGTACGCTCTCGAACCAAGCACACCCGGCATCGCAAAGGCCATCAAGGACCACATGTCCATCAGACGGTTCTCAATCGGTGTACCCGTCAATACCAAGCGGTTCGCTGAGTTCAGCTCACGCGCCGACTTCGCAGCTTTAGAATCTGGGTTCTTAATCTGCTGACCTTCATCAAGAATCACTGTGAGCCACTTAATCGTATTCAAGTCCTCACCACAGACACGTAACTGAGCATAGTTGAGAACCACAAGGTCGAGCTTGTTCTGAGCCTCATCCACATCCAAGTCATCACGGGTGCGCAATACCTTTACCTTCAATTCAGGTGCAAATTTCTCAGCTTCCGTCGCCCAGACATCCAAGACCGACTTCGGACAGACAACCAAGGCCGGACGCTTCTCTCCATTGGCAATCGATTGCTGGCGCAACCAAAGCACATAGGTAATCGACTGAATCGTCTTACCAAGACCCATGTCATCCGCCAAAATGCCGCCGAAACGGTTGATCGCAAGATAAGTGAGGAATCGGAATCCATCGACCTGGTACGGACGCAATGTCGCATTGAGACCATCTGGCACCTCGGTCTCCACATTGACCTGAATGTCTTGCGCTGAATCCTTGATGCGCTTCCACGCCTTAGGATCAAATACCTCTGCAGCCTTCGGATCAGCAAGCTGAAGCGCATGCATGCGGTGGGTCTCGCCGGATAGATCGAATGGGTCCAATCCCAAACGTGTCACAGCTTCACGCTGGTCATCGTCTAGCTTGATTTCAAGACGCATCCAACCACCGTCTTCCATACGGACATAGCCACCACGTGCTGCAACCAACTGGCGAATCTGCGCCTTCGAGAGGTTGACCCCCTCCACATCGATCACAATCTTGAGGTCGAACCAGTCAATATCTTGATTCACAACCTCGAAGCGAATCGCTGCTGTCACTGGGTCCGCAAGCAAGGTCTTAAGCTTGAAGTCCATTTCCACATCCATGGCCTTCGGTAAATTCTGTGCCCACTCAGCAAACTTCTCAGGGAATTGCTTCGTGACTCGTGTCTTAAACTCCTCGAGCTTCTCGTCGTAGGTGAGCCCCATCTCCTGAAGAAGGCCTGGAACCGGATAGAGGTCTTCACGAGCAAATCGTAAGAGTTGCTTCCCTTTAACTGGCTTTTGCTCCACGAGCTCCCAACCTTCCTTAACAAGCTTCTCAGTGCGGCGCTCTTTCTTTTCGTGCGCCAACACATTGATCACCAAGTGCTCGGTCTCAGCAGCTGTAAGCCCCTGCTCGATACGCATCTCAAATCGTGGGTAGAGATCCAAATCAAGCACACGCTTCTTCAACGATTCAGGTAACTTCGCTCCCACTTTGCGTAAGAACTCAACCCCTTCAAGCGAATCAATCACTTGCTTGGGAATCATGTAGCGAGGCATTACCTCTGTGTCCTCTAACCAACGCGGAGGGCCAGGGAATACAGTCTCATCTGACTGGTATAATTCTTCGCGCCCTGGCAACAAACGAACTGAGTGAGATACATTCACCCCTTCCTTTGTCACTAGCTGGAGGGCAAAATTGTCTGGGTAGTATGGATCATCCTCACACACCCAACTCAGCTTATCCTTCACCACCTTGTAGTACTTCTCGTCCAAGTTGACGATATACCCTTTCAAGGCTGGTTGACGGAATAAACGGTTCATGAAACGACAGGCTGGTTCAGTATCCAGATCCATCGTCGCAGCTCCCTCTTCCTTGTAGAAAGCATGGTAATGCTCCCAAATCACCTGACTCTGCGCATCCATACGCAATGCTGCTGAGGAAAATAATCCAGCCACACGTTCGATGTCGTTTTTCTCACGTAATGCAAACCACTCCCCTTCGTTCTCACGAATCTCCACGCGCGCTTCGTTCATTGTACTCACAATGCGAAACTCGCTCTTGATTGGCTTCTCCTGAGGTGGTCGCTCGTTGACGTCCTCAATCCGGTCGTACCACTCTGCAATCTCACGCTCCTTCTCCCAGTCCTTCATCTTCTTCTGTACCGCCTCAAGGTCGGTGACAGCATTCATGAAATCTGGGAATGGCAGCTTCTTCTTGTAAAAGGCGTACGCTAAGTAGTTCCAAAACTCTAAAATGTCACCAGGTGGCATCGGCCAGAGTTCCAGTGGGTCGTAGCTAACAATCTCCCAACGCGGATTCAAACGCACCATGTCGTGATCGTGGATCTCCCCCTCAATCACGTAACGACGATAGCGCTTTTCAACTTTGCTCACAAAGTCCGCTTCTTTGTCGTCAAGCTCACGGTCTAACTTCTCCTCGATCAAATCAATGACCGGTGTGTCGTCAAACTCGTTAGGACTCTCGGGTAGGTCCTCACCACGATGCATGCGTTCCATCATTGTGGCGTATAGACACGCACCTGCAATGGTGTCGTCTTCAGCAGTACAACTGCCAAACCAACGGTTACCCTGGAGACGTAAGCTCGTCCTGTATGTGCCAGATTTGTCCTCTACGCGACCTTGGATAAATAAATGGTTACCAAATATTTGCGTGACGGCACCCTCTTGCTGAAGGTCATCTCCGCGGTTTCTAGCTTCTTCGGGGAAACTATTGAGAAAGTTCAGTGTTGCTCTATCCGGATTCATTTGGATCTGAGATGTTTTGGATCTGTTGAGTGGTCTGTCCCATTATGTTGGGCGCAAAAAAGACCGAGACCTCGCAGTGCAGCCCGCAAGTTCTTCGATCAGTGGAACGCGACTTTATAAGCGAAAACTTACTTCGTGCAAGAAAAAGCTCGTTCTAAATATGTGCACAATGTGCACAGTCCTAGCAGCTGGTTCAATCCCCCCGCCTAATCATCTGATCAAGAGCCATTAATTTAATTAAGATCTGTTAGTAAAGGGGACAACTCGTTGCACATTTTCTCCCACCCCCTCGATCCCAAATGCCACACAATCCCCCGCTTCTAGGAACTTGGGCGGTTTGTAGCCCATGCCCACCCCTGCCGGAGTTCCTGTCGCTATGATGTCCCCAGGTAACAAGGTCATGAACTGCGAAATGTAACTCACCAAATAATTGACCGGAAAAAGCATATCCCCAGTCCAGCCATTCTGCCTCAATTCTCCATTCACCTTACTCCACAGACGCAATGCCTGAGGGTCACTCACCTCATCCGCTGTAACCAAACATGGTCCCATAGGAGCAAAGGTATCAGCACTCTTCCCTTTCACCCATTGACCACTTCTCTCTTTTTGAAACGCCCTCTCGCTATAATCACAAAGCACGGAATAACCAGCAACATAGTCATCCGCATCCTCCTCAGCTACATTGCTCGCTGTCCTTCCCATCACCACCGCCAGCTCAACCTCGTAATCTAATTTCTCACTCCCCTTGGGAATCACCACATCGTCAGAGCCACTCACATAGGCACTCGTTGCCTTCATGAAAAGCACCGGTTCCTCAGGCACCACACTGTCGAATTCACGTGCATGCTCAGCATAGTTCTTGCCCACACATACAATCTTGGACGGCCGCGCCACCGGTGGTCCCATCCTCGTCCCATCAGGAATCAACATCCCCCCCAGACATCCGTCATCCACCCACTTGCCCAATGAAGCTAGGCCACCACATGCAAAAAATCCTTCGTCGTAATCTCGGAATTCCGTGCTCGCATCAATAGCTCGACCATCATCTAACAACACACCGGGCTCCTCGTAGCCCGCCTCGCCAAATCGAATCAATCGCATAACCTAATTTGTATCATCTTATCACCAAGAATTCCAATCACTTCCCCTGTGACACACTTAAAAACAATGCACTAGAACAACCCAACGATTTTCCCATTTTCATCTAGATCAATGCGCGTCGCGGCAGGTACTTTCGGTAAACCAGGCATTGTCATGACATCACCACACACAAAAATAATGAACTCCGCACCCGCTGCGAGGCGCACCTCACGTACTTTGACTAGATGCCCTTTAGGGGCTCCTAACTTCTTAGGATCCGTAGAGAAACTGTAAGGAGTCTTTGCCACACAAATAGGATAGTGCCCATATTCCTTCTGTAATTGTGCAATTTTTTTCCCGACTTTGGTATCGTAGGTCACTTTCTCAGCCCCATAGACCTTGAATGCGACCGCCTCGATTTTCTCTACCAAACTCGCCTCATCATCGTAGCAAAAATGCATATCTGAAGGCTTACTCTCGACGGTCGACACCACGGCCTTAGCTAGCTCCTCCGCCCCAGCTCCCCCATCAGCCCAATGGCTCGACTCAATCACTTGAACATCCAAATGCGCTAACTTGCGTTTCAACAAAGCAGTCTCCGCCTCAGTATCAAAAGCAAAGGCATTGATAGCCACCAAAGTGCTGATTCCAAAACATTCACGCACATTGCGTACATGTTGCTCCAAATTCGCTAATCCTCGCTCCAGCGCTTCCAAATTCTCATTCTCAAGCTCCCCCACAGGCACGCCACCGTGAAATTTGAGAGCCTTAAGCGTCGCCACCACCACCGCAGCATCAGGGCGAATGCCTGACTTCCGGCACTTGATATCAACAAATTTCTCAGCTCCTAAGTCCACACCAAAACCAGCCTCAGTCACGACATAATCTGCCAACTTTAAAGCAGCCTTAGTAGCTACCACCGTATTGCATCCATGCGCAATGTTGGCAAAAGGCCCCCCGTGAATAAATGCAATATTCCCCTCAAGAGTCTGCACCACATTTGGCCGGAATGCATCTTTAAGCAGAACCGTCATCGCCCCGTGCGCTTCAAGATCACTCGCAGTAATAGTCCGGTTATCCCGCGTGTGCGCCACCACAATCTTGCCAAGCCTTTCTTTGAGCTCGCTCAAACTCGTGGCTAAACAAAAAATAGCCATGACTTCACTCGCCACCACAATGTCATACCCATCCGAACGTGGGTAGCCATTCCCCACCCCTCCCAAACCAACAGTGACTTGCCGTAATGCACGGTCATTCATATCCACCACCCTGCCCCAGCTCACCTTGCGCACATCAATCCCCAGCGCATTCCCCTGGTGAATGTGATTGTCAATCATCGCAGACAACAGATTGTGCGCTAAGCCAATCGCATGGAAATCCCCCGTAAAATGAAGGTTAATATCCTCCATCGGAACCACCTGCGCATACCCACCTCCAGCTGCTCCCCCTTTCATACCAAAGCACGGACCCAATGACGGTTCGCGTAAACACACCATCGCCTTCTTGCCAATCCGATTCAGACCGTCCGTCAAGCCCACACTCGTTGTCGTCTTTCCCTCACCCGCTGGAGTCGGTGATATCGCTGTCACCAATATCAACTTCCCATCAGCTGCCCCCTCCACACTGTCCAAATAATCCAAATCCACTTTTGCCTTGTAGTGCCCGTATGGCTCCAATGCATCCTTGGGTATCCCTAACTTCTCCTCAGCTAAAGGGATCACCTTCTGCATCTTCGCCTGCTGCGCGATCTGGATATCTGTCATTTTAGAATTCTTGTACAGCCACTGATAATTGTCCACTCAGATGATTCGATACAAATCGAAGACGAATTTATACAATTAAACCAAAAGTTCTCGCACTCTCTTTCCATCTATGAGCTGTTTATCATTCAAAGTTCACTTATACTCACATTATGCAATCCGAAGATGCTCCCCTGAAAAGAAAAGATCCCAAAACTTGGGCGGCTGGTGCACCCGCTGTCATCTCTTCACTCAAGCACGTTATGTCCACCGCAGGACCTGTACGTGGCACCAAAGCATTGCTCGACCTCAACCAAATGGATGGTTTCGATTGCCCCTCCTGTGCATGGCCAGACCCTGATGACCATAGAGCCATCACAGAGTTTTGTGAAAATGGTGCCAAAGCTATTGCCTCAGAGGCCACGAGCCACCGTATCGATGAACGCTTTTTCTCCACGCATTCGGTTGCCGACTTGATGCAAAAAAGTGATTACTGGCACGACCAACAAGGGCGCCTCACGAGTCCCATGGTCCTGCGAGATGGTGACACCCACTACCAACCCATCTCTTGGGAGGATGCCTTTGAGCTTATGGCTGACGAACTCCGAGCTCTCGACCATCCAGATCAAGCCATCTTCTACACCTCAGGTCGCACATCGAACGAGGCCGCATTCCTCTACCAACTCTTAACACGTCACTTTGGCACGAACAACCTACCCGACTGTTCGAATATGTGCCACGAGTCGAGCGGCTCAGCCCTCACTCCCTCTGTTGGCGTTGGCAAAGGCACCGTCACTCTCGACGACCTCCATACCGCTGACACCATCATCTGCGTCGGCCAAAACCCAGGGACCAACCACCCCCGCATGCTGGCATCCCTCGAAAAATGCGTCCAACAAGGAGGTGAAATTGTCGCAATCAATCCTCTCAAAGAAGCTGGCCTGCTCGGATTTGCCCACCCCCAACACCCGAAAGGGGCGCTCAATATGGCGACACCACTCGCTAACCAATACCTTCAAGTCAAAGTCAATGGTGACATGGCCATCTTCCGAGGCATTGCCAAAACACTCTTTGCACGCGAGCTCGAATCTCCAGGCAAGATTCTCGACTCCACCTTCATTGACCAACATACCGCTGGCTTCGATCAATACAAAGCCGCATGTGCTGCATCAGATTGGACACAAATCGTCAGTGATTCAGGTATCAGCCGAGAAGAAATCGAAGCGCTCACAGACTCAATCATCGCAAAAGATAAAAAACTCATCACTTGCTGGGCTATGGGGCTCACCCAGCATAAGAATGCCGTCGACACGATTAGGGAAGTTGTCAACGTCCACCTCCTCCTCGGGGCTATCGGCCGGGAGGGTGCAGGACTCTGCCCAGTACGCGGCCACTCCAATGTCCAAGGCGATCGCACCATGGGCATCTATGAAAAACTTCCTGAAGACTTTCACCAATCGCTTGAACGCGTCTTCCAATTCCAATCACCACGGAAACATGGCTATGACGTCGTCGAAGCCATCCAAGCCATGCACAAAGGCGATGCGAAGTTCTTCATGGCAATGGGTGGCAACTTCCTCCAAGCAGCCCCCGACACGGATTACACAGCCGACGCTTTACGTAACTGCAATCTCACAGCGCATGTGGTTACCAAACTCAACCGTTCACTTCTCGTTACTGGCAAAACCGGCCTCATCCTACCTTGTCTCGGCAGAACTGAAAAGGACATCCAAAGTGCAGGCCCCCAGTTTATCACCTGTGAAAACTCCATGGGAATCGTCCATATGTCCACTGGTCGCCTCACCCCCATCTCCGAACACTTGCTCTCAGAGCCTGCTATCGTGTGCAGACTCGCAGACAAAGTCGTCGGTAACACTGAAGCTATCAATTGGCTCGAATTCGCCGATAACTATGACCGCATCCGCGATGCTATCGAAGCTACCATCCCAGGGTTCACCTCCTTTAACTCCAGAGTTAGAAAACCCGGTGGCTTCTATCTCCCCAATTCAGCGAAAGAACGCGAGTGGAACACGCCGAACCAAAAAGCCAATTTCCACGCTCCATCACTCTCAATCTTTGAGAAACAAAATCACAAAAACCTCACCCTCCAAACGCTACGCTCACACGACCAATACAACACCACCATCTATGGTCTAGATGATCGATACCGCGGTATTGGTAATGAACGGATGGTTATCTTCCTCAACCCAGATGACATGAAGGACCGCGGTATCAAACCCGTCCAAAAACTCAAAGTCACCAGTCACTGGAAGGACCAAAAACGTCATGTCGAAGGCTTCCTCGCAATCCCCTATGAAATGCCTCGCGGATCCGCCGCAGCCTATTTCCCAGAAGCCAATGTCCTCATCCCCGTAGACAGCACCGCAGACATCTCTAACACTCCTACCTCAAAGGCTATTGAGATCAGCATAGAAGCAATTTCGTAGGTATTGTTAGAAAGCATGTTCTCACCATACCTTCTCATCCTGAGATGAGAGTCTATACAGCTCAGGCTAAAAACCGTGTGAAAGAGACGCAGCATTTGTGAGTATCATGAAGGTATGCGTCTCATCCATTGTGCCATCCCCTTGTGTCTGAATTCTCTCACCCTCGCTGATGATATTAACCCTCCTCTTCATTCCGTACCTGACGCAGCGATCAATGCGGAACAAATGCGACTCACCAGAGTAATTCATCAAAAAATTACTCAAACCCATGCTGAGGAAAAGCAACGCAACACCCAATTTGCGCCATTTGTCGCAACACTGCGTTCAGGCATTGAAATTCAAATGCAACCCATCAAAACTCAGCCATTCACTTGGCAAGGAGTAAACCCTCAAGACACCCTCAATGTCACACTCGATGATTTTTGGATGGCCAGTACTGAAACCACGTGGGCGGCCTACGATGACTTCTACGCCAGCTCCTACAAACGAGAGAAAGACGGAAGCGTTGATCAGTTTGTGAGGCCGAGCATCAAAGACGACTATGACCTCATCGCTCGCCCCACACCACAGTACTACCCTGTTACCAACCACATGCCCAAAGAAGGCCATAGCGCAGTGGGAGTCACCCACCATGCTGCCAATAAATTCTGCCAATGGCTCAGCTACCAAACTGGACACTTCTACCGCTTGCCCACAGAAGCTGAGTGGGAGTTCGCCTGTCGCGCCGGTTCACACAACAGCAATGCCTGGGGTGACAATGACACAGACGCCAAACAATACGCATGGTTCGGAGAAGCCGAGAACACCCATTACCACAAACCTGCACTCAAAAAACCGAATGCCTTCGGTCTCTACGATATGCATGGTAATGTCTTAGAGCTTACTCTGGATGGCTTTGTCCAAGACCGTAGAAAATATTTTGCAAAAGCCAATGTCCATAATCCCTGGGTGAAGGCAACACAACCATACCCACACGTCACAAAAGGCGGCACCTGGAAAAGCCCACTCCGTGAAATCAAGGCAAGCTCTAGGATACCATCAAAAGCCGAATGGAAAAAAACCGACCCACAAGAGCCCAAAAGTGTCTGGGCCTTCAGTGATGCTCCCTTCCTAGGATTTCGGGTAGTTCGCTCGACAACTATCCCGACACCAGAAGAGATGTACCATTACTGGAACTCACACACAGCCCTCGATGATGGAGAAGACGCTCAAAGCTTATCACCCTAACTTCTCAATAATTCACCTGACCTGACGACTCCTGAGGGTGCTGCTAGAAAGTTGATAGACATGACTGAATCTGCTCTAGCATTAGCATACTTCAGCCTTCGACACACTCCCCCTCCTCAGCCCTTCATGCGCTGAGCGCCTCTCTGTACACATCGGGAATCACACTCCCTGCCCCCATACTGGTCACATACACCGTGATAACTTTGCCGGTAGCCACCAACTTGCCATCAAGAGTAATAGAAAACGTCCAAGTGACCGAGCTCTCCCCCACTTTCTCTATCACCATTTCTATGCTCGCAACATCACCAAACCTCAACGGGCTGCGGTAATCACATTCTACATGCACCTTGGGAAACCCACCACTCTCACTCGCCGGCGCCACCCCAATTGACAACATCGCAGCATGCTCAGCCTCTTCAACATAGCCCAGGATCTTACTAAAGTGCACAATCCCAGCGAGATCAGTATCCGCAAAATTGACTCGCCTCTCGAAATTTGAAAATGCTCTCACGCCACGCAAGGTACCATGCAAAGTATTGGCATCCATACAAAAATCCCACAAAGAAACCTCTTTGTGGGATTAGATCTTTAACTAGTTAGATTATCTCTCAACTAGGAAAACTTCTTCACCAAAATGGTAGCGTTGTGACCACCAAACCCAAACGAGTTAGAGAGTGCCACATTGACCTCCATTTCGCGTGCCTCATTCGCACAGTAATCAAGGTCACACTCTGGGTCTTGGTCCTGAAGGTTGATGGTCGGAGCTACTACGCCATCTCTCATTGCCATCAAACAAGCAGTGAGTTCCACACCACCAGCGGCACCAAGTAAGTGACCAGTCATGGACTTCGTAGAGCTTACAACAAGCTTTTCCTTGGCGTGATCACCAAACGCTAACTTGATAGCTGTCGTCTCAGAAATATCCCCTAACGGAGTCGATGTCCCGTGAGCATTCACGTAGTCAACATCTTCCGGGTTGATACCACCATGCTTAAGAGCCATGTGCATCGCACGGCATGGACCCGATCCATCTGGTGACGGAGCAGAAAGGTGGTACGCATCCGCACTCACGCCATAACCAATTAGCTCGCCATAAATCTTAGCGCCACGTGCCTTAGCATGCTCTAGCTCTTCAAGAATCACCACACCAGCACCTTCTCCCATTACAAAACCATCACGGCCAGTATCGAAGGGACGAGATGCTCCCTGAGGATCATCATTGCGTGTCGAGAGTGCCTTCATGTTTGAGAATCCACTAAGCCCCATAGGCAACATAGTCGCTTCTGCACCACCGGCAATAAAGGCATCAGCATCGCCAAACTTAATCATACGCCAGGCTTCACCAATGTTGTGGTTAGATGTCGCACAAGCAGTCACAATCACCATGTTAGGACCACCAAATCCATACTCCATAGAAATCATTCCAGAAGCGATATTGGAAATCATCATCGGAATCACAAATGGTGAAACGCGTCCAGGTCCGCGCGCAATCAACTTCGCGTGCTCACGCTCAAGCGTTCCCAAGCCACCAATGCCAGATCCCACCATCACGCCAACGCGTGTCTTGTCGACAGCCTCAGGATCCATCCCAGAATCATCCATTGCCATCTTGGAAGCTGCCATTGCGAGCTGAGTGTAACGATCCGCACGTCGTGCGTCCTTTGGGTCGTTGAAAAATGGCTTAGGATCAAACCCTTTCACCTCTCCGCCGATTTTCACTGGGTAATCAGTGGTGTCGAGCTGGGTGATGTAATCAATACCACTCTTACCAGCCTTGAGGCCTTCCCAAGTGGAGTTGAGATCGTTGCCCAATGGGCTAACGGTTCCGATGCCAGTGATAACTACTCTGCGTTCGTTCATAAAAATTTGATTTCGGGGATTATTCACTCGTTTCGCTTATGTGCAAGCCTCATCCTAAGGACTTGTCGCGCCCACGTAAATTCGCTCTCCCGCACTGCGGACACTCTACAATTTTTTGCCCGCTCTTGTCCTGGTACAGATGACCACAAACACTGCAACTCATAATCTCACGACGTGCCCGCCTCCGCAATTGCCGGTCAGTAGAATTCCTCCCAACCAACAAAAATCCCAGCATCAACATCGCAAATACCAGAACCGAAATCGCTAAGTCCTGAAAACTAATTTCCAGCATAGTTTTTCACCTCCACTCCCACACTAACTTCTCCTAACTCGCTCGACTGCCCCGGATTCGGCTTGAAACGTTGCCCTTTCAACCAGTTCTCTACCTCCCCAGCAAAACCATTTTCCTGCCACTCAACTGGCACACAGTAAACCACCCTCCCATCAGCATCCAACATCACTGTGAAACGGTAATTACTCCCGTACGCTTGCTTTGGTACAGGAGCCTCAATCGGGCTGATACTTTCCGGCTGCCGAGACTCTAATCCCCCCAGTGCATCCAAGGACATCACCAATTCCAACACCTCAGGACGCTTCGCCCGCTCGTGTGGTACGGGTAGTCCACCCAACTCCACACGGCCTCGCTCAACCAATCGCGGCTGAGAGAGGGGAACCTCAACCTCCGGCATCTCCTTCCATGGACTCGGTGGCTCGGTGATTTCTTGAAAAACCTCGTTCAAAGAAGCCTGCACCCTCGCTTGATGCCGCGTATCAGTCTGCGGATCCCAGCGGCTCGGAAAAGGGGAGTTCTGGTCCACCCACAAGGCCATGTCTGAGGAAACCTCATCCAACAATAATATCTTGGCAAACTTCCGCTGAGGAAGCTGCGAACTCTTAAAATCAATACTAATGCCCCAAAACGCAAAGGCAAATAGCCCCACTGCCATTAACAAAGACAAGACCATCCCGCCACGATTGCCCTCGATCCCCCCACGCCAACTAAATACCAGGCCAGCTTCACGATCCCTCTGAATCCGTTTCTGCCGAGAAAACACCATCTTATTGCGTCAGTTTGGCCCCCCACAAACACCGGTAGCCCTCACGTAACAAGGCATAACTCACATCCATCCCTAGGTTCTGTGCCGATTTATCAATCTTCAACAGTACGGCAGGTGTCCCACCTTCGCCCCATTCTCCTGCACGCTCGCGCACCTCCGCCAGTAAATCTTCTCGCTCCACACGCTCTTTGCCCACCCAAAACTGTGGCTCAATCCCCCCAACTATACTCACCACGATAGGATTTGATACCCTCTGCAGACGAAAATCTGTCTCAGGTAACTCGACTTCAGCTCCCGCCTGCGGTGCAAGCGATGAGGTCAATAAGGGAAAAAGCATCACCAACGCCAATAAATCAATCAATGGCAATGCGTGTAAAAAGCCAGGCTTCTCTGGCAATGACATCTCTAACTTCATTGCTCAGATGAGCTCTTGCTCGCAGATTCTTCCACAGCCTGAGTCTGACTCATACGCGCCTGCTTCGCCTCATCACCAAATGAAACAATGTCACTCGTCGCCTCACGGGCGTCACAAATCACATTCACCATCTCAATACCCGCACGCTCAATCCGGTGTACCATGCGTTTGGCGCGTCCCAAAAAGTACATGTAAAACAAAAAGGTTGGAACAGCCACCATCAAGCCCACAGCTGTGGTGATGAGACATTCGTGCACCCCATCATTGATCATCTTGGCTGAAGAAAAGCCAGCACGCTCTTGCATCCCGTCAAAAGTCTCAATCAAGCCCATCACTGTCCCCATCATCCCAACCAGCGGGGCCACAAGCGCAACCGTGTAGAGCGCTCGTAAGTTCTTCTCAATTCTTGGAACCTCCAGCTGGCCTGCCTCACGGGCAATATCACGCAAATCAGTACGTGGGAGGTGGTGGCGCATTAATGTGGCATGTGCCACCCGTGCCACCGGCCCAGGTGCCCTCGCTGCCTCGTGAAGCGCCTCGCCATAGGCCTTCTTTCTCACGTGATTTGCCAAACCTAAAATCAAGTTCCCCACATGCACGCGATTCCTCTGAAAATACAAAATACGCTCCAATATGACCACCGTCGCAACAAAGGATAGCGCTAATAGAACCCATATAAGAGGTCCTCCTTGTTTGATTAAATCCCACATTCTCCCGCCAACATAAACAATCGTTAGCGGACTGCAAAGCCCGATTCTTAGGAAATTACACCGATCTTAACCAAGCACCCGGATCTGCTCAAAAGGCCTCATCAACCACCGTCACCTCAGGCACTTCCCCATCCTCCAAGACCACCTCAACCACATCAAAACG
The DNA here is from genome assembly GCF_042683245.1 of Rubritalea tangerina. Classification (NCBI taxonomy): domain Bacteria; kingdom Pseudomonadati; phylum Verrucomicrobiota; class Verrucomicrobiia; order Verrucomicrobiales; family Rubritaleaceae; genus Rubritalea; species Rubritalea tangerina. Next base: position 59,905 of record NZ_JBHUJB010000009.1, read on the forward strand.
CCATACAAAATCCGTGTCAGGCAATAATTTCAACCACGCTCGCGCTCCCCTCTCAATCAAATCCTGCTTCTCCTTGCCAACCGCATCCAATGGACGACTCCCCTCACGCCGCCTTCGCGCCTTAACCTCCACAAAACACAATACCTCCCCATCCCTTACAATAATGTCAATCTCCCCCCCTCGTGGCCCACGGTAATTCCGATACAGCACCTTCCTTCCCATCCGCCTCAAATATGCCACAGCAATACGCTCCCCCAATACCCCTACCTCTCCACTGCTTAAAACCTCCCCCCCACGCTCAAAATAAAACGCCCGGTCCAGCAAACGATTCGGAACCCAACCCCATAACCAGCGCATCATTCACACAACCTAACAGAATTTGTTAGCCCGTGCAAGAAACCCTCAATCCAACTTGAAACTCAGCTGAGCCACAGGCGCAAATGATTGCCTATGCAAAACGCACGGTCCATGTGCATGCAACGCTGCAAGATGTGCCTTTGTTCCATACCCCTTGTGCTTTTCGAAACCATACTCGGGATATTGCTCGGCATACGTCTTCATCGCCCGATCGCGCTTTACCTTGGCGATAATACTCGCCGCCGCTATCGATAAGCTTTTCCCATCCCCCTTCACAATTCCTTCAGAGGCAAACGGAAAACCAGGCACAGCCAAGCCATCAATCAAGCAATAGGGTGAATCAAGATCAAGTTGCTGGACAGCTCGTGCCATCGCCGCATGAGTCGCCTTAAGTATATTGATAGAGTCTATCTCATCCACCTCAGCATAACTATGCCCCCACACCACTCGTTCATCCTCCATCAAGTCCTCAAATATTTGCTCCCGCTTCTTCTCGCTGAGCTTCTTTGAGTCATCGAGTAATGGATGTGTGTATCCCTCTGGCAAAAGCACCGCCGCAGCAGACACAGGACCCGCAAGTGGACCACGACCAGCCTCATCGACACCCACGACCAAGGAGTGCCCCTCAGCATGCGCTTTTTGTTCTAGTGATAAATCAGGCATCGTTCTCTCCCTCTTAGCGTCGAACCAATGCACTCGCAGCTTCAGCACATTTCACACCATCTAGGGCTGCCGAAACAATACCACCCGCATAACCTGCTCCCTCACCACAAGGAATCAACCTCTCGACTTCAGGATGCTCAAAGCTCTCCTCATTTCTAGGTATCCTCAGAGGACTCGAAGTTCTCGTCTCAAAGCCCAATAAATTAGCTTCTTCCCCCACGTAGCCCTGCATCTGGCGACCAAATTTCTTCAACCCAATCTTCATCCGGTAAGAGACATCGTGTGGCAATATCTCATCCAATCGGGCCGATGTGAGCCCCGGAAAATAACTTGTTTTGGGCAAGGTGTCAGAGAGTTTGCCGGCAATAAAATCAACCACCTTCTGCCCTGGTGCTTTTTGCACCCCTCCTCCTGCTTTTGAGGCCTTAATCTCTAGATCTTTCTGGTACGCAATACCTGCTAGAATGCCATGCTCCTTCTGAAACGCCAATGTATCCTCAGGCTCCACAGTCACCACCATCCCACTATTCGCAAATGGGGAATCGCGCCGCGCTAAACTCATTCCATTCACAACCACCTCGTCGTTCTCCGTAGCGGCCGGCACGATAAAGCCCCCCGGACACATACAAAACGAGTGAACCCCTCTCCCATCAATCTTCGTGGCAAGTCGATAGCGAGCTGCAGGTAGAATTCTTGGGCGCTCCATCCCACGCTCATAACTATATTGAATAGAGTCAATCAACGGTTGCGGGTGCTCAATGCGCATCCCCACAGCAAAAGGTTTTTGCTCCATCAAAATCTCCTTGTCCGCCAGTAATTTGTAGATGTCACGAGCACTGTGCCCAGTAGCCAGAATCACCGCCTCGCCCGAGATTTCACGCCCATCAGCTAAGACCACGCCAGTCATCTTCTTCCCTCCAGTACTCATCAAGAAATCGATGACTTTGGACTCGAAATGGACCTCACCTCCGGCCTCTAGGATCGATTGACGCATCGCCTTTACCACATTTGGCAACAAATTCGATCCCACGTGCGGGTGCGCATCAGTCAAGATCTTCTCAGGTGCCCCATGAGCTACTAAGGTCTCGTAAACGTCACGCACCGGACCACGCTTAGTCGCACGGGTGTAGAGCTTCCCATCTGAATAGGTGCCTGCTCCACCTTCACCAAAACAATAGTTGGAATCTTCTATCACCCTCCCCTCCTTCATGATTGGCCCCAAATCGAAGCGACGCGCTGAAGCATCTTTCCCTCGCTCTACAATCACTGGCTTAAAGCCCAGCTCAATGCTACGAAGGGCGGCAAAAATCCCCGCAGGACCACACCCCACAATCACAATCACTTTCTCTCCCCCCTTCAACCTTGAATAGTGAGGCTCAGGCTTTTCATACTCAGGCAAGGGACCATCCACCCCCACTTCCATACGCATCTGAATCTTAATCTGCTTCTTTCGCGCATCAATAGAATGCTTCTGTAGTCGAAATGCCTTCACGCGCTCAGGCTTGACATGCAATTTTTTACAAATCGCCTTCTTCTGAGCTTCAAGATCCTCAGATTTCTCTAAAGGCAAAATGATGTCTACCAGTTCGTAACGCGCCATGCCCCACTCATGCGTGAGCTCCTCTAGATAGTCAAGACGACTTCGCCTTTAGCGAGCTTCCACCAACTAGAAATGCTCAAGCTGACAGTCCATACATGCATAACGATGCCACTTGCCGCATGAAATGCGATGTGCCATTTACAATCTCTCTCGCCTAGAGGGATTGTAGCTATTCTCAATAAAATTCAAACCTTGCCGCCTCGTGTTGGCAATGCTTCCTTCTATCCGCTAGCACCAAACTTCCTCTAAAATGCGTGCCTGAATCTCCTCCATTGCTTCACGCTCACCCGCCTCCGCATCCTCATGCCCAGAGAGGTGCAGTAGCCCATGAATGATGTACAGCATCAACTCATGTTCAAAACTATTTCCATATTGCTCCCCATAGGCTTGGGCTGTTTCCACACTGATGACGATCTCTCCATGCGCAAAGGTAATCACATCAGTGGCCCCGGGAATATCCATGAAATCCCGATGCACCTGGTCAATTGTCGCATCATCCACCAAACTTACCTCCACAAAATCAAGTCCCGCTAGGACACCTCCACCGTTTGCGGGATGAGCTAATGCCATCGGTAATGCCGCATTCGCCGCCGCCTCCCACTTTTCCATCAAAGATGCAGGAAGCTCCTTTACCTCCTGGTTATTATAAACCTCGACCATCACTATGCCGACTTCGCAGACTTCACAGTCTGTTTGACTGTTTGCTTACCTGACTTCCTTTTCTCAAGTGGAGTCTCAACTTTACGCTGTAAACTCGATGGCCTTCCAGCCATCCGCAACTCCGCATCAGTCTTACGATCCTCCTCTCTCGGGTAATCAATACGGCTGTGCAACATGCTGCGTAATGTTTTTGCAAAACTTTCACGAATCTTCTTTAGATCCTTCAAGGTCAAACCACAGTCATCCATCTGCCCCTCAGCAATGCGCTTGCTGACAATGTCATCCACGAGTGCTCCGATCTTTGCTGGCGTCGGCTTCGTCAAGGTGCGTGAAGCACTCTCCACACAGTCAGCTAAACTGATAATTCCACTCTCAGGAGTGCGTGGCCTTGGCCCAGCATATCGGAAATTTTCCTCATTCACATCAGGCAAATCCTCCACGTTCTCCAAACCTTTACCCGCCTTCTTCTCAGCCTCACGCCGCGCCTCCCGCGCTTTGTGATAAAAATAATATACCAATGAATCACCATGGTGCTCACGAATCACATCCACAATCATCGGATTGAGTTTATGCTTAATCGCTAAATCCACCCCATCCTTCACATGCGCAATAATCACCAAGGCTGACATGCTCGGCGTCAGGGCATCATGCGGGTTCTCTTCCCCCTGGTTTTCAATAAAGTACGTCGGCTTCTTCATCTTGCCAATGTCATGGAAATAAGAACACACACGACACATCGTCGCATTGGCCCCCACCTCCTCAGCCGCCGCCTCTGCTAATGAGGCCACAATCAGGCTGTGATGAAAGGTGCCAGGTGCCTCCAGCTGCATTTGACGCAGTAACTTGTGATTCAAATCACTCATCTCTAACCAACTGATGTCTGTCGTGATGCCAAAAAATGACTCGAGTGCAGGTAAAATCCCACTCACCACCATCGCAATCAAGAGACTCACACCCACTGCCCCAAGCATCTTCTTCACCATCGCCTGGAATAAACCAGCATCCTCCGGCAATAAAATTAACTCAAATGAAACCCCCACCAATAAAACTACCAAACCCGCATAAAAACCTGCTCTCAACAAGGCACCACGGCGCCTTACGCGCTTGGTCAATATCACCACAGCCAATCCCGTAATCAAACTCAGCACCATGTACTGCATCCCCACTACCGATGGCGCCAATAAAGAGCCCAACATCGTCACCACGTAGGTGGTGAACATCCCACTAAGACGCCCCAAGAGTACTGAGTTCACCAAGGGTGCGAAAGCATACGGCATCAACAATAAGACATAACTGCTGTCCTGCGTCATCCCCCCAACCATCATCGAAATGAAATAGATCAGGGCCAAATGGAGCAAAATACTGCCAAACACTAAGGCTACACGCCCATTGCGTACCCTGTGCAAATGCTGCATGTCGAATAACGCAATCAAACCAGACGCCATCAACACATTCACAAATACTGCCGTCTCAGTAGGTATCAACCTCGCTTCCGCATTCCCCGCAGCATAGACAAACAAGCTGCTGGATATCACAAATAAGAGATACAAAAAGATACGAAAAAATAAACTGCGGTCAATCGAACCAACCACCGCACGCTCCCCTTGCGTACGCCGCTTCTTGCCAGAGGACATGCCTTTTTGAGCCAGCTGCCTCCTCTTTAATAGATCAATAACTCCCACGGGTTTTCTCCTTTTATCAGTACGATAGGACGTCAGACGCCCTTTCACAGCCTCAGCTCTACCCCGCCACCTCACACATTGCAATCTACAAATTCCCCCAGTTAGAGACACTTTGTCTCTATCCACCCCGCATCGACTGAACTTGCTAATTAAATGATACCCTGCCCCTACCCAAAAAAACAGCCTTTGCCCCATTGGGCTTCCAACTCACGCAAGCCCATGAACCACTCGATTCCCTTACCCTCGATAAGCATCATAGGCCTCAATAATGCGCGCCACCACAGGGTGCCTCACCACATCAGCTCCAGAAAATCGTATGAATTCCACACTTTCTACCGCCTTGAGTGCAGCTTGAGCTTCTATTAAGCCAGACTGCTGCCCTTTTTTTAAGTCAATCTGCGAGGTATCTCCAGTCACCACACAGTGTGATCCTTCCCCAATCCGCGTTAACAACATGAAAAGCTGCTCCGGTGTCGTATTCTGAGCTTCATCCAAAATGACAAAGGAATTTGCCAGTGTCCTCCCACGCATATACGCTAATGGTGCTATCTCTATAGTACCATCTTCCATGTAACGCTTGCCAGTCTCAGGGTCGAGCATGTCATGCATTGCATCGTACAAAGGTCTCAGGTAAGGAGCCACTTTTTCCTGTAAATCACCAGGCAGGAACCCTAAGGCCTCACCAGCCTCCACTGCTGGACGCGTCAACACGATCCGATGAATCTTCTTTGCCTTCAGTAAACTCAAGGCCATTGCCATCGCCAAATATGTCTTACCCGTTCCAGCTGGCCCCAGCCCGAATACAACATCATTGGCCGCCATCGACTGCACATACTTTACCTGCTGAGGAGTGCGTGGCACGACCGGCTTGCGACCACTCGTCCCTAGAAGCTTGATCTTCCCCATTTGAGCCACACCTGTCCCACCACCCGCCGCCGCAACATCAATGGCAGTTCGAAAATCTTTCCCTGTGATTTCAGAGCCACTGCGGCGCGCTTCCTCTAAATCCAAAATCGCACGCTTTGCCTTCTCCACATTCAATGCATCACCGCGCAATAAGATCCACCCTTCTCGCGTCACCACCTTCACCCCCAGCTTTTCGTCAATATAAGACAATTGTCTCGTCTCATTGGCAAAAAGCGCATGCACAAATTGTGGAGTCTCAAACTCCAGGCGTTCCTCAATCATATCCATGGTGGGCATAGCTGTATAACTCTATGATACCACACAAAGATGCAAGCCCATCATGCATTTCTTGAGCAAGAAAATAGCTGGTATGACATACATCGCCCTACCAGCTATCTCCAAGAACTCACACCAGCTGTATCCCTAGCAACTAGAGTGAGTCGTTATATGACTCCCTAAAATGTGTCGTAGTGCACCACTGTCTCGTCAGAAAGCCTTGCTCCTCTATCCCATGCTCCCTGGCTCTGCTTGCCTACCGGAATCATAAAACCAAGCATCATCCCCTCTGGTAAATTGACCAGCTCAGACACAGCTTGCGGATCAAATCCAATCATCGGACAAGAATCGTATCCCAACTCGCGTGCCGCTAACATCAATGTCATCCCCGCCAATGCCGTCGAGCGATTTGCTTCATCCCGAATTAACTGCTCCTTACCCTCATAAAATGGCTTAATCATCGGTCCTAGTATGTCCTGAACCTCCTGAGGTGCGTGCCCCCAATATTGTGCTGGGTCAGCCTCATGCGCGTTCAAATCCGCACACATAATAAATAATACACTCGCATCTGTCACCTGCGCCTGGTCCCATGCCGCGGCCCGTATCTTCTGACGCAGTTCTTTATCGCGAATGACTAACAGACGATAATTCTGCATGTTAAAGGACGATGGCGCTAACTTAGTCAACCGAATCAGCTCAGCTAAATCCTCTTGCGGCATCACGTGTTCTGGGTCGTAATGCTTAATGGATCGGCGTGTCTCAATGTTTTCTCTCGTGTTCACAACTATGATTAGAATGGATGTTAGTAGTTGCTCGCCTAGAAATTTCTAACGAGCACCATACTCTATGCCACAGAACTCTCCGCATGCAAGCGAAGCTGACACTTTATGAAACTTTTCTGAGACTGCCTCACCCACAACACCCACAGACACAGTTTCCCAATTAAGACCAAGCTGCTGGCAATAGTCGGAACGATTCCCCCCCCACTAGCGTTTCCGCAGATATTCACTCTTCACGATTTCTCCCAGCAGCACATCGGACTTAATATGCTGCCAATGCAATGGCTCAGACAGCTCCCCAAATAATGAGATCCCACTACCTAATAAAACAGGTATGCGAGACACAATTAATCTATCAACTCGATCCTCCCTTAATAAACTCTGAATCAACTTGCCTCCATCTACGTAGAGCTTCTTAAACCCCTTCCCCTCCAGCTTGCCTATCACCTCAGCGAGTGCACCACTAACCAAATCCACCTTTCCCTCGTAGCCCTCTGGCACTTGCTTCAGTGAAGCACTAAGAACAAATACTGGCTTCTCGTAAGGCCAAACTCCGAAACTCACCACCTTCTCAAAAGTATTCCTCCCCATCAGCAAAGCATCAACTCGCTCCATGAAAGCCGCAAAACCTAAATCACTCCCCTCAGGATTTGGTACACAGTCCAACCATTCAACCCCACCATCTTCAGTCGCAATATAACCGTCCAAGCTCGCTGCGATATACACAAAATTTGCCATATCTATCATCTAACCTATTGGCTAAGGCCTGTCGACTGTGCCGACAAAAAAACGACCACCGAGATTCCCCGGTGGCCGCCTAAATTCAAAGTCAAAACTTACTTCGCCACGCGAGCGAGAAGATCGTTCATGCGAGAAACCATTTCCTGTGGATTCTCCAGAAGACCCGCCGCCAATAGTGCGTTGTCAGTCAGCTGCTGAGTCACGAGCCCAGCAAGATCTGCATCGCGTTGTTGCAGGCCAGCAAGATTCTTAATCACCTCAGAACGTGGATTGATTTCAAGCGTCACTTTAGGAGCAGGCACTTCCTGTCCCATTGCCTTCATCATAGCCATCATCTGAGCATTCGGTGCATCCTTTGGCGCAAGTGCTGCAATAGGACTATCTACCAGACGCTTGCCCGCTTCCACCTTCTCTACGCGCTCACCGAGTGTGTCACTCATGAACTTAGAGAGTGTTTCCACTGAGGCAGCATCAAGTGCCTCACCTTCAGTCTCAAGGTCGTCGAGCTCAAGGTCTGCGCGATCCGCAGGCACAAGCTTCTTACCCTTGAACTCAGGCATAGAATCGAGAACGTATTGGTCCACTTGATCGGTAAACAAAGCAACTTCTAGACCACGAGCCTTGAAAGCTTCAAGATAGGGACCCTTTTCAAGGATGTCTCTTGAGGCTCCTACGAGGTAATAAATTTCTTCCTGACCGTCCTTAGCCCGGTCGATGTACTCAGCAAAGCTCGTCTGAGTCCCCGCCTCCGTCATTGTAGATTCAAATCGAATGAGCCCACCTAATGCCTCTTGGTGCTCGAAACTGGTCGCAATCCCTTCCTTTAGGAAACGGCTGAACTTACCGTAAAATTCATTGTACTTCTCCGGATCGTTCTTTGCCTCGGTGGCCAAAAACTTGAGGAAACGCTTTGTGATCAGCTTATTAAGCTTCTGAATGAGCGCGCTGTCCTGCATTGTCTCACGAGAAATATTGAGCGGAAGGTCAGCCGAATCAATGACTCCACGAAGGAAACGAAGCCACTCAGGTAGCAGCTTCTGAGGCTTAGAATCAATAAGCACCTTGCGGCAGTAGAGAGAAACACCAGCTTCCATCTGCCCCATTCCAAATTGCTCTTGGTTCTCGTTAGGCACGAACAGAAGTGCATTGATCGCTAGTGGTGCATCAGCACTGAAGTGCATGGTGTACTTGGGCTCATCCCAAGCATGCGCTACAAACTTATAAAATTCATTGTATTCTTCTTCAGACACTTCGCTCTTCGACTTGAGCCATAGCGCGTCAACTTTGTTCACACGCTCACCATTGAGCTCAATTGGGAAAGTCACAAAGTTTGAGTACTTCTCAAGAATCTCCTTCACGCGATCAGCCTTAGCGAATTCCTCTTGGCCTTCCTTGAGCTTGATCACCATCTTGCAGCCGCGAGTCTGCTCGTCAACTTCCTCTACCGTGTAGCCAGTGGCGCCGTCTGAGGTCCACTTCAGGTTCTCAGCACTCTTGTCCCACGAATGTGTGTATACCTCCACTTCGTCGGCAGCCATGAATGCAGAATAAAAACCAACACCAAACTGACCAATCACATCCGCGTTGCTATCTCCCTTTTCCTTGAGCTGCTCAAGAAATGCCTTTGTTCCTGAATGGGCAATCGTTCCAAGATTCTCAGAGAGTTCTTCACGAGTCATCCCGATGCCAGAATCAGCAATCGTTAAAGTGTTGTTCTCCTCATCTGTGGTGAGCGAGATCTTTAACTCAGCGTCTCCCTGATAAATGTCATTTTCAGTGAGTTGCTTCAAACGAACCTTCTCAAGCGCATCAGACGCGTTGGATACCAATTCACGAATGAAAATTTCTCGGTCTGTGTAGAGCGAGTGAATGACAATATCCAGAAGCTGTTTCACCTCTGCCTGAAACCCATGTTTTTCTGCTGTAGCCATAGTTTGCTTATTTCTAAAGCGCGCAATCTAGGCCATTTGCCCCAGCATGCAAGCCTCATTCCTCACTCATATATTCCCCCCATTATGATCCATCAGAGATAATTCCATCCTCAACACCTTCCCACTTGCTTCCATCCATCATGTTCTGTTAGTAACATCCTATGCGTTTATTCTGTGTCGCACTGATGAGCTGTACTATCAGCCTAATGGCTGAAGATGCCCCCCAAGTCCTCAAACCCATTGACCCAGCAACCAAGCACCCCAGCGGGGTGAACAAAAAGCTCATGTCCGATGACAAAACCTACGGCTACTCTGAAAACAACCCCATCCTCGTGGGAAGCAAAGACGAATTTGGGGGACCAAAAGCCGAACGAGACTACTTGAACAGTCTCCTCGGCCCAGAGGGGAAACCCATTCGCTTCAAACGACTCTTTAGTGGCGGTAACAGCCCAGATGGTAAGCCTCTCGATTGCTATGAGATTACCATCTCCAATGGCACCAAAGTCCGACTCTGGATCTCCATGTACCACCCGAAAAATAAACCAGAACGCCAACCAGCACCCGTTGGATTCTATAAAAAACGCAAATAAGCCACCTCTACCCAATGAAAACATTTCTAAACCTCCTCCTACTCTCAAGCCTCTCAGTCACTCAAGCCTCAGAACATTGGTGGAAAGTCAATGGCCCACCCACCACTGGGAATTACGCTGGCGGTAACACCCCCGAAGACGCCACCGACGCTCTCACCAAATTCCTCCAACAAAAAGAATGGACCGAGTGGGAAACTTATGAAGATGAACTCGTCAAAATCCAATACCCCAAACACCCACTCCTAGAATTAGAAGTTCGAAAGAATAATACCTCCATTCGTGTCGAAGGTGGAGTCTGTACCACTGTCGATAATTCTTTCCAAAATGCCTATTACCTCACTGCCGATGGCGCAACCTATGGCGTCTTTCTTCTGCAAGCAAGCGATTGGTTTGATGATGGTGTCTGCTTCTGTGGACCAATGGTCCACCATGTCAAGCGTATCGAAAATAGTAACATTGTCCGCTTCAGCCTGCTTCCAGGAGGAGCCGTCAAAAAAGCTCAAATCCTCGGTGATAAACTTCGCCTCATGGCCTTCGAGTGGACCCACCTAGCATGTCCCAGAGAAGTCTATGAAGAAATGGTCGAAAGGATGGAACTCAAAATTAAGTCCAAACATACTCCTGCCACCCTCTCCAGTGAACTCGAAAAACGCTACAACTTCGACGGCCCCACACGCCTCATCCATGTCGGCATGACTCCCGAACAAACCATCTCATTGTTAGGTAAACCAGTCAAAAAGACTGCTGAAGAAATCACCTGGCACGGAGTATCAAATGACTACAGAGTGAGCTTCACCACCGTCTTCAAAGAAAACCGACTCACTCACATCAAAGATAATAGCATCAGAGCTCTCAGTGACACAGCTATCGAAGGCACACTCACCTGGGCCACAGATCTACTTGAAGAGGCACAGGAACAAGATCCCCCAACCACCATCGCCCCAGCCACTCTCGATAAAATCTCCGAAATATCCCTCGCAGCAATCCATCCAGACCCATCGCAATCATGGAGAGCTCTCCACTTACTCGAACTCCTCGCTGAGAATCACAACCACTCCAATCCACAAATCAAACAACTCATCCTAGAAAATAAACTCCCCACCGATAGTCTCGGGTTACGCATCGTCAATGCCTACTGCGATCTCAAAGCGATCAACATCAAACAAAAAGAAACCTGGATAATCCAAGCCATCCAAGATCTAGCGCCTATCAATGCCTTCAAAGCCAAAGGTTCAGCCTTCAGCTCAGGATACACTGAAAAATCCTCCCTCATGAATGACCTCCTCACATCCCTCAGTCAATCCAATCAAAAAGCCACTAAAATTTGGGCCAAAAAATTAGCAAATGCCAATAACCCTAGTTGGTACCCCATCTTGTTGGAGGAACAGCATGACCTCTTTAATGAAAAAGAAATCACCACCCTTACACTCAAAGCCCTCAAGCATGGAAAAAAACTCGAAAACGGCTCCCTCATCTACGCCGCATTCGAAACCATCCCCAAGCTAAAACTCAATGCTACACAACACAAAGAAATCAGCGACCTGCTGGACGCCCTCCCCGATGGCCAAAAAGAATCCGACTGGCATAAGGCTCTGATGAAAGCAAAACAATCTCTCGCACCACCTAGCACCACTTAATCCAATCAAGACAGGATCACGCCCCTTCAAATAGCGTATTGATGCGCTGCAATGCCTCATAGGCACCACTTGCCACTGACAGCACTTCGCTACCACCATCAGCCTCACGTGGGTTAATCCGCACCGTGGTTCCTGGCATCTTTTCTGAAGCCAATCGAACGGTTGGAATCGCGGTCCCTGCACCCATTTCAATCGTCACCACCTTCTTCCCACGCATCTTCCATCGCCAATCCTCCAGTTGGTCGTACTGCCCTTCACTGCGCTGATGAAGCCAGTGGTAGTCCCCAAACATTAGAATGTTGGGGCGAGCTAGCCCTCCGCAATGAGGGCACCTAGGTAAATCACCATCCGCTCTCAACCTTTCCTCACATACCTCAAAACCCAGCTCATCCATGGGCCAAATAGCTTCAGTGCACGCCCTCACACATTGCAGATGACGGATCGACCCATGACATTCGTATACCGAATCAAACCCAGCCCTCTGAAAATGACCATCTACATTTGAGGTGAAAACAAAATGCTCACGCCCCTCTACCCATTGCCGTAAAATGCCATATCCAGCATGCGGTTGAGTCACTTTATACAGAGCATAACGATGACCATAGAAGCCCCAGGCCCGCTCAGGGTCGCTCTCAAACCATTGAGGGTTAGCCAAATCTTGAAAGCCTAAGCCCTCACTTTCTAACAATGGATAAGCCCTCCAAAAACCTGCATCGCCACGAAAATCCGGCAATCCAGAATCGACACCCATCCCCGCTCCAGCTGTCAAAAAGATCCCCTCGGCCTCCCCAATCACCTCTGCGGCATGCTGGTACACTGAATTCATTGCATCTGGTGCCTCATCACTCATCTGTATCAAACTCTCTCTCTCGCTACTAAATAAGCGTTGGCCAATGCCACTGGTAAATCTTGAGCTGTCTCATCGACCGAGTATATCCCATGAGCCGCTAGCTCTTTGAGTATTGCTTGTCTCTCATCAAGGTACTGTTGGGTGGCTCCTAACGCCAAGGCCTCCTCTAAACTCCCCACAGGTTTTTCAAAACTGTCTACGACTTCCTTTTCCCTCAAATTTGCTAACACAGTCACATGCCTCTTCCTTACCAAACGTAAAGGATCAATGATATCAGAACCATCTTCCCCCCGGATGTTAGAAAGAAAAACTACCAAGGAACGACGACTTTGATTCATTAACAACTTCTCAGCAGCTTCCGCATAATCACTCGGAGCCGCCGTGGTTCTGTAATCATAGAGATGATTTAATATTGTCGTCATCGAATTCACGCCCTTGACCGGTGGAAGCCATCGCTGCTCACCACCGAAACTCATAACTCCAACATTGTCCCCCTGCTTCAAGGCCACGTAAGCCAATAAAAGCATGGCATTGAGACAGTGATCAAACTGGGGGATGTCGCCATCCATAGCTCTCATGCGCTGACCACAGTCAACTGCCAAAATGACATTCTGATCTCGCTGCTCCTGATAATCTCTTGAAATCAACTGTAGCTTCTTCGATGTTGCTTTCCAGTCCACCTTAGAAAGTGTGTCACCCAGCTGATAGTCTCTCAATTGATGGAAATCCTTACTCAAGCCAACACGATTCTTCATTACTATCCCCATCTGCTCAGGACTGCTCTCCATCGCCAATAAAGCAAACTGAATCACCGGTTCATAATTCGGATACACTCGCGTCTCATCACTCTCTCCAACGCGTACCTGCTTGCTCCACAAACAAAATGGAGATGTGATCTCAACATACCCCTCCTCAAGCCTACAACGACCTCGCTCGCGAATTTTAAGTGGGTAAAAAATGTGAACCTTCCCACCGGCTCTTACTTTCCCAGACCATGGCAATGCCTCACATTCCGCCACCATAGGTAAACCATCATACACCGCATAGCGAGTCGCCCAACGTGCTCGACTCACTAACTCGAGCTCCACATCCGCCGCGACATCAATAGCAAACCTCCCCGGCAATTTGCGCCGAAACTCAGGCGCAGGAACCATCGATAACAATACCGCATCCAATATCCCCAACACACTCCAAACAACCAAGCCCCCCCACCATAACCCTTCCAAACCAGGTACAACCGATGCCACTAGCCCAAGACATAACCAAACACTCGCAGCATAAAGCGCTCCCACAGCTGGCTTTAGCTTCAGCCACTTCCACAACAAAACTATCACTACGACCGGACCCACATAAAGCAACAAGCCAGTCAGAAATGAAGTCAAGGCACTCACGCTGCCTACTATCGTATTGCCTAGCATCACTGGCTACTGACGTGGGGCCTCCACTTTCGAGAGAATCTGACCGATGGCATCATCCACAGTGTGCCCACTGATCGCAAGCTCCGGAGCAAGCTGAACTCTGTGCCTCAATACAGGTAAAACAGACTGCTTAATGTCATCTGGCACAACAAAATCCCTACCAGCCATATAAGCGAACGCCTTCGCGACTCTAACTAAACTGATAGCCCCCCGGGTCCCAGCCCCGAGACTAATCCCCTGCGTACTGCGAGAAGCCCTAACAATATTTACAGCGTACTGCACCACTTCATCTACACAGCGAACCTCTCTCACCTGCTTCTGCGCAGCTATGATATCCTCTGGACTGTACAACTGATCTACTGAAGTTGCTGATAAACCAACACCAGATGTCACATCCCGCACTACCTGACTCTCGTCACTAAGACTCGGGTAATCCATCACTACCTTCATTAAAAAACGATCAAGCTGAGCCTCTGGTAATGGATAGGTTCCCTCCTGCTCAATAGGGTTCTGCGTCGCTAAAGTCATAAATGGAGGTGCTAACTTGATGGTCTCACCATCTATCGTAACTTGCCTTTCTTGCATCACCTCTAACAATGCTGCCTGAGTCTTTGCTGGAGAGCGGTTGATCTCGTCCGCTAATAATAAATTTGTGAAAATTGGCCCCTTCCTTACCTGAAAAGTCTGACTCTTCATGTCAAACAATGTAAAGCCCGTCACATCCGACGGCATCAAGTCAGGTGTAAATTGTATACGGCTAAATTGCCCACCAAAGGTGTGCGCTAATGCCACTACCAAATGCGTTTTCCCCAGTCCCGGCTTTCCCTCTAATAAAACATGACCGCCAGCTAAAAAAGTTGCTATCACTTGGTCAATTACCATGTCTTGACCAAACACTACCTTGCGCAACTCTGTGCGCAATCTCCGGGCTAACCCCATTGTCTCTCCCTCATGTTCGTTAGGAGCAGGTGAAAGTTCACTGGCTTGATAATCATTCATATGCTTTGAAGTAATAATTGAAGTGTTCGAGTTGTCTTGACCATCGTGGCTGCATCACGGGCTTCGCGCCGCGTCATAGCATCTTCTACCATCTCATAGTCAATGCCGGAGCTCTGAGCGAGCTTCTCATATAAATCTGTCGAATGCACAGCCTCTTGCTGCATGTGTCCACTACGCGACCTAACTGCATCCTGCAAAGAAAGTAGTAAAACATCCTCTCTCTTGCTCCGCCAAAAAAACTTCCCCGCATGCATCACCTGCTGTGCATAGTTTCGTGAGTGTCCCTCCTCTACATCTAGTATTGGCCCAAATCGAGGCATGTTCTTCCAAAGCCATACTACCAATAAAGCGAGGATCCCCCACAAGCCCATCCATCCATGTTCCTTGAGTAAGGTCAAAAAACCTGGAACTTCACCTAGCGAAAAGACCACTGCGCCGCCACCTATCGCCAAATAATCTAACATTTTAGCGTGATCCGCCATGCCTAGATATGGATTTCGAAAAGCACGAGCGTCAGTAAGCAAAGTGACTCTACCATACCCATACTCCCGGCTATAAAAGCGGTGTTGCTCCCCCTGATCTTTCCAATCATTGAAATACTCGCCATCCATGGTCTGAATCCTTAGATGCCCGCCCAGCAATAAAGTAAACTTCTCCTCCCCACCCAGACTCACAATACATTCATCGACATTGGGTAACACCTCTCCACTCGCATACTGGCTCTCCTTTCGATCCCATTTATCCCCTTCTTCCCATTCTTCTACCACCTCTAGATCGAGCCATTGTAACATTAATTCCACACCTCCACTAAGCTCCTCACCATCCTCTGCCCATAACTCCGGATCATGATCACTCACCTCTCCTAAGTCATACCAATAATCTTCGCCACGTTGCAAAAAAACCACCAGATGCCCCCCCTCATCCACCCAGTCCATCACCCTATCTGTATCTCCAACAGATCGAATGCTAGACGCCGGAGTAAATACCAGCCCCTCATCATCTGAAAACTTGAGAACCCCACTCATTGAAGCAACCTCGTGTCCGCCAGCTTGAAGGTACCTCTTTGCTGCTAGATAAGGATTCTGACGAGCTCGGCCCATATAGCCAATAACTCTCTCACGTGTCTCTTTGGGCTCCTGGTCGCATGAGACTAACCCAATCAGACTCAGTATAATCATGGTAATCAGCCCATACCTCATAACTTACCTCCCTCTATGGGCGTCACCGTCTGATAGGGCCAGTCGTGGCACAAGCGAAGAAAGTCACCCTCTTCTGGCTCCACTTTCCCATATGCCAAACGAACCCAGTGCTCAGTCAACAGCCCAAAATAAACCGAATCCTGACGACTAGACACCACGCGTTCTAAACATTCCCTCTCCGTGTCAGCTTCATCAATATCAAGCTCTGCAGAATGCACGAACCATGAAATAGCGCCACGATAAAGTAAACTCAGAGCCAATTGCCTCTCGCCACCCTCCCACGCCCTGCGCGCAGCTTCTACAATATCCTCTGGTAAAGTCTCAGGTGCAACCTCCATCCCCATCACACTTCTAATCTTGGGTTGCTTCTCAACACGCACTTGCTCCCCTCTCTGAAAGGTGTGCAGATTTTTCACAATCAACCATATCAAACCAACTACAAGCGCCGCTAGCACTCCCCAAAAAATGAGCTGAGCTAATCCCCCCATTCCAGCCATCCCTCCACTACCGAGGCTAAAATCTCCACCATCCGGTGACTTAGGCACCTCCACAGTTTCTCTATGAACCGTGAAGGCCTCATCCTCCAACACTCTCTCAAGTCGCTCATTAGCCGCTTGCACTTCTATCCCTCCACCCAAAAAAGCCATGCTACAGAGCAAGACTAACGAAACCTTCTTTGTCGTACTCTCTAGCAGCCTACTCACCCTCTCACTCATCCGCTTGAAGGCCAACTCAATATCCCAACCTTCAGTGATCGTACGACTATTGATATACATTGCAAAACCTGCCCCCACATAAAATGGCTCGATCAATGTGATAGCCACTAACAACAATCCCAATCCAGTCCAAACATATGGCTCAGGTATAAAATCAGCATCACTCTCAAGCACATGCTCCACCCAAAATTCCTCAATCACAACTGGATCTCCAAATAATCCAACCACACTCATAAACACAAAGCTCATCGAAAATACTGTCGCTAAGACCAATACCGCCCCAATTAATGATGCTTGAGTGGCCCCCTCTCCACCACTCCTTGAGAGTAAACTCACACGATCCGTATACGCCTTGCCTCGCAATCCCTCAAGCTCCAGCACAGGTTGACTTAAGCCCCTTCCCATCGCCAATGGCCCCGCCAATATTGTAACGAAAAAACGCCTAAAAACCATCGCAGGAAATGCCCTCAAAAGTTCCGACACCGTAGTGTCTTCACCAAATAAACGACGACTCAATACAAATAAAGGTACACGATCACAAATCGGTAAAACCCATAGACATAGAAACCCCGCTACCCATGGCCGCCCCTCAGCCCATGGCCAAAACTGCCCCATTGCTATGAGCACAAGCCAAAGTGGCACCACACATAAAAACCATGCCCCCATCACCTTGCCAAAGTTTTCACGCACCAAGGCACACCCTAAATCAATCGACTCCCAACGCCCACGTGGCCGAATCTCCGCCGTCACTTTCTCAAGCCTCACCGTGCCCCCTTCCCACAAAAATAAAATAAATAGCCAAGGCCACCCAGCCCAATATCCCCACCGTATATTTAATCACTGGAGCAAAATTCTCTGCTGACCAAAACCCCTCCACACACGCCGCAACAAATGTCAGGACAAATGCCCCATAGACAAGCGGCAAGCCTCTCTTCCCACTTTCTAACAATGCCTTTGCCCGCGTCATCCTCCCAGGGCTGATAATCCCAAGACCAATCCGCATACCAGCCATACCTGCTATGACCATTCCTGTTAGTTCATAAGACGAGTGCCCAGATACAAAACAAAAAAACTTCTCCGCATCACAATATTCTATCACGTAGGCCATTGCCCCACCTATCGCGAGCCCATTCATCAATAAAATGAAAAGGCTCCCAACCCCAGCAATCGCCCCCCCCGCTATGATCTGGAAATCAATGCCAATGTTGTTGTGGATGTAATGGCCAAACATCAAGAAGTTAGCTCCGGTCTCGTCACGAAAATCACTCACAGCATCACTGTCCTTAGACCATGTCGCATCTAATTCAGCCATCCCTTGACTTCCCAAAATACTGCGTACCCATTCCAAATCATAGGATACCGATACCCACATCCCAATAAGTGGCACCAAGAAAAATACCCAACACAAAACAAACAACTTCCACTCACCACGAACCGCCTTCGGGAAATCCCTTAGTAAAAAAAGAAATACCGCCTGTACAAAGCTTGTCGAACTCCTCGCCAATACTTTATGGCCTCTAATTACCTGTTGGTTGAGAAACTCACAAACTTGCTCACCATACATCCTATGACGTGCCGTAGATAACTCGACACATCGCTCGCGGTATTGCTTCGGAATAAGCTCGATCTGCTCTACCTGATCAGCCTTTCCTTTCTCTAGCAGCTGAATCTTGTGGTCGTAATCACTCCACTTCTCAGCCTTCTTACTCTCAAACTCCTTCGCGTTCATCCCTTCCTCACTTCCCCTCAGTTAACCAATGCGCCACTCCCAACAAACGGGCCATCCCGTCTTTGCCTGTCCCCTGAGACACAGCAGAGGCATGATCCGCCAGTTCTATACGCCTAGCTTCAGACCATAATCCCGCACGTGCTCGAAATGCCATCACAGCTGCTTGCTCCTCGCGTGTTAACGCCACTGGCGGCGCCACTTTACTCAAGGCTGGAGGAACAGTCGCATGCACATGCTCCACCGGCTTGGTATAAATCACCACTGTATTCGCCACTAAATCCCCAATTCGCTGAAACTTCTTAGATAATAAACTCGTCCCCAAACCCGCACCATACCCACCTAACATCATCCCTAGTCCTGCAGTCGGAATGCCCGGCATCATATCCACAAACCTCAAAATGTTCCTCACCAATACCTGTCCGCGCGTTGGAGCATTACCATACCTGTCCACAACCCTTATCCCCATTGACCTTTTGCCTGGCGTTGCACCACGCTTCCCTCCCTCAAAAAATGCAAAATACCCCCAAGACATTAAAAACAAACAAATCAACATCACCCCCATACCAATGTTCGCATTCGTCCCCGCTGCTATCCCCCCAACAATCATCGAGAGAACAATCAATACACCCGTAATAATGAGATAATCAATCAGTAAGGCCATAGACCTTACAAATGGACCGGCCACACGTAGCTGTATCTCCACACCATCACCCAGCTCCACATTCTGTAGTGTGTCAATTTTCCGATCTGTCCTTTCTCTTGTCATACTAATGTCCCCTCTCACACTGCTGTGCGCCTACTCCCCCTCCCCGAACATGCCTAGATTAATTACTTTGTCTCACTCTCTGGCTTAGCAGCACTCGCCCCCTCAATCTCTTTGAGCTGCTCAAGCTTCTTCTTCCACTCAGCTAATTGATTTCTAAGTTTTACTTTCTCCATCAGTGACTCAGACCACTCGAGATCGTAGTAACAACCACACATTTCATCCATGACCTCTAACTTCAAGGTCGCCACCTTCAATGACTTATCATCGGACTTCTTTACCAAGTTCAAAAAATGTACCCATTCCTCGCCCAATGCCTTCTCAAGGGGCACTAATTTTTTTGCATAGTCCGATTCCTTGGCATCTTCCATGAATTGATCACGGTATTTCTTGTTAGCCTCGACTCGAGCCTCCAACATCGTATTCAACTTCGCCATGTCGTCCGCCACCACGACCCCAGCCAACATAATCATACAAAACAAACTTCTCAAAATCATTGGCTCTATATCTAGAGACCTTGCTATCACAGAACAAGGTCGAAGTCTGAGATTTTAAGTTGAATTGACCGCGCGCGTGAGAAAAATACACCCATGCCAATTTTCAGCTACACAGGAGGACATGTTTTCACCAACGGGTACATCATTAACCACAACGACACATGCATCGTCGTTGATGCTCCAGCTCTCATTAATGAAGTCATCCAACAGGAAAAACTAACCCCGACTCACCTCCTCCTCACTCACCAACATTTCGACCACGTTGAAGATGTCGAAGCTTTACAGAAGCTCGGAGTGGAAGTTCTCATGCATTCCCCCTATTCAGAAAGGCTCGTGCGCCAAAAAGAAGCACGCGAAAATTGGGGCCTCCCTATACAAATCACTCCCTTCACCCCAGACACACTCCTCAGCGAACAAGAAAACTATACCATTGGAAACCTCGAGTTCACAATCTCTCACATCCCAGGCCACTCCCCAGACTCTATCTGCTTTTATTTCCCCGAACTCGAAGCCGTCTTTGTCGGCGATACTCTCATGAATGAATCACTCGGCAGAACCGACCTCCCAGGTGGCTCACACCAACAACTCGTCACCGGCATCCATCAAAAACTTCTCACCCTCCCACAAAACACCGTCGTTTGCCCTGGCCATGGGCCACAAACCACTGTCGCACACGAAAAAGAACATAACCAATTCTTATAGAACAATCTAACACCTCCCCCCTAAGTAATTTCCCCCTTTACAAAAATAAGCACATCTACTTATCATGCTAGGGTTCATTTATTTCTCCCACTATGAAACCCCACATAAGCATCCTTGCTACGGCATTCTGCCTCACAGCAACCACTAGCCACGCCGCCATACTTGCTGGCATTAGCTTCTATCGAAACTCTGGAAATATCAGCCAGATCGAAGATCCTAACAACCCAGGAACTAGCTTAATCACCGCTCTTGGCACCTCTAATTGGTACGCCCCTCTCGATCCTAATGCGGGAACCTATCAAAACGGTTTTGGAGCAGATGGCTTCCTAAACGTTCAGACAAGCCGTAATATGCCAGGAGTCCTCTCTGGCCTCACCCTCACATGGACCACAGGCGCCACCTGGGCCAGTGGATCAGGCGGAGACTTTACAGGTACGAGTGATGAAAACCTAGTCTTCACCGAGTTTTTCGATGACAACAGTGGAGCTGGTATCACCGTCAACCTCTCTGGAATCCAAAGCTTCCTGTCTGCCGGCCAAAGTCTCGTCGTACGAGCATACTCAAATGGCGCCGAAAATAGCGCTGGAAACCCCACATTTAATGTCACCCAAGGCACCCTTGGCACCCCTAACGATTACTTAAACCCCGACGGATCAGGTGATGGGAAAACCATCTATGAAGTTGCCGTCTCTGACATTACTGATGATTCGTGGACCATTTCCGTTCCACAAAGAAATACTGGCGGCAACACAACTACTAACTTTGCCGCAATCACCATCGAGGTGGTACCGGAACCCAGCATCCCTAGCCTCATGGGCCTCTGCGGAGTTGCCCTCATCCTCAGGCGGCGAAGAAACACTCTTACGTGATGGTAACGCAATAAAATGGCTCGGCGGGGAAACCTACCGAGCCATTTTTTATGTCAAAAAGCCATCGAAATGGCATGAAAATTGTCAGTCTACACAGTCGCCTTGAAGGCGTCTTGCACCTCAAAATCACATACAATCACTCGCTCAAGCCGTGGCTGAAAGAGCTCCACTCGCTGCATGTGAACAGGGTGCGGTAAATATGCGTCCCTCGCTGCGATTGACTCAAAGGTCATACAAAATGCATGCGTGAATCCATCATCAAGACCCTCGTCTGATTGATGCAGCCCATGCTCGATACTCAGCAAACCTGGAATCTGCCCCA
Source organism: Rubritalea tangerina (assembly GCF_042683245.1). Classification (NCBI taxonomy): domain Bacteria; kingdom Pseudomonadati; phylum Verrucomicrobiota; class Verrucomicrobiia; order Verrucomicrobiales; family Rubritaleaceae; genus Rubritalea; species Rubritalea tangerina. Next base: position 81,791 of record NZ_JBHUJB010000009.1, read on the forward strand.
CCATTGCCCTGAGCTCATCAAAACACATTGCAATCTCCTCATCACTCACACCTTCTTTGAATTGGAAAAATCCTAAATGCCTAACCATTATTCTCTCCCTTCTAACTTAGTGAATTCTCTTTACTGGAATCGATTTAAACTCCCGAGTGAGATCTGTGATGGAACTTTCCACAGCCATACGCTCAATACTTGAAGCTCCAACAAAACCTACTGTGTCAGTGTGCTCGTTGATGTAGGCAGCGTCCTCAGGTGTTAAAATTGGACCGCCGTGAGATAACACAAACGTGTTCTTGTTCACAGAATGTACGGCATCACAGATGGCTTGAGTCGCCTTGGCTGCTTCATCTAGACCGATAGAAGCATCTGTCACCCCAATCGACCCTCCCACTGTACATCCCACATGAGCAATCACGGCGTCAGCACCAGCTTCAGCCATCTTCTTTGCCTCCTCCGGAGTACCAACATAGGTGATAGAGAAAATATCCATCTTCGAAGCCAATGCAACAGCATCGATCTCTTTTTGTACCCCCATGTTAGTCTCCTCAAGTGTCTGACGGAAATGCCCATCAATAATCGTGTGGGTCGGAAAATTGTTAATTCCAGAAAAACCCATCGCCTTCACCTGCTGCAACCAATGCCACATCCGGCGACGTGGGTCAGAGGCGTGAATACCACAAATCACCGGAGTCTCATTGACAACCGGCAAAACTTCGTACTCGCCAATCTCCATAGCAATCGCATTCGCATCTCCATACGCCATCATCCCTGCAACAGACCCCGCACCAGCCATGCGGAAACGACCTGAAGCGTAAATGATAATCATGTCTGCTCCACCTTTCTCAATAAACTTGGCAGAAATGCCTGTGCCAGCACCTGCTACAATAATTGACTCCCCCTTCGAAAGCGTGTTGTTAAAACGCTCAATAACTTCTTGTCGTGTATATGGGTTCCCCACCCCTGTCCATGGATTCGGCATAATATCTATTGGTAAATGAAAAGGTTCTGTAGCTTGCTTGACCACACCTTCGAGCAAGCCGCTGAACTATTCTAGATGACTGCTATAACATTCGCAACCACTCTACCCACACTTCCACATACACATAATCCACAAAAAAAGCCCCACTCCCATTCAAGAGTGAGGCTCAATAAAAATGACGGAGTCAGTAGCTTACTTCACTGCATCTTCAACCCGCTTGAGAACCTCCTCATAGGCCTCCATCACTCCACCGAGGTCCTGACGAAAACGATCTTTGTCCATTTTCTTGCCAGTTTCAATATCCCACAAACGGCATGTGTCCGGGCTGATCTCATCTGCCAATACAATCTTAGCCTCCTCGTCTTTGGTCCGACCAAACTCAATCTTAAAGTCAACTAGCTTCAATCCTGCATGCTTGAAGAACTCGATCATTACATCATTAATGACTAAAGCCTTCTGCTTGAGTTCAGCACACTCTTCAGGAGTCGCCAAACCCATCTCGCGAGCGTAGTCGTCATTAATCAATGGATCGCCGAGTTCATCACTCTTGTATGAAAATTCCACAATCGGCTGCTTAAACTCAGTCCCCTCTTCTACACCAACGCGCTTGCAGAATGAACCTGCTGCCACATTACGAACAATCACCTCTACCAAGAGAATATCCACAGACTTCACCAACAAGTTGATGTCATCAATCGCCTCCACAAGATGCGTCTCCACCCCCTTAGCTTCCAACATGCGGTAGATAGCCAAAGTAATCGCTGTATTCAGACGCCCCTTGTTTTCAAATTCAGCCTTCTTCTCAGCATTAAATGCTGTGGCTTCATCCTTGTACTCCATACGGAGAACATTCGGGTCATCAGTCGTATAGAGTCTCTTGGCCTTGCCTTCGTAAAGTGGTTGCATGCCAATTCCCTAAAACTAAGATCGACAATGGTCAAGCTATAGCATGCGCGTTTCCCCCTCAATACGCTCCTGCAGAGTATGTCAATTCGTAAGAATGTGAATAAATCTCAAACACCACACCAAAAGGATCCTCTACATACACCATACGATAAGGCTTCTCGCCCGGATAATAATGGCGCACCGGCATCCGCTGCTTCCCTCCATGCGCTAAAATCTTTTCCAACAAACCCTCAAGGTCAGGATCTTGCACACAAAAGTGAAATGTTCCACTGCGCCAATACTCAAATTCCTCAGGCTTCTCGTTATTGCGAAACTCAAATAACTCCACGCCCATCCGATCACCAGTCGACATGTGTGCAATCTTGAAGCTCCCCCAACCATCACCAAAAACGTCGGAGCACATCTGCCCAATCGCCGTGCTCTTGTCTTCCTGGATCTCAGTGGGCTCCATAATCACATACCACCCCATTACCTCTCGGTAAAATTCTACTGCTCGCTCTAAATTGGGCACAGAGAGCCCAATGTGGGACAAAGTTCTAGGATATTCAGACATAACATCCGAGCAATATCAGAAACCTAACAAATAGGTAAGAACAAACTCACTAAACACCCGCTGCTTCTACCAAAAGTCAGTACTAAAGAAGAACGAAATTGATCAGAAAATAGCCCGTTCCTCGTGAAAAAGGCGATTAACCAGAGCCACATCCTCCCCCCTAAGATCAGACAATGATGTCGAGGGCATAGCTCAAACCACACTAGAGCTTCTTATCGCGTGAGAATCGGAAGATACGCTCTCCATCTTTGTACATGTCCAAACGATCACGACCGTAGATCTCCAAAAAATAAGGATCCTGCTCCAAGGCGCGATACTCTCTCAGCTGTTGATCCACACGATCATCCATCGCCTGCTTCTGCTCAAGCACTTCAGCCAACTCCTCTTCAGAAGCTTGTAACTTCCGAAACTCTGGCAAACACGTCGCGATCACCCCAAAACACGCAATGATCACTAAACTATAAAAGGCAAAAACATTGAGCTTCTTCAACGCTTGAGTGCGCGCGCACATCCGCCGGTCTGCGTGCCGACGCGCTCTTACTCTCGCTGTTGATACTCGTGCCATTCCGGGGAATTTTTTGCGCCCTCGCGAGCGACTTCACTAAATACGCAGATTCCTCATGGCCCCTTTCAGAGCCATGAGGAAAAGTTTGCTTCTAAGTTTCCTTAACAGAAAAACTTAGAGAGTGCCAGCATAGATTGCGTTAGCACCAAGCTTTTCTTCAATACGAAGAAGCTGGTTGTACTTTGCAATTCTGTCTGAACGGCTCATTGAACCAGTCTTAATCTGGCCCGCATTGGTAGCAACCGCGATGTCAGCAATGGTGTTGTCCTCTGTCTCACCTGAACGGTGGGAAATAACAGAGTTGTAACCATTCACTTTACCGAGCTCGATTGCGTCGAAAGTCTCAGTGAGTGTACCAATTTGGTTCACCTTAATGAGGATGGAGTTCGCAACACCAAGGTCGATACCCTTCTGAAGGAACTCAACGTTAGTTACGAAGAGATCATCACCAACGAGTTGAACCTTGTCACCAACTTTGTCGGTAAGTGCCTTCCAGCCATCCCAGTCATTTTCGTCACAACCATCTTCGATGGAGTCGATTGGGTACTTCTCACAAAGCTCAGCGAGGAATGCTGCCTGCTCTTCAGAAGAAAGCTTCTGGCCGCCTTCACCTTCGAACTTAGAATAGTCGTATACACCGTTCTCGAAGAACTCGGAAGCTGCACAGTCGAGTGCGAATGTCACCTCTTCACCAAGCTTGTAGCCTGCGTTCTCAACAGCCTTGGAAACTGTATCAAGTGCGTCGTATGTGCCGTCAAATGTAGGAGCGAAACCACCTTCATCACCGACTGCTGTAGAAAGACCACGGTCGTGAAGTACCTTCTTAAGTGCGTGGAAGATTTCTGCACCCATGCGGATTGCTTCCTTGAATGTTGGAGCGCCAACTGGACGCACCATGAATTCCTGGAATGCGATAGGAGCATCGGAGTGTGAACCACCATTAACGATGTTCATCATCGGCACTGGAAGCACCTTTGCGTTAGGACCACCAAGGTACTTGAAAAGCGGAAGGTCGCAAGAAGCTGCTGCAGCGTGCGCTGTAGCGAGAGACACACCAAGAATCGCATTAGCTCCAAGGCTAGTCTTGTTCTTAGTTCCATCCAGCTCAAGCATAGTGCGGTCGATGAGAGCTTGGTCAGTAGCGTCGAGGCCGATAAGCTCAGGCGCGATCTTGTCGTTTACGTTTGCAACTGCGTTTGCAACCCCTTTACCAAGATAGCGCGCCTTGTCGCCATCGCGGAGTTCGCATGCTTCGTGCTCACCTGTGGACGCGCCACTAGGTACTGCTGCACGGCCAAACGAACCGTCTGCAAGCGTTACGTCAACCTCTACCGTCGGGTTACCGCGGGAGTCAATGATCTCGCGTGCGCGAATATCTTCAATTGCTGTGAATTCCATAATTTTTTATAATGTGGTTTGGGCTCAAATGTGGTGAAGAGCCATGTGTTGGATCCACCTCCTATCACTAGAAAGGTGGCAAGCGGGTCACACTCTATGCATCCCGCTAGGAAATTGTCTCTTAGCCTTTAGAGTAGGGTGCGATGCTTTCCACAGTCATTTCCACGGACTGCACCTTTGTCTTATCTCCTACTTTGAGGCCGAGCATGCTGTTGCCTAACTCAGAAAGATAAGAAATAACATTGTTATCTGTGTCAGAATCCCATGCCCCCAAGACTGTGTACGTGACCGAGTTGCCAGCCGCGTCCTTAAAACCAACTACAGTACCGATGTTAACCTCAGAACTGTCGACGTTGGAAAAGTCTGTTCCCTGCACGCTCGCCAATGATGCCTCAATCTCCGCCTGACGACGCATCAATACTTTCTGATGGTCTTTCGCCATGTGGTATTCAGCATTCTCGCGTAAGTCACCGTAAGAACGTGCAATCTTGATGTCCTCACGGTTCTGAGGGATTTGATTGGAAATCAAATCTTCCAAATCTTCTTTCCTCTTCGCAATGCTGTCCCATGAAGAGATCACTCCGTCATCCTTCTTCTCAGCCCCATCACCCGTGACGAGTTCCTGAGTCTGAGGGCAGGCTTTGATGACACGTGCCATCAAGGACTTGCGGTCAAGCTCTGCAAAGATCTGACTCTGATGAAGCTTTCTCGCAAAGTTGCGTACTTCATTGTTCTCAGTATTCTCTAGCAAATCCGCAATCAATGCTCGATCTTCCATGAAATATGATTGAAGTCGGCTGCTCTTGCGCGGACCGTCTTCCATCACATCACGCTCAAGAAGACTCAAAATGGCATTGCCCACCTCCACGTCAAACACGGGCTCAGATGATTTCTTTCGCTCACGGCATACCCACAATAACGAGTCCGCTCCCAATGTGCGCCCACCAATGTGGCGACGCAAGAACGTGTACAACTCAGCACTCTGATCTTCTTCAATCAATAGCTTGGCAATCTCTGCCAAACCTCTCGGCCCTACAATGTCGAAAATCGCTAGTAATTCATCAACCCACGCATCACCAAAGGCTGCCGGATAAGCCTCAAACACCATACGCTGGCGCGCTGCAGGAAGAGAACCAAGCTCTTCACCAATCTTAGCTCCCTCATTAGCGATCACATCAGACACACGTAATGCGGATGCATCCAACTCCATAACCTCGGATGCTGCCATCATTTCGTCACGGCCAACTAACAGGTCTAAAGCTTGCCCCAAGTGCAATTTCATTCCCTTGCGCACTGACTCATCAATGCTCTTATTGATAGCCTCCTGAGCTTCCTTGTTTCCTTTGAAATGCTTAAAGTCCTTAATGATGGCCTCCAGCGCACGCGCCTTGGCTTTGAAATCACGAGCAGCTTCAAAATCCTGCAATAACGAATCAGCTGGAGAGACATTCTCATCTCTCAACACAAGTGGCTCGGTGCGCTTTGTCGGCACAATCGCTGCACGACTCTCACGCAATAGCTTCTTCGCTCCGTCCCACCACTTCTTGTAATTTTCCTCCGGCACCACTGAACCAATCAACTCACGCTCAAGTTGATCAATCTTAAGAGTCCCCCCATTACTCTTCAATGTACGACGCACGAGCTCGACAGGATCATTGTGCGCCAATGCACGCAACTCCTCCATTGCCTCTAACTTCTGTGCTCTAAAATGGTCGGCTGCCAACGGCTCAGTCTTAGTGATCGCCAACTGAAGCCCCATTGTCTGAGCTTCGTTCTTCTCAAAATCAATCGTGATCTTCCCGCTTCGAATATCCCAGTCGATCACTTTGCCGGCTCCCCAGCTTTTGTGGAGACAATATTGCCCTGGGGCAAGTTGTGATAATCGTGCGCCGACTTCTTCAGAAATCCGCCCCGCTTCTACGAGTGGTGCTACATCAGAATGCATGGAGAGGAGCTTGTATCTACGGCATACAAATAGCAATCCTATACCATAAAAAAATTTGCGCTCTTTCGTCGACTCTAATTTTTTCTCACATTCTCATTTACCCAATGTAGCACCCGAACCCGCAAAACACTGCAAGCCCTTATCACTACCCATCAATCGCTTGCGAAAAAATGACCTCTAAAGCTCATCCGGCTGCTTCTGACCAGAAATATTAGACTTCCCAGCCCCTGGACTGCGATCCTTAGCATACCGATCAGCTTCAAGCGCCGGAAGATGCATCACTACTCCACTACTTCCCCCCTTCACTGGCTCAATCGTGTACCTCAGTGCATAACTCGCCCCCGGCTTGAATTCCTCCAAATGCAATAAATAATACTGATTCGGACGCCGTGGCTCCACAGTCGCTGTGTAAACATGCGCATCCTCAGCCACTACCTTGCCATCCTCTAACATTTCAGCTTTGAAGATGTGAAAACTCCCCTCACCCTGAGTTCGATGAAATAAAAATTCGTGCAATCCTGCTCTCTTAATCTTCCCATCGAGCGGCAAAATAACAGCCTCTCTCTCCGCCTTTAACTGAGACCATGAGCCTACTTGCTGAGCAGTTGTCTCCTCTTCCCACCAATAGGGGACTTCACTTGCACTGAGTCTCCCGCGGTGCACTTCTAAACGCCCCAAGAAATCATTCCAGTCCAGTGACGCCCGCGGTGACCAAAGCGCCTCGGAAAGAGCAGCTCCACGCAGCATAACCTGACGCTGTAAATGGTCACCCCCACGGATTTTCTCTCCCCAAACACACCCCTGAGCTCCCATAATGCACGCCTTCGCCTCATCGCTCAACCCCGGGATATGTGGCTCAAAATAATAACTCTGACTCAATGTCACTGTGTTGGCAGAATAGCCATTAGGATGACTCGCTGAACGCGAATTCGCCCGGTCGTAGTAGAGAGCCGAAACTGGACACAAAACCACTTTGTGACCATGCTTAGCAGCTTCCATTCCCGGTTGAACACCACGCCAACTCATAATCGCCAAGCCTTTGTCTGCACCTCCCTCTAACGCTTCATCCCACGCAATAGGCTTCTTCCCATATTTACGAATCAAAGCTGACACCCGCCCCACAAAGTGAGCCTGCAAACCATGTAGATCCTTAATCCCATTCTTCTTCATGAAAGCCTGACAGCCTGCATCATGACGCCACGCCCCCTTCCCAACCTCATCCGCTCCCAAATGAATGTAACTCCCCGGAAAAATAGCACTCAATTCACCAAAAACATTGTCCAAAAAGGTATACACTTCTGGATTGGATACATCATACACATTATGCCTCCCTTTTCCGTCTTTCTTCGCCACACACAACTCTGGATACGCCCGAGCCACCGCCCCACTGTGACCAGGCACATCAATCTCCGGCACAATCGTAATCCCCCTCTCCTGCGCATAAGCCACTATCTCTCTCAAGTCCTCCTGACTGTAGTACTTCCCCTTATTCTGAGATGTCAGCTTCGGATACGCCTTAATCTCCGGCCTCCACCCTTGGTCATCAGTCAAATGCCAATGCAAAACATTGAGCTTCACCATTGCCATTGAGTCTAACAGTTTCAACATCTCTTCCTTTGGTTGGAAATGCCTTGAAACATCCACCAAAACCCCACGCCACTCGAAACGAGGCTGATCCTGAATCTTAAGCCCAGGAAGCTCCCAACCATTCACAAGTGAGGCCTGCTGACGTTTCGCAAACACCTCCACCGGAGAGAGCTGCCTCAATGTTTGAAATCCATAAAATAATCCTGCAGAACTGGCAGCCTGAATTGTAACTCCAGCACTATTAATCTCTAACTGATAGCCTTCACCTGACCCTGACACTTTCTCAAAAACAACCTGACCGTTCTTACCTACTGGCACCTTCCAACCTGTAACCTTGCGCATCTCAGACGCAAAAAACGCCACCTCATCATCACATCCACCAACAGCGCCAAAACTCAGCGCCTCAGAGACGCTAAACGCCCCCTGCTTCGCCTCCATAACCGCCGCCTGTGGAATCAATGCAGGCGACTTCGCCAGAGCTATAAAATCAGTGCATAACGCGACAGTTGCTGCCACGACCAATCGAGATAGAGAAATAGGTGTCATAATAAGGTGCATGTCACAGCTCCACACACCATCAATGGTGCAGCATAGCTGTGATCTAAACCTTACCTAGCCCTCACTCGCGTCAAAGAAATAGCCACCTCACTCCATGCTGAAATTCAGCATGGTTGCACTCATTCTATCAATGAACGTATCGAAACATCCGTACGGTCAAATTGCCACCCACCTTCCCCTACATAGAACAAGCCCCCGCTCCTTTTCATTCAGAAAAATACACGTGAAATCACTAAGGCCACCTACTGGGGAATTTATTCGTAGTAGTAATACAAATAAAGTACGAATCACAATAGCACCTAACACTTGTTAGAACACTCTTGTTACTACCTCCTCCACCCTTAACAAACCGAAGATGGTGACCTACTCCACACAAAAAATGAGCACCGATTTAGGTGCTCATCTGCCATTCCACTCTATTACGCGTCCTCTCTTTGAGAGGGGTACTCCCACTTTGTCTCAGCGAGATTCTTAAGCTTCCTTTTCAGGCGAGCCTTTGTGGTAGAGCTAATACGATCAGTAAATAAAATCCCATTGAGGTGATCGACCTCATGCTGAATTGCTCGTGAACACAATCCGTCAGTCTCCACAACAAGCACTGATCCATCCAGTTGAGGTAAAGTCGCTTTGACTATCGACTTCCTTTTCACTTTCGCCCGAATCTCTTGAATACTCAAACAGCCCTCCATCTCGTTTTCATGAGGGCCAGAAAGTTCGAGCTCTGGATTAATGAAAATCAGCGGCATGTAGTCCTCCATCTTTGCATCTTCACCGTTCACCTTAAAAAAGCTCACGCACTCTGGGTCGTGGGAGGTGTCGACAATCGCTAAACGAATATCAGCCCCCACTTGCGGTGCCGCTAAGCCAACCCCCTCTGCATCATTCATGGTGACAATCATATCCTGCACAAAGCTCTCTAACTCAGCATCAACCTTCTCAACTGGCTTACACTTCTTACGGAGCACAGGCTCGCCTAACTGCATTATATCTAAAATCATGAATCTGTTTGTTGCTTTGAATCGCGGACGCGGGTCGGGAGATTAGACTCGAAGCCTGCACGGGTCAATGCCTCTGATACCATAATCATCTGCTCCAAGCGCACCTGCTTATCCATTTCTAATTCCAACTTCCGATTCTCCGTCTTCAACTGCGCCAAATACCCATCGAGCATACTCTCATGAATACGCACACTATCGAGCGTGATCTCCCCATCCTTTGATAAGGCCAGTACAGAACGAATATCCTGCACCTGCTTCGTAGGCATGTCCCCAACCACTGGCATCGAAATATCTAAAATCGTGCGCTTCTGCTTGGGCTGCATCGTCACAATGAAGAAAATCAATAGAATCACTAAGATATCAATCAGCGACACTATCGGAATCGCGGGAATCGGCTTTCTTGGTCTGTAAAATTGCATGAGCTCTTCAGGTGCTGTCGCTTAAGCCTTCTCCTCCCCACCATCATCAGAAACCGCATTCACTAAATTGCCAACCACTACCTCTAACTGCGAGGCATAGGTCTCAATCTTACGGTTAAAAATACTATGACCGATCACTGCCGGCACAGCTACAGCGAGACCGGCAATCGTAGTCGTGAGAGCCTCAGCAACCCCAGCAGCCATGATGCTCATCTTAATATCACCCATCGAACTCATCCCATCAAACACCGTCGTGATGCCACTTGCCGTCCCCAAAAGCCCAAGCATTGGAGCAACAACAATCACCACATCTAAGATCCCTATCCCACCTTGCAATTTCACGATCTCTTCATGCGCCTTCGCCTGTACAGCATCTCGAATTTTGGGGCCAGAGTGCTCACTGCGCTGCACCACCACCTGTGACAAACGAGCCAAAACCGAACGCCCTTCACCAGATTGTTGGGCCACACGTGCATAGGCACTGTCATCCCCATGATTGGCAGCCACGTCGATATCCTTCTTCAAATCCTCAGGAAGCACCCGCTTACGCCCTAAATCCAATGCCTTGTACACGATCACTGCCACCGTCAACACAGAACAAAATGTCAGCACGTACATGATAATCCCGCCCTTATCATAAAATTCTGAAATCTTTGCGAGACCCTGAGCCTCTGCGAGTAAGTGATGCATGTTCATGTCGGTGTTCTTATTTAAATGTTAAAATTGAAATGAAATCGTAATCTCCACGGGATCCCCCGCCAGTTCTTGCTTCAGCGCTGCAGGCATCTTCGGAATCTTTGCCCGTGATATCGCTTGTATAGTAATGCCCTTTTGGATCTCTGAGCCCTGAAGTTCTTGGAGAATGTTAATGTCGCGCACCTTCCCATTGTCGTATACGTACCAACGTACTTGCAACAAGCCAGGCTTAATCAAATCCGGATTCTGCCCAACGCGTCGGTACCATTCTTTCGCAATCGAGTTATGCACCGACTTCTTGTACTTGCCTAGCGGGGTCGCTTCAGTATCCAGCGATGACACCCCACCACGGCGTGAGATAGAACCTACCATTTTACTCGCCTCAACCTCAGGACGAAACCCTGGCTGCGAAGACCTCTCAATCGGCATGATCGGCTTCGTTCTCTGTTTTGGTTTGGGCTTATCCTTCCCCTTGGCTACCTCTTTTGGTCTCTGCTCTTTTTGACTCTCGCTGTCCGCTTTCCCCTTATTGCTCTCCGGCAAATCTGTAATCGGATCAGCTGACTTCAGCTCAGATGGGAGCTTGTTAACTGCCTCTAAGTAATCAGCTAACGGCACTCGGGACCCCGCCAGCGGTTTCCCCGCATCCATTTGCTCCACTTTCTGGTTCTGGCTGTCGTCATTCGAAGAATTCTCCGCAACACTCTCCACCTCAGAAGGACTAGGAATCTCCGTCGGAACCGGCTCAGTTGGCTTCGAAGGCTTGCCTAAATTCTCATTCTCTAAACTTCCGTCCTGATAGCTAGAAGCTAAACTCGTCCGTTGCTTGTCTTTCCCTCGTACCGAGGGCATCTCTGGGGCACCTGCAACAGCATCTGCAGTACTCTGAGCTACCGTGTCTGCATCACCATAAAATTTCGCATCTTTCGGCTTCTCCTGAGGCTGTTCATCTGTCGTACGATTATAGCGTTGCTTATCCGCAACCTTTGGTGGAGGTGGTGTCTGTTCCTCCGGTTTGGGAGCCGGCGGCGTGGGCAAAGGTTCGGGACGTGCTACAAAGCGGAAGCTCATCACTGGCTCAGTCTCAGCTGTCTGCTCCACCATCTCCTTATGTGCCTTCTTTGGGAACAGCACGCGCATGATCGCATCCTGAGTCAGCACCCCAGCCACGATCAAATGCAGCAGCACCGCTACTGTCACACCCGCTATCTTGATCTTGGCATCACTCATACTCCGAAAGCCCCACTAAACTGGAGGATTTTCCAGAAAACGCAACCAGTTAGTTCACACGCTCTGAGCAACAAATACGTCACATCACATGCACAAGCAAAACCACGGCCATGGCAATCAATGCCAATCCAAACATCATATCGACCCACTTAGCCACCTTGTTATACCAGCTCTGCACCCAATCCCATTGCAACAATAGCACCCAGAAACTCCATAAAATCAAACCCTCCACCCAGATACTCGTCCACAGTACCCACGGCCACCATCCCCCTTCATTCAAGGCCAAAAACGGCGTCACTACCCCCGCTAAAAAAACCATCACCTTCGGATTCAACAAATTGCACAAAAAACCGCGCCTCCAATGCCCCCACACCCCCAGTCCACAAGCACTTCCAGCGTTCCACTCCAATCCCTTTTCTACCAGAGAATGCCTCAGCAAGCTAACGCCAAGATAACTCAAATAAATCGCAGCTAGACTGCCCAACACCAAGCTCAACACGCCACTCTCCGCCATAAGGGTAGCGACCCCAGCTACCGCAATGCCACCATGAACCACTAGGCCACAAGCTATCCCCAAGGCTGTCATCAACCCCGCTGACTTCCCCTCCGAGAGTGCAGTGCGAGTCAACAAAACCATGTCTGGACCAGGGGAAAATTGCCCCAGTCCCATGACCAATAAAAATGTCAGCCAGTCCAGCACCACATGACCCTAAACCTCACCATTCCCCATTGACCAGTGCAGACTTATTCCTATTGCAGCGCTGTTTCCTTCCAAATCATGCGAATGGCGTCCGGACGCAGTCGCGCCTGAACAATCACCTCCTCTAAGGCATCCCGATGTTCCTCAAGAGCGTTCACTTCCTCTTCGCCAATCATCGGATTGGTCTCGGCTAAACGCTTCAACCTCTCAATCTCCCCCTTAAGCTGCTTGCGCATCTCACGCTTGGCTTTAGCCACAATCCCCTTCAGCTCAACCACTGCAATGCCCTCAAGCTGCTCGAGCATCTTTGGCAACAATGTGGTTTTAACCACCGGCTTATCCAACAACTTGCGCACCCCTCCTTTACGTAACTTGGCTTGAGCCAATGCCTTGTCCTGCGACAAATCATTACCCTCGTGATCCACTGCCACACGAATCGGTGTCGCAGGTAAAAAACGATCCACATGCAGCTCGCCTGGCGCCAATGCCTCCACTATAAAATAACTCTCCAATAAAATCTTCTTCTCCCCAGGTGCTTCCCAGACTCCAAATGCCGAATTCCCTAACTCCGTGCCAAGCATACAATCAAAACACGCCCTAACAATTGGGTGATCAATGCTTAAAAACTGTAATTCTTCACGACTCAATGCCACCGACCTATCAAAGGTCACGCTCATCCCCTCGTCAGGAATGTCAGGAAATGCATCTGTTGTTATCTTGCCCGGCTTTAATAAATAATTCCTATCCTCAAGATCTTCTACCTCGACACCAAATTGATCCAACATGCGAATTATAAAGTCCTCAAAATGCGGATCTTTATCCATCTTCGCTATCTCTTTGATGATCTTTTTCGCCCTCTCTGGGTGATGTGAATTAATCTCTAACAACCTGTCGTAACCCTCAGAGAGCTTCTCACCAACTTCCAGCTTCTTCGCCTGAGTCTCCGCAATCACTGCATCCAAAGCATCACTATCTAACGATTCACTCGCTTCGACCAGCTGATCATAAACATGGTGATACACTTCAGTCACACCGTGAACATTCTGCTCAAATGCCCCTAAGCCCTCATGATACCAACGTGCCCAAACCTCTTCAGGTCCATCCAACAAATAAGGCACATGGATGTTAATAGTTTCAGTCTGACCAATGCGATCCAAGCGCCCGATGCGTTGCTCCAACAATTCTGGATCTTCGGGCAAATCTAATAACACCAAATGGTGAGCAAACTGGAAATTGCGCCCCTCACTCCCGATCTCAGAACACAACAATAACTGAGCCCCACCAGCCTCGGCAAAATACGCTGCATTCCTATCACGCTGGTTCAAGCTTAAGTCCTCATGAAAATGCGCTATATTGATTTGGATACGATCGAGCAATGCCTCAGACAGCTCCTCAACAAGCTCTTTGGTATGACAAATTAAGAGAACCTTTTCATCACCTACTTGCCCAATCAACTCAACTAACCAATCTAACTTTTCTTGGTAGTCTTCTCCCGCAATCGGCTCCAAATGCGCTTTGCGCTCAGGGAACCCATCCAAATTCTGTCGCGTATTTCGGAACATCACCCTGCCTGTACCAAAACTATCCACCAAGGACTCCACCAAGGCTTCTTGCTCAGCTTCCCCACCCGCAGCCAATGCTTTCACACTCTCCGAATATCCATCAAAGGCACTAAACTCCACAGCCTCACCCGCTTCTATCTTCTCTACGAGACGCGCTACTTCCCCATACCCCTCAGATTCCTCAATGAATCCATCGAGATCACAAAACCTTTCAGGATCTAACAAACGCAGTCGAGCAAAATGCCCCACCACACCGAGCTGCTGTGGCGTCGCTGTCAGCAACAATAATGAATTCACGATCCAAGCAAAAGACTCCACAAGCGCATACTCCCAGCTCATTTCGTCTCGATTCCACTCAAGGTGGTGAGCCTCATCGACAATCAATAAATCCCAACCTGCCTCCCGCGCTTGCTCAGCTCGTTCCTCATTGTACGCAAGAAAATCAACACTCGCGATCACTAGCTGACTATCCAGAAAAGGATTACCCTCCGGGTCGTTCTCCTGAATCGATGCACACCTTTCCTCATCAAAGATGCTGAAAAGCATATTAAATCGACGCAGCAGCTCCACAAACCATTGGTTAATTAATGGCTCTGGCAACAAGATCAACACTCGGTCAGCGCGCCCCGTCAGGTGCAATCGATGCATGATCATACACGCCTCAATCGTCTTCCCTAACCCAACTTCATCCGCTAACAAAACCCTCGGCATCAATCGCTTCGCCACTTCATCCACAATGGAAATCTGATGCGGCAGCAAGTCGGTCCTCCCCCCCACATAGCCACGCAACGGACTTTTTCGAATCTGATGCTGACGGTACAAAGCCTCTGCTCTCAAACGAAACACAGAGTTCTCATCCACTTGCGCACCAAAAAGCCTATCCTGTGGCTTATTAAATCCCATGTGGTCAGATAACATCGCCTCCGGAACCTCAGATCCACCGTCACATAAATAAATCACTAAGCCACTGGCCTCCTTGGTAGCATTGACGACCAATTCCTCACCCTCATGGGTCAAAATTACCTCCCCCTTCTTAAAGATCACACGTCTCAAAGGAGCACTCTCACGTGCATAACAACGCGCCTCCTCAGCCGCTGGAAATAATATCTCCACCGTGGCATGCTCGACCTTCAGTATCATTCCCAAACCCATTTCAGGCTCAGAATCACTTACCCATCTCTGCCCCGGTATGATCTCTACTCTTTCCATAAATGCGGACGCGCAAGCTACTCACCATCACCCACTGTGCAATCATTTTTTGAACCCACTTTAGCCCCCAAGCAACAACCTCCGAAATCCCAACCCCTTAGAACAATTTCTAACTAGCGAAACATTCTCCGGTATGCCCCGGGGGTCATCCCCATCTCACGCTTAAACACCCGCGATAAATAATGCCCAGAACTATAGCCGACTTTTTCTGCGATAACTTCTATAGTGTCATTGCCCCCCCTTAAATACCCCTCTGCTAAATCCATCCTCTTTGCATTGATTGCCCCCATCAGCGTCTTGCCTGTGACCTTATGAAATCGTTGCTCTAATGTCCTCCGACCAATACCACAGCGGCTTGAAATCGCCTCAACCCCTATCGGCTCATGTGCCAATAACTCTATCAACTCCAGTGCACGAGCCACCCTGTGGTCATGCGCCCCTCCCCCACCTGTACTCTCCCTTCGTTGAATACCAATGGGCCTCACATAGATAGTCTCTCGCTCACACCCAGCCCGCGCTAACAACTCAGCCGCCCTATACCCACTCGACCAATGATCTAATTCCACCGTCGTCACAGGCACCCGCGCCATCTCTTCAGGCCTCTGAATATCCTTAGCCAAACTGATAACCGCTATATCCTCAGGCAAGCGTATACCCGCACCTAACAGGCTATAGATAAAGCCATACGCAATCCCTGTATGCGGCGTCCCAAACCCAACCCGCTTCCCCTTCAGTTCGCCTGTAAAGGCAACCAATTGCTCCAGCCTCTCCGTGAAAGGAACACCCGCATCAAACCTTCTCTCCACAACCTCCATCCCCCCTAACCCTGCAGCTTCTCTCACTAATTCCGTAACTAACACCTCAGCCTGAATATTTCCACCCTCAACCACAGGAGCTAAAAAAACTTCACACCCAACACTTTTGAATTCCTGCACCATCAATTCAGCACATGCGGAAAAATCACTAAAAACATTCAATGCAGCCTTGGTAGAGCGGTTCAAGCTCACGTGGGGCATACCTAAGCTCTCAATCAACTCTACAGTCCCCTTAGAAGTCAATATATGACTCACCACTGCATCCCACTGCCCTAAAATAGCGCGATCAACCCAATCAGCCCTTGGTGCCCAGCGTACATCTAACTGCCACCCTTCATGCTCAGAACAATATGCTTTGAGACCATCAATCACCCCTGGCCGGTACCAATCCATCAAGACCCCTATCGTACGCTTTCTCTTCATAACCTCTCATATCACAACTTCGCAAAAGTACACAATTATTTCGCAATCATCCAAAGACAAAACACCCAAACTCACCCTATCTTAGCAAGACCTCAATGCATACAGATATGAATAAATTAATACCCCTGATCAGCCTCTCCACTATCAGCGCCCTGTCGACCACCTACGCCGCGAATATTTTCACAAACGCCGTAGACACTAACTTCAATAACGCTTCAAACTGGAGTGAAGGCGTACTTCCAACCAATGCCTCAAACCCACCTGGTGTGGTAAATGCACCCTCTCAGCTCACTGCAAATTACCTCTTGGCTAATGGTACGGCTGTCACTGACATCATCGTCAACTCGACTCTTGATACCAACAGTTTTGAACTCCAACTCCGCTCAGGGGGGGTGGGCCGCTCTTCCGACCTCTGGATCGGGGCTGGCTCCGGCAACTCAGGCACACTCAATGTAAACTCAGGAGGTCGCATTGATATCGCAGGTGCTGGAGCCTATATGTTTTTGGGCCGTTCCTTCGGCGGTGATTATTCAGGAACGGGCTTCGGTACCGTTAACTTTGAAAGTGGAAGTGTCTACCAAGTACAAAAAGGCTTCGAAGTCACCAGTGGTCTCATAAATTTCGAGACGGGTGTCACCTTCGACTCAAGCCCGCAAGACTTCGTTACACTTGGCTCTAATGCGACTCTCATGTTCAGTGAGCTCTCCGGAGGTGACGCTTCCACATTGACCCTGGCGGGAGCTAATCTCAATGTCGACGCAGCTTCAAAGCTCCGTGTCGATTTCACCGGTGCTACAATCGGTGAAACCTACACGCTCGTGGACAACATCGCAAATGCATATACGAACTTCGACCAATCCAACTTTATCGTCAATGGACTAGACCCAAGTATGAGCGCGGTACTTAACCAAAATGCTGATTCCATTTCAGTGTCCATTGTAGCGGTACCCGAACCGACCAGCGCAGCCCTCCTCTCTCTAGCCGGCCTCGCTCTGGTCATGCGCCGCCGCAAGTAACACCAAGCTCACAAATAAACAATCAACTCCTCAGCGCGCCCCACAACATCATTGTGGGGCGCTTTGCTTCCCTCCCCCAACATCCCCCAACATCCCCCAACATCCCCCAACATCCCCCAACATCCCCCAAACATCCCCCCAATGAAGCCACTCTCGGCACTCACCTGCAGAATCAAGTCCTGCCCCATTGACTAATGCCAGCTCGCTGCTAAACCTCCCGCATGTCCGAACCTGCGATCGCCTCAGCATCCGAACTAAAGGTCAGTTATTCCCACCACACCGTCCTCGATGGTGCCACTCTGGCAATCCATCAAGGGGAACGCATCGGCCTCGTCGGGCGAAATGGCTCAGGCAAATCCACATTCATGAAAATCTGCGCTGGCGCAGACACCCCGGATTCCGGAGAATGGACAACCCGTAATGAGCTCGTCACCGGATACCTCCCACAAAACTTTGAGCTCAACGAGGAACACACCGTTCTCGAGGCCACACTCTCAGGCGCCCAGTACATCCTCGATATGCTCGAGGCCTACGACAACTGCGACCCCACAAGTAAGGCAGGTGCGGAACTCCTCGAAAAGATCAACCACCACGATGCTTGGACCGTCGACTCTCGCGCCCAATCCCTCCTCACCAACCTTCACGCCCCAGAAGCAGATCGCCAAATCAAAACTCTCTCAGGCGGCGAAAAACGACGCGTCGCCCTCGCTCGCGCTCTGCTCGCCCAACCCGACTTCCTCATACTAGACGAACCCACCAACCACCTCGATACCGGCTCCATCGAATGGCTAGAAACCTTCCTCTCGCGCTACAACGGAACCTGCCTCTTCGTCACCCACGACCGATACTTCCTCGATCGTATCGCAACCCGCATCGTCGAAATCGCACGCGGCAAATGCATCGCCTACGATGGAAACTACACCGACTACCTTGTGTCGCGCGCTGAGCGCATGGCCCAAGAAGCTGTCAATGAACATAAACGCCAACGCTTCCTCAAAAAGGAACTCGAATGGGTCAGACGACGCCCCTCAGCGCGTCGTACCAAATCGCGTGACCGCATGGAGAAATACTTCGAAGTCGCCGACCAAGCCCCGCCTGAAAAAGAAGTCGACGTCGACCTTATCATTCCACCAGCGGCCAAACTCCCCAATGTTGTCATCGAAGCCCATGGCCTCACCCAAACAGTCGGAGACCGCACCCTCTTCCGCAAACTCGACTTCAAACTCGAACCCAAGGAACGTATCGGTATCGTCGGACGTAATGGCATGGGTAAATCCACCCTCATCAAAACACTCCTCGGAATGCTCCCACCCTCAGAGGGAACCGTCAAAGTCGGTGCGCGTACAGACATTAATTATGTCGACCAAAATCGATTGTTGTTAGATGAGCAAAAGTCCATATTCGACGAAGTCGGAGAAGGCCAAGAATACGTCAAACTAGGTGACGAGACCCTCGGCCTACGCGCTTATCTGAAGCGCTTCCTCTTTAATGATGACCGTATTAATACAAAGATAGAGCTTCTCTCCGGAGGTGAGCGCTCACGTGTGCTCCTCGCAAAAATTCTCAAACGTGGGGGGAACGTCCTCGTTTTGGATGAGCCAACCAATGACCTCGACCTGAACACCCTCAGGTTACTTGAGGAAGCCCTCGCACACTTCCAAGGGTCTGTCCTTGTCGTCTCCCACGACCGCTACTTCCTGAACCGTGTCTGCACAGGCATTCTCGCATTCGAAGACGATGGCTCCCTCCATTACAACGTCGGATCATACGATTACTACCTCGAGAAAAAAGCCGAACGTGATGCCCAGCGTGCCAACTACGAAAGCATGCTCGCACAAAAAGAAAAACCAAAGAAACAACAAAGCGAAAAGCCTCGCAAACTAAAATGGAGCGAAGAGCGTGAACTCGAAACTATCGAAGAAGATATCCTCATCGCTGAAGAAGAAGCCGCCAAACAAGAAGCCATTATTGCCGCTCCCAACTTCTACGCAGAACACACCCACGACTACCAAGACTTTGAAACTCGGCTAAAAGAGGCTCAATCCAAAGTCACCTCACTCTATGACCGCTGGGAAGAACTCAGCGCAGTCAAAGCCGCTTGGGATGAATTCCACTCAAAAGACTAACTGACATACCACCCCATGGAAACACGCGTCCACCTACCCGATTCCGAACCACCAGCCACCATCCGCGAGGTCGTCTCCGCTCTCAAAAAACAAAAACTCCCCGCCAGCCATGACAAACAATCGTGGGGAGATTGGATTAATTTCGAGGGCAAACAAACCGTCATCTCCATTGAATCAATCAATGGACTCACCACTTCCGCTACGATCGAAGAAGCCGAGGGCGAAGACACCACCTTCACTCAAATCATTGCCGCCTTCCGTAAACTCGGATGGCATGGGGAAGATGAAGATGGCCCCTACCCGCTCTAAGCATCCAGACTGAAAAATAACGCTGGTTTGTAAGCAAAGAGCCCGATCTTATTTTCTCTTGAGTAGCGAATGGATCCATTGCCCGCAAAAATCAGCATTAGTCTCTTTTAAAGTACGATTGGGTAGAGAAACATCAATGCTTATACCTCTTGCACTCGCCCATATTCTGACCACCTAGTGTCACTTTTGACTCCACTCATATAAAAAGCCTCAAACGAATTTTAGCTTATGTTTCACTTAATTACAGTTGGCGGCGGCGCAGCAGGCTTCTTTGGCTCCATCACGGCCGCCGAGAACGGAGCTGAGAATGTCTTGATGCTCGAAAAATCCCCCAAACTCCTCACAAAAGTAAAAATATCTGGTGGTGGCCGTTGTAATGTCACCCACCATTGCTTCGACCCCAAAGCTCTATCGAAATTCTATCCAAGAGGTGAAAAAAGCCTCATCGGTCCACTCCACCGCTGGGGCGCACAAGATACAGTCGATTGGTTTCAATCACGTGGCGTGGAACTCAAAACTGAAGCCGACGGCCGCATGTTCCCCGTCACTGATGACTCACAGACTGTCATCGACTGCCTCATGCAGGCAGCGCATTCCGCTGGTGTTCAAATAGAAACTTCTAATGGCGTAAAATCCATCATTCCCCTGGAAGAAAATCAGCCAGATGGTGCGCGCTTCCTCGTGCACACCGACAAGGGGGAGTCACACCGCGCCCGCTGTGTTCTAATTGCCACGGGTGGCACCCGGCTCACCGCTGGTGCGAAACTTGCCGAACAACTCGGTCACACTCTCGAGCCTCCAGTACCCTCTCTCTTCACGTTCAAGATAGATCATCCATTAATTAAAGACCTTCCAGGCCTTTCAGTAACAGAGACTCATGTCAGCATTGAGAACACCAAACTCAAAGCCGAAGGCCCACTCCTCATCACCCACTGGGGACTCAGTGGCCCCGGAATCCTTAGACTCTCAGCCTGGGGTGCACGTGAACTGGAAAGCATCCAATACCAATGCACCCTCCACGTCAATTGGCTCCCCCACACCGACGCCGCTCAGCGCATCAGCCAACTGCGCAACGAATGGGGGAAACGCCAGCTCTCCACACGCTGTCCCTTCGACGCCATCCCCAAACGACTTTGGGCTAAAATGTTGGAAACAGCCCAGATCCCCCCACAACAAACATGGGCACAACTACCAAAAAATCAGGCCCACACCCTCAGCCAACTCATCAACCACTGCAAATTGCCCGTCCAGGGTAAAAGCTTAAACAAAGATGAGTTCGTCACCGCTGGCGGCGTTCTTCTCAATGAGATCAACCTTAAAACCATGCAAAGTAAACGATGCCCCGGCCTTTACTTCGCTGGTGAAGTCATGAACGTCGACGGCATCACAGGTGGCTTCAATTTCCAAAACGCTTGGATGAGTGGCCATCACGCTGGTGATGCAATCGCCACAGACTACCCACTCTAGCCTTGTTTCAGCTACGCATTGGCCATCATTGCGAGAGCAAACTTTCCTTACCCTATTTTTATTTCGCTGAGTGCACTCTATCAAGCCCCCCAATAAGGAGCATGTGCCTATATTGAAGTCCGATTGGGTAACACAGCGCCAACAAACTTGCGCCCCCCACCCGATCCCAATGGGATACAAACTCCTGAAAAACCGCATCGAGGTTTAGGCTCCTAGCCCAGAATGACAAAGCCAACTCTGGGGACTTGCAAAAAAAACCAACAAGAAGTCTGAAAGACTTCAGGCATAAAAATGATTGAGTTGCCATTCCTCAACCCATTGGTCTTGAAAACTCTATCTTCACCACGAGCCCCATGCTCAATCCAAAGGTGAAAACCATAGGAGACCACTCAACACATCTCATACCACTCCGTGAGTCATAAGAGCCGCTTGACGGTCCAATGTGTTCAGAAATCAAGGCTCATGAAGCAGTGCCACACGCCCGTAATGACTGAACAGAAACGCTGATTTATAAACAAACAGCCCGACCCTACATTTCTTTCGCGTAGCGCAATATATCAAGCCCCCCCAAAAATCATCATTTGTCTCTTTTGAAGTCCGATTGGGTATGAGCTCTCGTTTCCGCCACTCGCCCCACCCGCGCCCCTTATTAGAATTTTAAAAAATTCTAACTATCTAGCGAATTACATGCTAGAATCTAACCTTAGATTTCGTATTTCAAACGATTCTACTACATATCATCACTTGAAATATAAGCTTCTATTCCTTTAGCTTCTAAGATTTCCTGAATTTCAATCTTTACAAATTAAAAATTTTAAGAAAGTATCGATGTGCTATGAAACCAATTGCCCTCGTTACAGCCACCGTCATTGGATCACTCAGCCCAGTTGCCTCTGCCGCAAGTGAATCCGACATCTTGCGCGCACGTTGCGCAGACCAAGAACGCACCATCCAAGCACTCGAAAAAGAGATCGATTCCCTGCACGCGCTACTGGCCAAAAACAATGCCACCCCAAAGCAAATGATCGCCAAGCAAGCCCCGCAGATGACACCCAGTCATCAAGAGAACTACAAAGTAGTCAAAGGCGACAGCATGTGCAAAATTGCACGCAAACATGGAGTCTCACTCAATGCATTGCTGAATGCCAACAAGGGCATCAATCCTAACAGACTTTCTATTGGCCAAAGCATCAGCCTACCAAGTTCCGTTGCAAAAGCTGAACCTGTCTCACAAACACCAAAGGCCATTGCTAAGGCGGAGGTACTCCCAGCCCCTATTCCACCAGCCACTCAGCCTGAAGTTCCACAAGCAACCAGCTCCACTAGAGACTACGTAGTCAAAAAAGGGGACACGCTCTACGGCATCGCACGAAAGAACAATACGACAGTCGCTAATATCCTGGAGCAAAATCAAGGACTCGACCCACGCAAACTACGTCCAGGTCAGAGCATCGCCCTTGCGACTACTGAAACCACTAGTGCTACTCCTAGTAAAGCACCGGCAAAGCAGGAGAAAACACAAGCGATCGCGAAACAAGAGCCCAAACCAAAGCCTGTCGCTAAAGCTTCCAAACCCAGCCAACAAACTCAAAAAGTGGCTCACACCCCCAAGCACTCCAAGGTACGCACTGTCACAGTCAACCGCCAAATGACCTTCGGCGAATTTGCCTCAGTCTACGGAGCAAGTGTCGAACAAATCAATGAAATGAACGGACTGAAGCTCTCCAAGAGCACCGTCCTCGCTCAGGGCTCAGAACTCTACATCCCAAATAACCAGCACTAATCTGGATTGTTTTCTAACGAAGGCAAAAACGCTCAGAAGTCACCACTTCTGAGCGTTTTTCGTTTCACCCCCACGCTTTTGTTATCGTTTTTCTAACCACACCCTTCAGCAGCTTAATTTAGGTATCCAAATTGAGTTCACACCTACCAAAGGTTAGCTCTTCATCGATACTATCAGCCCCATGCGTCACCGCTAAGTCAACTGATTGACGCATCTATCACTTATCGAGCATACTGAGATTTGCCCTAGTGCGGTGTCAGAGCAGTAATGGATAACATGATGAAAAGTCGAGTTGCTATCATATGGCGCTTGAAAAGTGCGTCGGAAGTTTCGCGTGTAAGAGACAACTGACGCGGAAACGCAAACCCTAATAAAAAGGTTATAACAAATTTCCCTCTATGACTCTCTCATCCATTTAAACAGGACCTATCTGACACTACACTAGCATCTGGCAAACTCCCCCCCAAGTAAGCCAAAATGAAACCCTATTGCTACCTTCTGATTGCAGGTACATGTCTCCTGCTCTCACCTTATGGCGTCAAACCTCAGGACCAATCTCTGAGTCTCAATTCCCCACTTGCTACTGCTGCCCCCTCCAGCGTCTCAATCACGAACGAGACGAATTCGAGTAAACAAGCCCCAGATCCCCCCCACACACGCACATCCTCCCACGACACGAACACCCTACCCCCTCAGTCCGCACTGCCGAGAATCCACAAGACAACGCTCGCAAACCCACAAGTCCGTCAACAAGTAGTTCGCAGCCTACAGAATTGGCACACACAACAAGTAGCACACATCCCCAATCACCCCAATCTACCTCGCTCTGGAACTACCAACGAAGGCATGGAATACCAACTCATGGGAATGCATGAGGGCGCCCCACTCTACCGCAGCACGAAAAATGTCAATGCCTCCATTACCGTCAACGCAACTAATGCCAGAAACACTTACCAACTCAATGGAGCTGGTGTGTCCTCAGCCATTTGGGATAGCAACGCAGCAAGAACCAGCCATAATGAATTCTCAGGTCGAGTCACCACAAACGATTCCGCAACCACGCTTTCGTACCACCATACGCATGTCTCTGGCACCATTCTAGGAAATGGTAGCAATAGCCTTGCTCTCGGACTAGCTCCAGCCGCCACACTCCTCAGCCACGATTGGAATAATGACTTGGCTGAAATTGCTAGCATTGCGGCAGCGTCCCCTAATGATAACGACAAAATCACAACGTCTAACCATTCTTACGGCCCCATTGCAGGTTGGGTCTATGCCAATTTTACAGGATACACTGGTTGGCATTGGGTAAGCTCTAGTAACTCAGAACATACCCTCTTTGGCCAATATAACCAAAACGTCTGGAACCTAGATAACATCTGCTCCGCTGCCCCCTACTACACTTCTTTCTGGGCCGCAGGTAATGACCGAACAGATGGCCCGCAAAACGGTGAAATCTGCTTCATTTGGTTAGGTGGAAACCAATGGAGCGTCGCCAACTATTCAAACGCCGTACACCCACCACGAGAAAGAGACCTCCAATACGACACCATCGCTGGAGAAGCTGTCGCTAAAAATGTTATCACCGTCGGAGCTACATACGACGGAGTTTCAAACGCCACTCGCTCAGTAAACCAAGCGAATATCTCCACCTTCAGTAGCTGGGGGCCTACAGATGACGGTCGTATCAAACCAGATATCGTAGCGAACGGTGTCAGCCTCACCTCGGCAGATTCAGGATCTAACGGGAGTTACCGTTCCCTTAGCGGCACCTCAATGGCTAGCCCCTCAGCCATGGGTGCAGCACTCCTCATCCAACAACATTATTCCAATTTGTTCCCCAATCAACGGATGCGAGCCAGCAGCTTAAAAGGCCTCCTCATCCACACTGCCGATGACCTAGGCAACCCTGGTCCCGATTACCAATACGGCTGGGGACTCGTCAATACCGTCAAGGCTCTTCAAATCCTCGACACTCAGGCTAATAACCCAAACTTTCACTCACTCACTGAAAACACCCTTTCTAACGAGTCCCCAGAATTCACTAGAGACTTTCACTGGGATGGAACAAGCCAGACCTTGCGCATCACATTATGTTGGACCGACCCCGTTCCCCCCACCCCGATTTCAGGCCTAGACAACCCCCAGCTCAGCCTAGTCAACGACCTAGACATTCGACTCATCACCCCATCTGGAGACACCATATACCCCTGGATACTCAATCCCTCATCACCATCTACCCCTGCCACAAATGGCGATAACTACCGCGATAACGTTGAACAAATCATCCTCAGTTTACCAGTCAAAGGACTTTACCAACTACAAATCACCCATAAAGGCTCCCTCCTTGGCGGCCAGCAACACTTCAGCCTCATCATGCAAGGTCATCGGCCAAGCGCTTTCGCACGTTGGAATATGAATGAGTCGAATAACTCCATCGTAGACGACTCCGGAAATGGTCGAAACGCTCAAACTACACCCAGTGGAACAGCCTTCACCCAAGGCCGTCAAGGCCCCGGCCTCTTTCTCAACGGCATCACCGGTGCCATGCTACTTCCCCCTCTTGATCTCGACTCGGACACATTCAGCCTCTGCGCTTGGATCAAACCTACTCTCCCTAACGACTCGAAATCCATACTCTTCCATGGCCTGTCATCCACCGGAGAATGCGAAATCTTTCTCAACAACCAACAACAACTTGGCTACACTTGGACAAGCAATAACCAAACCACAACAAGCCAAAGCCAGCTCAGCCCACCTACCAACACTTGGTCATTTATTGCCCTCAATATCACCCCCACCCAAGCCACCCTTACTCTCAATGATGGTAACACATGGTCGTCACACTCTAACACTTCCACACATCCCGCCCAAAGCTTCGACCAAGTCAGCTATATCGGATCTTCATCAACTGCTAACCATCACCTCGCCGCTACAATCGATACAGTCCAACTCTTTAACTATTCCCTCTCATCAAACCAAATTACCCATAGCTACCTTAACTCACTCCCTCCATCAGCCCTTTTTGCCAGCCAACTAGGACTCAGCGGACAAGATATCGAACCCGATTCCGACGTCGACAATGACGGTACTAGCAACTTGTTAGAATGGGCTCTTGGAAGCGACATCACATCTCCTAACAGAACTATTTCATTCACAAAAGTATCGAACTCCCTCACTCTGGAATACTCCGACGCCATGCGAGAGGGTGTCACCCTAACCCCTCAATGGTCGGATAATCTACTAGATTGGTATTCTACTGGATTCATCATCTCAGAAGATGGGGCCAGCATAGAGAGCTCAGACCCGCACCTATTCATACGCCTGCACGTACAAGTCGAATGATCATCATCCCACATGCCCCCAATTAGATCAGCGCGCTTGCATAACAATTGAAGCAGCACATAAAAATCAGCCTTGACTCCACACCTCACAGCAACCTACAAACACATCATGCTTCTCAACTCAACATATCGCATCCGACGTAGCGAGCGTGCACTCTAGCACGGCTGAGTAGAGATATACTTCATACTCCGCCCTGCTGATGCACGCCGCTCGCAGGGCTTTTTTGTGCCCACTTTTCCCAGCTGACCACCCACAGGTGGTCGCGGTGTCTCACCACACCATGCACTATTTTTACTTACTTCTTTTTATTTTGAAATTTCAAAAAACACACCTTCTCGAGGCAGGCTTCAATGACGGACCAGTTCTCGAACAAATCTACGCAAGCGGATTAGACATCATCTCTAACAAAGGGATCCAATCCGTTTCCTACCTCATCAAACAACTCAAAAGAAAATACCCAGAACATCACGGATCACTCACCCTCAGAGATCAACCTGCCCCTCTAAGCCTAGCCATTGATGCTTCAGATCCCGTAGAGACAAAAAACCTAACAAAGACATTGAAGCAAATGCAGGAACTGCTCCGCTGCCCAATGGTTGTCGAGGGCAGCCTAATGCCCGACGCCTGCCCTGCTGGTAGCGACGTAGCAAGCATGCCCGTGGGAGGGGCGATTGCTGTCAAAGATGCGATCATCCCTGCAGCC
This sequence comes from Rubritalea tangerina, assembly GCF_042683245.1. Classification (NCBI taxonomy): domain Bacteria; kingdom Pseudomonadati; phylum Verrucomicrobiota; class Verrucomicrobiia; order Verrucomicrobiales; family Rubritaleaceae; genus Rubritalea; species Rubritalea tangerina. The sequence goes on from NZ_JBHUJB010000009.1 coordinate 109,080, forward strand.
CATAGCTCAGACATCAGCTGTTCCTTACATGCCAGCTTCTTTGATGCAGACGCTCCCGTGGCTAATCTCCTTGACTCACTTCAGTCGATCACTCGATTTGGACCAGGAGGCAGAGCTCCTAATGAGCAAATCCACCACCCCGTCCTTGATGAGCCAATATGGAACAACCCTTTTCTCAGAAGGCTTGAATCCAAAGCGCATATGCATATGGCCGACCAAGGAGACGGAAATCACTTCGCCTTCCTTGGAGAAATAAAAATTACCAGTGACTTGACAGAAACACTGTCAGCCCAGGGGCACCAAGAGCTGGCCAACGCACTTAAATCACATACACAACTCAAAGTACTCATCACCCACCATGGCTCCCGGGGCCTCGGAGCCGCCCTCTATAAAAGAGGCCTAGAAGCCGCTATAAAACACACACGTAAATACGCCTCCAATATTCCAGATGCAGCAGCCTGGATCAGCACACTTTGCCCTGAAGGGAAAAACTACTGGGAAGCACTCCAATATGTCTCCCGTTGGACGAAAGCTAACCACGCCACCATTCATCAAAGGTTTCTTCAGCAAATCCAAAGCCCATTAGTGGCTTCAATTGGCAATGAACACAACTTTGTCTGGAGAAGGGACAACCTCTATTACCATGGCAAAGGAGCAACTCCGGCTTGGTCTGACTCCAACGGCAACCCACTCCTCGGTCTCATCCCTCTGAACATGGCTGCCCCCATCCTTCTCACTCTCGGTAAAAACCAAGGAGAATACCTGAGCTTTTCACCACACGGTGCCGGACGCAATCTCGCACGAAAAGCACTCCTCAAAAAACTCCAACGTGGCGCTCGACCACAGATCCAAGACGCCATCACAAGCGGCACTGAGCACATCGACGCCCGCTGGTTTCTCGGCGAACCCGATGTCACAGAATGCCCGATCGCATACAAATCCCCCACAACGATCCGCCAACAAATTCAATCCTACCAACTCGCTGACGTCATTGCAGAAATCCACCCACTCGGCTGCATTATGGCCGGCCGTTCACCTAAATACGAAAAACCACTCACACCAAAACAACTCCGCCAAATCCATCATCGATCCAATCGTAGAAAAATGCGCCAACATGATTGGCTTACCGAAGAGTGACAATCTGACGTGGCAAAATGACACCAATGGATACATTTTGTCACAAAATCTAGCTATGAGAAAAAACTGAAAGAAAGCCCAAAAAACCAATAAAGCACTCACATACAACAACAAATGACATTCAAACCAAAGTTGGCACACAAGATGCAATTATGAAATCAAACAATAAAACATTCAGATGAGAACATTCACACCCTTTCACAACTCCAGCTTACTTCGCGACTTCAACTCCTTCTTCGAAGATGTGAGTCGCCCACAGAACCACCAACTCTTCTCAACCTCAGAAGGCTGGGCCATCCGTGTGGACCTCCCTGGCTTCGAAAAAAGTGAACTGAACCTCAAGGTCGAAAATAAAGCACTCGAACTCAAAGCCGAATCCAAAGAAGGCGCCCCCCATAAACGCCAACCAGTAAGCCATCGCTTCGCCTTGGGTGACGAAGTCGATACTCAGGCCATCCACGCTAAACTCGACCAGGGGGTTCTCGAGATCACTTTGCCCAAAAAAGAAACCGAGGCACTCAAAACAATCACCATCCAATAACAACCACTTGCCAAGAAATGAACCAACTTTGTAATAATCCAGCATCCGGCATTGAGACTAAGAACACCGTTCGCCCTCACTACCAGACAAACCCTAACGAAACAGGCGTAACCGTCACCGTTGACCTTCCGGGAGTGTCAAAAGAACAACTCGCAATCACCACTGAGAAACAACGCGTTCAGCTAAAGGCAAAACGCAACGATGCCCTTCCTGAAGGCTGGAAACCAGTACGTTCATACTCCCCCATCACCGCCTACGAACTCCAGCTCAATGTCCACCCCGACCTCGACCCGAGCTCGATCGAAGCACATTTTAACCTCGGCGTTCTCACTCTTCATATTGGACGCCGAAAAGAGAGCCTCCCACGTCAGATAGAGATATCCAACTGAGAGCACTTTACCCAATAACCGTTTTCATTGTGTAGGTAGAGTAGATCTCCCGCATCCTCCTCGGAGGGTGTGGGAGTAATCGCTTTTACACTTCACAAATTACTCCATACGCCATAAACCCCAGCAAATTCTCGGCATTCGCCACTCATTCTCACCTAACCACCAAATGCTCATGCCGGCTGCCACGCCAATCTCGAGCACACCACCACCATGGAAACAGTAGAAGATTTCACCAAAGTTGAGTCCATTTTCGTACGCGGCAGAAATGCTCTCATGCTGCGTGGACAGTTCACTCCCATCTACACGGACTACTATATCCACCTCATGGAAAACAAGCTGCGTCATAAAGAACAGCTCGATACCATCATCAAAGAAAAGCTCGCATTCCTGACACTCCACCTCACCGCGCGCCCATGGGCCGAAACCGTTGCTTGGACCGTCAACCTGCGTGCCCCGCGTGTTAATTTCTTCGCCACTGGGAGCTCAGTCCACGAAAGCATTACTGGACACCTCTTCACCGAAGGCGTCAAAGAAGGTGACCGAAATCTCCTCTACAGCCAAACAGTCGTTGACGGTAAAGAAGCACGACGCTCCACCATCGAACTCGAAGACAATGACCCAGTCCACTGGATCGAGAGCTACTACTCCCAAAGTGAACAACGCCCAGCTCGCGCATTCAAACTCGCAGACGAAAACTTTGTCCTCATTGCAGCACAACCAGATTGCGATCTCGAATGGCTAGAAAACCTCACCACAGAAGATGTCGAAAAACTCACAGAGACGGAGCCCACTAAACTCCTCGAAACCCGTAAGTTTCGCTTCCATTGTGGTTGCTCACCTGAAAAGTTCCTACCCTCCCTCGCCCAATTCAAAGGGAATGCCGAAGCTCTTTTCCAGGATGATGATGCTCTCGAAATCACATGCCCGCGCTGTGGTGGTAAACATATCATCACCCCTGACATGTTTTAATACCACCTCGGTCCGAATGACTACATGGGCACCATTTCTCAGATTATCCCTGACTACTGCTGGTGCATAATGCAGTTTATTCCAAGTGGCCTAACAAACATGGCTAGCTACCGACGCTAGCACACAAACAACCCCAAACACTTTACTATTTTATTCCGATGTCTGTTCATGACACATTCACTCAATACGTCCTTCCTACATACGGCAGGTTTCCACTCGTCCCCGAGAAAGCCCAAGGCTCATGGCTATGGGACAACCAAGGTAAGAAATACCTAGACTTCTGCACCGGCATTGCGGTCTGCTCTATCGGCCATTGCCACCCACGACTCGTTGAGGCGATCAAAGCACAAGCAAGCACACTCATGCATTGCTCAAACCTCTACGAAATCCCTCAACAAGCCGAGCTCGCCAAAACAATCGTCGATGACTTCGTCAAAATTCCAGGTAAGGTCTTCTTCTCAAATTCTGGTGCCGAGGCCAATGAAGGGCTCATCAAACTCGCTCGTAAATTTGGTAATGCCAGACCAGCTCCAGATGGCTCAGCAAGACACGAAGTAATCACTTTCAGAAATTCATTCCATGGCAGAACCATGGGAACACTGACAGCCACTGGACAAGACGCTATTCAGGAGGGCTTCGCTCCTATCCTCCCCGGTGTCAACTATGCCACCTATAACGACCTCGATTCAGTCAAAGCACAAATTACTGACAAAACCGCTGCCATCCTCCTCGAACCCATCCAAGGAGAAGGCGGCATCTTCAGTGCTACAGCTGACTTCCTCCGTGGCCTCCAAGCCCTCTGCATCGACCATGACCTTCTACTCATGTTCGATGAAGTCCAAGCCGGATTCGGCAGACTCGGCCACGACATGGCATGGAGAGCAATCGCACCTGAAATCCAACCAGATGCCATTTCATGGGCCAAAGGCATGGGCGGTGGTTTTCCCATCGGTGCCTTCTGGGTTTCAGATAGAGAAATTGCCCCACAGCTAACGTTGAGCAGCCAACTCGGCCCCAGAACGCACGGCTCGACTTACGGCGGAAATCCCCTAGCCTGCGCAGCCTCACTCGCAGTGCTCCGTGAAATCAAAGAAGCCGAACTCAACAAAAATGTCATTGAACGTGAACAACAGGTTCGCGACACCCTGAACACATGGAACCACCCAGCGATTAGTGAGGTGAGAGGTAAAGGCCTCATGCTAGGAATTGCACTCAATGCCGATAGCATAAACACCGCTGAAGGCGTCACTCCTGCCTTAGCCCTCGTCTTGAAACTTACCGAACTTGGCTTACTCACAGTGCCCGCAGGTGCTGAAGTCGTCAGATGGCTTCCGCCGCTCAATGTCTCAGCCGAAGAAGTCGATACAGCACTCTCGCTCATGAGAACAGCCCTCGATTCCCTTACCTCATAATACTTCGTGATTCTATAACCATTCACAGATAGTAAAACGCCCTGAAGTGTCTACCTTCAGGGCGTTTGCTTTGATCTCGATAAATCTTACTTCTTACGCTTTTTCTTCCTAGGCGTATAATCAATCCCAAGGTCGTTGCTGCGCACCTCTTCCAACTTTGCTTTCAAGACCCCCTGTAATTGCGCCACAGTCGCCTTGAAACCTTCCTGCTGCGCTAAGTTAGTAAATTGCTTTGGATCATTCTCCATATCGTAAAGCTGCATCCCTAACGATGCATCTTCACCATGCTGGATATACGCCCATTTCTTGTTGCGAACTAACAATGACTTCCCATTCACGCTGAATGCAAAGTCACGCACACTAAATGTAGGATCCTCAAACACGGGCTTGAGTGACTTCCCTTGAATGTGCTCAGGTACAGGAAGTCCGCACAACTCAGACACTGTCGGATAAAGATCCAGTAACTCGGCGAAGGAATGACATACTGCTGGCTTCTGCCCCGGAACCTTAATAATAAGCGGTACTCGTGACGATTCTTCCATCAAACCAACTTTCATCCAAAAGTCGTGCTCATTGAGGTGAAAGCCATGATCACTAGTGAAAATAACAATCGTATTGTCCGATAAACCATTCTTCTCTAAGGCATCCATCACCTTACCCAATTGTGCATCCATATAACTCACAGACGCATAATATGCACCAATCCCCTCACGCTTCATCCTGTCATCTAACTGCATCCCAGGGCTTGTCCGATAATTAATTCCAGCCTTCGGAATGTCCTCCCAATCTCCATCCACACTCTCAGGTAGTTGCACTCGATCAAATGGATACGCATCATAGTACTTTGCCGGTGCCACAAATGGAACGTGAGGCCTTACAAATCCAACGGCTAAAAAGAAGGGTTGATTTTTGTATTGTGCAATCAACTCAACCGCTTTGGCTGCAGTCTTCCCATCTGAATGTACCAAGTCATCCCCTTCAGCAATGTTGTACTCTAGCGTGTTCCCGCCGCGCACTTTTTTTGTCCCATCAGGATTCCCTTGTAACAAGACAGCTTTCCCCGGACAAAACACCTCAGGCCCTTGACTATTGAAACGCTCGGACCAGGACGCAACATCATCAGCTCCATTCGTCCCCCTCTCAATATCCCCAGGAACGCCCATGTGAAATATCTTGCTGACCCTTGTCGCCTGATAACCGTGATTCTTGAAATGTTGACTCCAAGTCGCACGTTCAGCACCGATTGCCTTACGGCCACTCGTGTAACCAAAGGTCTTCGTAGCATGGGGGTAGTAGCCACTCATGAAAGATGCACGCGATGGCCCGCATACGGGAAATTGACAATATGCATGGGTGAAACGTGTCCCCGCACTTGCCAATTTATCAATGTTGGGTGTCTGACACGCCTTGTTCTCATAACAAGAAAGAGCCGTAGCTGTTAGATCATCCGCGATCATAAACAGCACGTTGTACTGAGTCTTTTGATCCTCAGCCTGCAGCGGTAATAACAATAAACTACCGAATACGGAGACAATTCCTGTTGGTTTTATAAAAGAACGAAGGCGCATCATCACGAGTTTCTATTTTTTCTTTTTAGGTGCATACTCCTCGTAGCTAGGAGCCTCATAGTATGCGCGGAGACGATAGTACTCCTGCGTAAGTTCCTCCCTAACCTTCGAATACTCAGGGTTCTCATACACACTAACCATTTCCTCTGGGTCTTTCACCAAATCAAACATCTGCCATTCTTGAGTCGCAGGCAGATAAAATAGCTTATGAGTTTTAGTCCGCACACCATAATGCTGAGGCACAGCATGCTCACCAATCTCGTAATAGGCATAGTATACCGACTCCCTCCAGTCATCTACTTTGCCCTTCAATAAAGGCACTATCGAACGACCTTGCACATCGTCTGGAACCTCCACACCTGCCATCTCTAACCATGTCGGTGCGTAATCGATATTCTGAATGAGATCTTTCGGTCGAGATCCTGGCTTAATCACACCTGGCCACTTAATCAAAAATGGCATCTTGAACGATTCCTCAAACATCCAGCGCTTGTCGTACCATCCGTGCTCACCCAAATAGAACCCTTGGTCGGATGAATAAATAACAATCGTGTTTTCATCCAAACCATTGACCTTCAGGTAATCTAACATTCTTCCGATATTCTCATCGACCGCCTTTACGGTACCTAGGTAATTTCGAATGTATCTCTGATATTTCCATTTCACGACATCTTCGTGACTCAACTTACCAGCCTTAAAATCAGCAATGAACTTCTTGTTCAACGGTCCATAATAGGCATCCCATTGCTTCTTCTGAAGTGGAGTCATGCGGTTGTATTCCACTGGACGTCCCATGATGCCAGGAAGCTTCTGACCATCCATTTCTTCCTGACGAACTTTTAGATCGTAGACCCACCACATGTGACGGTCGATCTCCATCTCATTCTTTGGCAAGGTGATACTGCGATTCTTATAATCGTCAAAAAGTGTCCGAGGTTCAGGAATCTCTACCCCATCAAATGCATTGAGATGACGCAAGGCCGGTGCAAAGGTTCGGTGCGGCGCCTTGTGCTGACACATTAAAAAGAAGGGCTTGGTCTTGTCGCGTTTCTCTAACCAATTGATGGCCTTATCCGTCGTGATGTCTGTAGCGTAGCCTTCAAAGCGTTTCTTTGAACCATCCATCTGAATGAACACAGGGTTATAATAGCTCCCCTGCCCAGGTAGAACCTCCCAGTAATCGAAGGCTACTGGGTGCGTCTTCAAATGCCATTTTCCAATCACCGCAGTGGTGTAGCCCGCTCCCTTGAGTGCCTTGGCCACTGTCCACTGGCTTTGATCAAACCCCTTCCCAGTATTGCGCATGAAGCCATTCTTATGACTGTGCTTACCAGTCAAAATACAGGCTCTCGATGGACCGCATATCGAGTTCGCACAAAAAGAATTCTCAAAAAGTGCCCCCTCTTGCGCCAAACTATCAATGTGAGGTGTCGGAGCGATGTCTTTCAATGGCCCCCCATAAGATGAAATCGCATTGAGAGCATGGTCATCAGAAAAGAGAAATAGAATGTTCGGGCGCTTCTGCTCAGCATTTGCCACCAAGCCCATGGCTGCCGTCGCCACGTATGTGAGTATCTTCGTTTTCATAATATCGTATTTCGAGGTAAGCATCTAACTTCCTCATGACCGCGCAGTCGATCATAGATTCCACCAATGAGAGCGTCTTCTCCCCTAGTTTGATCGAAAAAACCATAGAATCTCTGTAGCTGGCCGTCCCGCTCCATTACGCTCACTCCCCTCATTCTCTATCCAAGATTCAAAAAAAGACACGTTCCCAGATACCTGAGAACATGCCTCTACAAATCCCGGCACCAATCCATCGGTACCGCAAAATGTCTGATGCTAGCCTATCGATGAAGAATACGTGTATGGTAAACCACCCATTCTTCTCCCCCCTCTGACACGATCTTTGTCTTCAATGTGTATCGCCCAGCTGGAATGCTCAGAGCCTCAAACACACCGATGCCTGTCTCTGGATTGAAGGGAGTAGAATATTCCTTCCCTCCAAGCTCCAGTTTCGCTGTCCACTTCTCATCCTTCTTAAGCTTGTAGCCTAATGCCGCCTCACAACGGATGTCATAGCGACCATCTTGGGTAAACTCTACCTTATAGTAACCTACCTTGTTCGGGCGCCAAGTACCCTCAATCATGTCCTGCCAGGTCAAGACAGATGGATTCTCCTTATCCTTTTCCACCACAATGTAGGGGGGGCCAGGTTGATCAGCACGAGCACCACTCACATCTTTATACCAAGACTCGTATCGAGCAATCAATGTTGCCGCGACCTCTTTCTCCACACCAATCAAGTCCTTCGTCTCCCCTGGGTCAGCGGCCAAATCATACAATTCCCACTTCGGCTCCCCCTCAAATTTCGTCTTCTGAGTCCCACTCGGGTGCACCAATTTCCACTTACCTAAACGCACCATGCAACTGTGGTACTTGCTGATCTCATCGCCCCGATGATACTGAATCACAATCGGTCGTTGCTCTAACTCCACCTCAGGGTTCTTCAACTTTTCTAATACCGAACGACCATCCATCCCATTGGGAACTTCTTTCACACCACAGGCATCTAACAATGTTGGCATCAAGTCAATGTGGGCCGCCACTGACTTCTTAATCTGACTCCCTGGCTTCAGAACTTTAGGCCATTGAATCCACAGGGGTGTTCGTACCCCCCCTTCATAAAGCTCTGACTTCTTTCCACGAAAAGGTCCCACAAACCTCCGAGTGTTAGGACCATTGTCCGTCAAGAAAATGACAATCGTGTCATCACTCAAGCCCATATCTGAAAGCTTCTTAAAAAGCTTCCCCATATTGTCGTCGATGTTGGTAATCATCGCCGCAATGCGGGCTAACTTATCATTCTCTTTCGCTTGATCCTTCCCCTCATCAAGCACCATGATCGGACTAAAGTCTACCTTCTGGTACTTTTCATAAAGCCCTTGTGGAACATCATGAAATGGCGAGTGCGGTGCATTCAAAGAGACATACGCAAAAAATGGCTTACCGGCCTTCTTGCTTTGCTCCATGAACTCAAAACTGTGGTCAAAAAAAACATCCGTACTATAACCTTCGGTCTCCACCTCCCTGTCATTTTCAAACAAAAGCGCATTCGTGTAGCGAGCCTTGTTATCTCTTGGATCAGCAGGTTGCCCCAAACCTCCCCCCTTATGAATCAATGAATAACTAAACCCTTGGTCGCTAGGTCGCATGGGGTAATTGTCACCAAGGTGCCACTTGCCAAATATGCCCGTTGCATATCCATTATCCTGAAGCACCTCAGCCAATGTCACTTCGTCACTAGCCATCATTGAACGCCCGAGGAAAGTATCAATACACTTAGTGCGGTGATTGTAGCGCCCTGTCATCAAACATGCCCGAGTCGGAGAACACACTGGGCTCACATAAAATTCCTCCCAACTAGCACTACGCTGAGCCATCGCATCTAGCTCAGGCGTCTTGATCAATGCATTCCCAGTTGCTCCAAAATCTCCATAACCTTGATCATCAGTCATCACCAAAACAATATTCGGTCGATCTGCCGCACTCACCATGCTTACCATGGCGATGCCCATTCCTATCAGTCTTGCTAGCATGAAATATTGCATAGCCTGACACTACCCTGATGTAAGCTGAGAAACAACTTGTCTCCTGATGAGACGACCCCACACGCTCCCCCCTCTCACAAGGGCGAGTGCCTCTACCCACCACAAAAAAAGCGTCTCACCCCACTAGGGATGAGACGCTCATAGAAAAAATCAATAGCTTAGCTTAATGCTGTTACAGCCTCTTCAAGAGAAGCCACATCATCCACTGAATACACAGTCGCTGACTTGTCAATGCGCCCCATCAAACCAGCAAGTACCTTACCTGGTCCCAGTTCAATGAATGTCGTATTCCCTTCAGCAATCACTGCCTGCATGCTCTCAGTCCAACGTACGGAACCAGTCACCTGCTTTTCTAAAGTTTCTCGGATCTCTGCCTCATCGGCAACTGCTGTCGCCTTGTAGTTTGAGTACACCGGAATGCTCGGCATGCTAATCGCAGTCTCAGCCAACACCGGCGCCAACTTGTCCTGAGCGGATTGCATCAGACGTGAGTGGTACGCACCAGCCACTTTGAGCTTCTTCGCCATGCGAATCCCACCTTCCTTCGCTCCCGCCACTGCCTTATCCACACCCTCAACAGAGCCTGACACCACAATTTGTCCAGGAGCATTGAAGTTCGCTACATCAATATCAGCCTCCGCAGCCAACTTCTCAACAGCCTCTTCACTACCACCAATCATGGCAGCCATCCCACCTTCAGTGGCATTACATGCCTCCTCCATAAATGCACCGCGTTGCTCCACCACCTTAAGTCCATCCTCAAAAGAAAATGTGCCCGCCGCTGCGTGTGCCGTAAATTCTCCAAGTGAAAGCCCAGCTGCCGTCACGATCTCTATTTCAGGAAGCTTCTCTTTCAATACCGCCAAACATGCCAAGCCATGCAAATAGAGCGCTGGCTGACAGTTACCTGTGCGAGTGAGCTCTTCATCGGGTCCCTCAAACATCACTGCGCTCAAAGAACGACCAAGCGCAGCATCAGCTTTCTCAAAAAGAGCTCTAGCAGCTGGAAAAGCCTCTACGAGATCCTTACCCATGCCCACTTTCTGGGCTCCTTGTCCTGAAAATAAAACTACTACCTTGTTAGCCATGGCCACTGTCTACCCCCCTCAAGTCACGATAGCAACCCCCAATTCAGCGAGTTACCCTCTTGCTTCATTACCATTTTTCAGCCTCTTCCCGAGCCACGTTCTTAAGTAGCACCTTGCCTCTAGCAATACATTCATCCAGCGGTAATCCCAGCCGTGATAATGCATAGTGACGGTCAAACGCCTCCTCCGCTCCATCCTCTATTCTGCCAGCCATCGCCACCACTGGCTTACCTGATGCCTTCGCCATCAAAGCCACCCCTGCTGGCCCTTTCCCCTCCGCGGTCTGCGCATCCAGACTCCCTTCACCAGTGATCACCAAATCAACAGCCGCAATACGTTGTGCGAGTTGCAACTCATTAGCTAACCAATCAAATCCATTCACCAATTTCCCCCCAGCAAAATGTAATAATCCAAATCCCAATCCACCCGCTGCTCCAGCCCCCTCCACTTCAGCCACCTCTTCACCACCACTAACCTCCATAATGGTCCTCAAAATCGCATCCATACGTCCAACATCCTCCACACCCTTCTGAGGCCCGTAGATGGCACTCGCACCATTTTCCCCTAACAACGGATTGCGCACATCACATGCTACCACCACCTCAGGTAACCTAATCAACTGGCTCAAATCCGCCGACTTCGCGCGCTCCAATTCTGCAGGCACGGGCATCAAAGGATTTCCCCCAGCATCATAAAACTGAGCCCCGAGCTCTACAGCCATTCCAGCCCCGGCATCATTCGTAGCACTGCCACCTAATCCTAGTACAATCCGCTTCACCCCGTGGCTATTAACTGCATCGCGTATCATAATTCCAACGCCTGCTGTGTTCGCATACTCAGGCTCTCTCAACTCTTTTTCTATCATCTCCAAACCACAAGCAGCTGCCATTTCCATGACTGCTGTGTCCCCAACTACGAGGTAACGGGCCTCACACTTTCTACCTATGGCGTCGAGCGTTTCACACACAACCCACTCACCACCAAGAGCATCGTATACCGCTTGCGTAAACCCCTCCCCCCCATCTGCTATAGGAGCCTGCTCCACCTCAACTCCAGGGCAGCCCTCCCACAAACCATTTGCTATAGCTTCACACGCTTCTACAGCCGTCATTGATCCTTTAAATTTATCGCACGCAACAAGCACTTTCATGCTGAATCACTTATAAAAAAAGTGAAAAAAAGACCACTGTTTACTTGCAAAACATCCGTCATTAGTCTTTCTTCCCTGCACAGCCAAATTGCACACGGAGGGGTGGCAGAGCGGTTGAATGCACCGGTCTTGAAAACCGGCAAGGTGTTAAAGCCTTCGTGGGTTCGAATCCCACCCCCTCTGCCATTTAAAACAAATAAAGCTCCAGTTCACTGGGGCTTTTATGTTTTACAGCTGGATGGTTGGGATTACGGGCTCACCATGAACAAATGGGAATTTAAAAGTGGGTTCGACTGCTCAAAGTGAACGAGCTCTGCGAGTGAACGAGACAAAACTCTGTTGCATAGCAACACATCCCGCAGGTCACAGCTTCAGCACATGCGGGAGCTGAACAATCCCACCCCCTCTGCCATTAAAAAATATGCCATCTATATCAGATGGCTTTTTTTATTTATGCAGGTGGCGATGAGAACGCAGTTCGACTGCTGTGCGTGTATCACGCCTTACCCAACCAAAATGCAGAGGTGCATTTTGCAATCTGCAGATCAGGAGCACAGCGACTATAATCCCCCCCTCTGCCAAGTTGCTCCCATAGCTTGCACCTCCCCTCATTGTTATTTGATTCATCAGCCCAATGAAGCAGTCTATTCCTCTATTTGAGACTTATGCCCCTGTGCATCCATTGCTGTCACCCCTTCGACCAAGCTTCGCCCCCTCTTACTACTCACTTCCACAAACGGCAGTTCACTCAAAACTAACACTGTAAAACAACCAAGCTAACAGAGAGACCTCTCAAGCCCCACTGCGCAAAGATTGGTAATTTCAAAAAATCTAGACTAAGTTCAGACAATTCACCCATTCACACCCCATGCAAATACGAAGCGCTCAGCCTCTAGACGCCCCCTCAATCCACGATCTTCATCTAAATGCCTTTCCAAAAGAAGAAGCTGCGTCTGTCGCCCAGCTCGCTTGCCGACTCATAAAAGAGCCTAGCACTCCGGCATCTCTACATCTCGTCGCTGAGGAAGCACAACAAATTCTGGCGCATGTCTCATTCAGCCCAGTCTTTGCCAAATCCTCACTCGACCTTCTCGGCTACATCCTCGCCCCCTTGGCTGTCCAGCCACACAACCAAAAGCAGGGACTGGGTTCCCAACTCATCAAACAGGGCATTGCCCAACTCACAGAATTATCTGCCCCTCTTCTCTTTGTATACGGAGATCCCAAATATTATTGCCGCTTTGGCTTTCGAGAACAAGTCGCAGCCCAATACCTTCCCGCATACCCACTCAACTATCCATCTGGCTGGTTGGCATTACCTCTAGCTGATTCTAACATATTGCCCGCACCCAGCCCCATAAGATGTGTTCCAGCCTTAGACGCACCGAATCTCTGGTAAGATGATATAACATCCATTATGCAAACGCTCAACATTATCGGTGCAGGTAAACTTGGCCAATCCCTCGCACGCCTCTGGCATGCACAACAAATACTTGAGATCGGAGCCATCTTAAATCGCTCTGAGGCAAGTTCCCATAGAGCCATCGACCACATTGGTGCAGGCACACTCCATACGCAGCTTTCAAGCATGCCTGCTGCCGAACTATGGCTACTCGCTTGCCCCGATGATCAAATTGCCCACATGGCCCAAACACTAGCTGCCTCCAAACACATACGCCAGAAGGACACCGTTTTCCATTGCAGCGGAGCATTGAGCTCAGATCTACTCGATGCCTGCGCAGCTCAAGGTGCACTCACCGCAAGTATGCATCCAATCATGAGCTTCGCTCACCCATTCACCTCTATCTCGCAATTGCAAGGTTCCTACTGTGGCGCTGAAGGCTCTGGCTATAAAAGACTACAGCCACTCTTTGAAGCCATTGGCTGCCAGTGTGTCGAAATTCATAAAGAACACAAAGCGCTCTACCATAGCGCAAGTGTCTTTGCCTGTAATTATCTAACAACCCTGCTTGAGACGAGTAAGAACCTGCTCGAAACCTCAGGGTTCAGTCACACCAATGCCAACAAGTTACTCGAACCCATTGTCCGCAAAACTCTCGATAACTTTTTCAGAACCGACGCTGAGACCTCACTCACTGGCCCCATCTCCAGAGGTGACGTACAATGTGTCACCCAACATATTCAGGCACTACAAACCCACTCACCGCAAATCAACACACTCTACAAAGCTCTAGCTCAAGCGACGCTCCCAATTAGCGAGAAACAAAAAATGGCCACCCCTGAACAACTTAGCGCCATCCAACACCTAGTCGAGCAATAGTCTGAACGCACCATTGAGCCACCGCTCCGGCACGCATTCTACTCCCCCCATTATCTACATGCCAAATTCCTCAAACTGGCTCGAGACGGCACTGACAATCACCACATATCAAATGTAACTCAGGTTTCCCCCAAGCATTGACCTGACACTGAGGACAACTGTACTTCACCCTATTAGAGCGGTTCTTTTTTACCCCAGCCTGTCGCATTTGAGCTTCGTGCTTTTGTGCTTCGGCAGAACGGCTCACTTGCGCATTTTCATCACTAGATTGAAGGTTCAATACCACTCCTTGTTTCCGCAGAGCTTGAACACACTCTCTAAACCTCCCCGCTTCATCGACATAGTCGAACATAGTTTGCCCAATACGTGCTCCACCAGGTTTACCAGTTGAGGATGGGATGAGGCCGATTGACTCCATTTTATTGGCCCACTCTCGGTTGTGATAGCTCTTGCGCGATGGCTTACCAAAATGAAATTGCCACTGATGGCACATCTCGTGAACCAATGCCTGCCAAATCTCAACATCTGATAAATTAACGTAGGCATCAGGATTGATCGCTATCTCGTCCACTACCTGGGTCAAGTCAGAGCGATCCTTGAAACTTCCACGCCGGTACATCCCCACATTGTGCGACTTCCGCTGCAAAGTGATCAATACCCCAGGCAATTCCCCTGCAAAAAGCTCCTTATTAAAAAAATCATACGCACGCTGAAATACCGCGTACTCTTTTGATGTCGCTTGATCCATGTCTCACCTCCTCTACACCTTCCTTCTGTATTGTGCGATACAATTTTACTTTTCCTCACAATCTAACAAACACTGCTCCCCCTCAAGCTCTACATCTATAGTGATATGCTCAAATGAGCCACCCGCTAATAAATCCCTAATTCTAATCTTCGCCTGATAGATCTCAGAACGGCTACTCCGCCTATCCATCACGATGTGTGTGCTAAAAACATGATGCTCGCCCTCCAAGGTCCAACAATGCGTATGGTGCGCACTCAATACCCCCTCAATTGCGAGCAGACGCCGCGTGAATGAATCCAGATCAAACCCACGTGGAGATTGCTGTAGGAAATATGCCAAGCTCACCTTCATGTTCCTGACCACATTCCACAATATGAAGAGTGAGAGAAAAATCGAAAGTAGGGGTCGATGATAGGCAAATCCCAGATCATCAAAATCCCCGCGCCAATTAACACCGCTACCCACCCCAACACATCCTCAAACAAATGCCAGCGTACCACGCGCTCATTCATGCTCTTGCCATGGCTTAACTTCCATACCGCTAAACCATTAAACAAAATGCCCAACACTGCCATCGCTAACATCCCAGGCGCATGCACAGGCTCTGGTTCAGCAAGACGCTGTGCAGCCCCAAATAAAACAAAAAACAATCCCATCACTAACACCCCTCCAGTTACCAACGATCCCAACATAGAAAAACGACGGTAACCGTAAGTAAACACCCCATCTGCCTCCTTAGTCGAAAGCTTCTGCAAATACCAAGCCACAGCCAACGAGACACAGTCACCAAAATCATGAACAGCATCCGTCAGTATCGCAATGCTGTTGGTCCATAGCCCCCCCGCTACCTCAACAAGTGTAAACGCCAAATTCAGAAAGAAGACCCACTTCAAACTAGCCGTCGCATCATGCTCATGGTGAAAACTTCCCATTCCACTCCATTCAATACCTCCCCTCATATTGCTGTGCAAGTATTTCCCACTATCCCTCCCCCCTCATAACCCTACACCACATTCACATAATAAAAATGGCGGAGCCTAAGCCCCGCCATTTTCATATGGTCTAACTATGAGTTCGTTAGAAAGGTATTCTAACACCAACGTCCCATCGATCAAGACGGGAGTATTTGTGAAGTATCGTTCCGTACTCGACGCCGATCGCGTATTCTTTGCTATTGATGAGCTGAAGGCCTAATGAACCAAATCCATGGGTGTCGTTAAGATCAATTCCAACCCGCATTGGAGAGATCCCTACAGGCGCGCCTAATAAGCCAGAATACACATCTGTTGCTCCATCTGTGATATAATATTGGAAACCAAGCTTCCCACTTACTTGAAGCCTGAAATCAGATGGAATGTCAAAGACTCGCCCCAGTTCTAGGCCTAATCTTGACCACACATGCGTCTGCTCACTCTCCTGAATGGTCAGGCTGATAGGGCCAGCTCCATTCTCTGTGACACCGTCACCTCTGAGATGAGTGAATCCCAGTGCTGCCATAGGACGAAGGTAGCCACCCCATACCTGATCCTGCAACTGTGCCACACGCAACATACCTGAAAAACTGCGTAAGTCTCTCCTCGCATTAGTCGTAAAGGGCTGGGTTACACCACCATAACGCGTCACATCAGAATTCCCCCAACCATAGGTCAATGCCGAAGCAAACTCGATATTACGATCGTAGTACTTCTTCGCTATCAAACCGACATGATGGGTTTCGCCATCCGCTTGCCAGCGGTCGCCATAGCCATTGTCCTTGTGATCCTCAATCGAGATACCTAAGCCCCCAATCCAGCCATCTTTCATGCTTTGCTGAACACCGAAAGCCACTTTGTTAGTCTGACCATTTGCCTCTTTATAATCATCGTAAGCCTTATGCTGGGTACTCTCATTCTCATAGTTCACCCAGAGGTATCGGTCGTGTTGGAAAATGCGGTGGTCCCCACCATCGACTAATAAATGACCAAAGCGCTCACTGCTGCGAATCATGTTAGCCTGCAGTTCACCATAGAAGTCTGGGCTCATCTGCGAGAGGCTTTCTTTATACGCTGCAAGATTAGGGTCATAAAGTAACTTAATCACAGTGTCCGCTAAGTCAGGCGAACTTCCTGCCGCTTGCACTCTGTTAAAGTAGTCACCCACAGCCTGAAGGTTGGGCCCCAATGGCCCCTGATCGTCAGGTGAGAAATCTACCTTGTAATTCAAAACGGCTGCATTCGCGGTCGGATAGGTGAGATCATAGGTCACGACCACAGAGGGGGCAGTTGTGAGTACCATTCCGTTGTTTTCCACTCCACCAGCACTCTCAAGTAACACCTGACTGAAAGAACCTGAAGGAACGAGTTGTGGGTTGAGCAAGGTGAGTACCATCTCACCACCTAGTGAAGAACTCCCTGTGGCATACACCTGGTCAATCACACCAGCCCCGGGACCGGCAAAATCTAACTCAGTGTAATTAACCCCTGTCGCCCCTTGAACAAAACCACCACTGAGGTTCGTTCTCTGAGCGTTATTCATCCCACCGATCATTATTTCTCCATTGTTGAACAATTGATTGGCCGCATCTCCCAAACTCAATTCCTGACCAGGAATAAAGGTGCCTCCTTCGTGGTTGGTGAATTGGTTGGCTCCCGAACCTAAATCAAATTGTCCCAAGAAGGTATCGTAACTCTCTATCCGATCATTACCGTCTTCACCCCTAATCACTGATCCGGCAAGACCGTCGTCAGTAAACAATGCCCCTCGGCTCACAAAGCTATTCTCTGCACCGCCTGACATCCATACGGCAGTACCTCCCGCTCCAGCTGCGATCATCTTACCTGTCGGCAACTCAATCATGATGTCGCCTTGGCCATCTGCCGCTTGAGATTGAGCAAATACAGCCACAGCTCCAGAACCTGATGCCACAACATCCCCCTTCAAGTTCAAGGCCACTGCTCCTGATGTACCTGAACCTCCAGCACTGCCAGCAAAAACGCGATCTACTGCACCACCACCACCACCTAGGCTCTGTACCAAGACCCCATATGCTCCGTCTGCCGTAACAATCACATCACCAGTCTGGTCGAGAGAAATCCCTCCACCATTGCCAGAATTGTCAGTACTCAAGCTCAACTGAACTTGATCTGCCGTAGAATCAGATAGCTGAAGCCCACCACCACCACCAATGGATTGAAGCACAATACCGTGCGAGTTCATCCCATCAGAGACAACATTTCCTACATTTGTTAGACTGATACTGCCACCATTCCCACTGGCTCCTGCTACTCCTCCAAGCGTCGTAACAATTTCTCCCGCACCAGCAATCTGTTGTATACCGCCACCAGCACCAATGCTCTGGCGAATAATACCAGGTGAGCGGTCCCCACTTGTGGTCACATCACCTGCCATCGTTGATACAATCGCTCCTCCATCGTTGCCTGAACCTCCACTGGCACCAAGTTGGGTCGTTAGGCTTGTGACACCACTAGGCACTGGTACTGCCAATGGAAGCAATCCAAAGCTGGAATCCAAACTCACAATCGGGTCTACTGAAACACCCCCCCCTGGCACAGCCTGCGCTTTGAATACAACCGCAGACATACCACCGCCACCACCAATCGATTGCTCGTTTGAGCCAACACTGCCGTCACCCACAACCGTTACGTTTCCTGAGCGTTGCCCCATAATGTCACCACCAGAGCTGTTAGTTGAATCACTCCCACCTAAACTTGAAGAACTGTCTACCTGCTGCCCCTCATAATGAGTCAGATCAATGTAGGACTGACCACCACCACCACCAACCGTCTGTACGGTATTACCTGATGAGGAATCACCAAAGTTCAAGATGTTACCATTCTGAACATACTCCACCGCATCCGCCTTGGCATCGAGAACTTCTTGACCACCCAAGTCGAGCACTATGTCAGTTGCCATGCTAGTGAAATGCTCCACTACTGATAGATTGTCAGGAGCGTCTACGCTGTCCTCAGAAAACGCCGCCGCTGAATCTGTCAAATCCATGAAGGTATTCACATCACCACCACCACCATTTACGGTCTGTTGGAAAATTGCTTGGCTGTTAGTACCCGTTACAAAAATATCTCCAGTCACATCCAAGGTCACCTTGCCTGCCTGCCCCTGGCTCTGTAAAGCGCCCACGGTCAATTGTAAACCTGTGGCGGCAAGGCTGCTTGCTGGACTTCCAATAGAAGCTCCGATGCTACCACCACCTCCGCCGACTGACTGAGCGTAAATACCGTAACTGTTATCACCTTCTACCGTGATGGTGCCATCATGCTTGACGTAGACATCACCACTATCGTCACCTGTACCAGCAAACCCACCTAAAGACAGTGAATTAAGCATGCTACCACCACTCAGTGTCTTTGCTGCACTCTTAGGATTAGCAATGGCAATCGAGCCATTGCCTCCACCGCCTCCGACACTCTGAGCTAAAATACCATAAGACGCCTTACCCTTTGTGTTAATACTACCACTATTGAGCACATTCACATTGCCCGCAGTATTCCCATTACCTCCTTTACCACCAATCGAAATGGCCTGGGCGGTCTGCCCCTCAGGTCTGCTATTGATCGTAATCACATCACCAGCATTGCCGCCACCGCCTCCGACACTCTGAGCTAGGATACCGTGCGCAGCATCTCCAAAGGTAATAATCGTCCCTTGGTTATCGATGTTAACGGTACCACTCGTCCCCCCTTTGCCTCCAGATCCACCAATGGAAAGTGAACGCGTAGTGCCATCCATTTTGCTTCTATTCAGATTGGTTACAGCACTACCTTCGCCGCCACCGCCGCCGATACTCATACCAGCAATACCGTGACTGCCATGCCCGTGAGTGACAATTAAACCACTATTGAGAGAGCCGATATCTGTGTTGTTGATTGTCACATCCCCACCAGTGCCACCTTCACCACCGGTACCACCTACAGCCAATGAGAAATTGTTGTTAGTTCCTTTGCCATCGCCAGTACCAACAGTAATCGAGGTCACCAAACGTGCATCACCACCACCTCCACCAATCGATTGACCAAACAATCCAACAGAACTTGCCTCAAATGTTTCAACCGCTCCTGTATTGTTCAAAGTCACCGCCCCAGATTTAGAGTTAGAGTCTCCGCCTGCTCCACCAATCTTCACATCAACATTGGTAGATGAATTCGTACCTTTGTTGTAGAGAGCTCCAATGGTCATACCAGCTAAACCTCCACCTCCGCCTACAGTCTGCGCCAGCACACCGTGAGATCCCACACCATCAGTCACAATTACTCCAGATGCATTCACTTGCACATCTCCACCTTCGGAACCTGTGCCTCCAGCACCCCCAATGTTTACAGAAACATTTCCGTTATTCTTGAGTTTACCAGTCGTCATTGACTTGCCGCCTGTACCACCACCACCACCAACAGACTGAGCTAAAACGCCCACTGCTCCTTCACCCTCAGTGGTGATAATCGCATCTGTCACTAATGTCACAAGACCACCTTTACCTCCCGTGCCTCCTGTTCCTCCAACAGCAAGACCTATTGATTGAGTCCCACTTGCCCAAGGACTCTTAGACCCCAATGTCGCACTCCCACCATTACCACCACCTCCACCAACGGATTGCGCAAATACCCCATGCGCACTCTCACCCGTCGTTGAAATGCGGCCAGATGCATCCACATCCACCACACCCGCTTCACCACCGACTCCACCTTCTAGTCCAATTGCAAGCTTGAGACTCTTGTTAGGCTCATCGTCACTGGATCCAGCCTTAGAACCACTGAATGATACTGACGAGCTGTTTCCACCACCATTGCCCACACTCTGGGCCAAAATTCCATGAGACTCCTTACCTGTCGTGAAAATGCCACCATCACTAACAATCGTCACATTTCCACCCGCACCTCCAGTGCCACCCATACGCCCTAGAGATACTGAGTAGTTACCTGCCGAGTTGGAAGTAGAAGCCATATCCATGCCGGCATTACCGCCACCTCCACCAACAGACTGCCCAAATACACCTACCGATTGGTCTCCAGTAGTGGAGATCACACCTAAGTGATCAACTGTTACCACTCCACCGATACCGCCGTCGCCGGTAGCTCCACCGATCGCAATATCAAAGCTCTTATCCACATTAGAGGCACTATTATATGCAACATTGAAATTGGCATTACCTCCACCACCTCCGATGGATTGAGCTAAAATACCATGGCTGTTGCTCGCAAGCGTCGTGATGTCACCATAGTGGTTAACATCTACAATTCCCCCATTGCCAGGGACTCCACCTGCTCCACCAATCATCAACTGCGCTGCGTAAGCTTTCTTCCCTGTGCTACTCGTGTCTTGGTTGCGACCTTCTAATTCGTCTAACACATTATTGTAATTAGCAATGACGCTGTCATCGACCCCAGTGTTTTTCGGTGTTGTTCGCTCAGACTCCTTGTTCTTCTTCTTGTTAGCTCCACTACCAGCAGAACTGTATGAAAGACTAAAGTTAGCCCCAGCATTACCACCACCACCACCGATACTCGATGCCTCAACACCATGTGCTGATGTCCCATTCGTGGTAATCAATCCTGCCGCTGACGCGCTGGTTCCTCTATTTACAGTGACATCCCCAGCATGGCCACCACCACCACCAAATCCACCAATACCCAAAGTCATTGGAGATGTCTTCTTGGTGATGTTAGAAGTGACATTCAGACCACCTGTACCACCACCACCGCCGATGGATTGCGCCAAAATACCACGAGAGTGAGAGCCCGTAGTCGTGATATTGCCAACCGACGTCACCTCCACCTTCTTCGAATCCGCTCCAGCTCCACCAAATCCACCAATCCCACCAACCATTGAGAAGTCCTGTGATGAATTGTTAGGATTACTGGTCCAGTTTGCACTGGCAGTCACATTCACGCCTCCATTACCACCACCACCAGCGAGCGACTGAGCAAGAATACCATGCCCCCAGTCACCCACAGTCGTGATAGATCCTGTATGATCAACGGTGACCTCGCCACTTACCGCAGCAGCTCCGCCAAAACCACCAACTCCAAACACAAGTGATGAAGAAGTATCTTTACTGTTAAAGGCTCCTCCCCCGCTCACATTGAAGCCACCATTACCTCCGCCTCCGCCAATAGACTGCGCGGTGATGCCGGTAGAACGACCAACTAAATCAGGGTCATCATCTTCATCTACAAGTGAAAGCCCCACACCGATCTCATTGATGGTATTCTCAATCCAACTGCGATCACTATTCTGAACTTCCGTGCCATTGGCATAAAGATTTGCATTCGCCACCACACTCACATTGCCGGCTGTTCCTGCGTTCCCACCTAATCCACCTAAGCCAAAGATGACAGGTGCAGACGATGTAAAGCCACCAGAAACGTTGAATCCTCCATTACCACCACCTCCTCCAAGGGATTGTGCAAAAATAGCAGAAGCGCTGTCGCCATGAGCCGTGATCGACTTATTACCCTCCACAGTTACCCCAACATTCCCAGCATTGCCTCCAGTCCCACCAAAACCACCAATCCCGACAACCAGAGCATTACCCTCCCCCTGAGAGGAATACGATACGCCTCCTGCCACATTCAAACCGCCATTGCCGCCGCCACCACCAAGTGACTGTGCTATCACTCCATGCGACCCCTTCGCTACAGAGTCTGGGTCAGTTCCGTTAGTCCAAGGGTTGTTGATCTGTCCATTAAACTTCAGCCTGACATCCTTCGCGTCACCACCGCCGCCACCGAAACCACCAATGCCTATAGATGCAACGCTGCTATTCTTGTTAGAAGTGTAGGATAAACCACCAGTCACATTCAGACCTCCATTGCCGCCACCACCAGCAAGTGATTGAGCCATTACAGCCGATGCGTTAGATCCCGTGGTCAGAACATTGCCCGAAACGTCGAGATTCACGATGCCAGCATCACCACCTGAACCTCCGAAACCACCAAGACCAAAGCCGACAGCGCCACCAGCATCGTCAGAATAATTGAGCGCACCCGTCACATTCAACCCACCATTACCTCCACCTCCGCCGAGAGACTGAGCCACGACCCCCATAGAGCCGTCACCAGTGGTAGAAATAAGACCACTTGTTGGATTGACCACGACAGTGCTATTCACAGCACCTGCGTCTCCACCGCCGCCACCGAAACCTCCGATGCCGACTCCGAGTGAACCACTGTTACCTTTCAGAGAAGCAGTGATGGAACCCGTGACATTGAGTCCACCATTACCGCCACCGCCGCCTAAACTCTGCCCCAGAATCGCAGTAGAATTGTTACCCACTGTCGCCACCGTGCCAGTAAAGTTATTCGTCACCCCAAGACCATTACCTCCACCACCACCCATACCACCAATACCTACACCCAAACTCCCAGCGGTAGATCCATCTTTTCCAACCGATGCTGTGATACTGCCTGTGACATTTAAACCACCATTACCACCACCACCACCAGCTGACTGAGCAACAACTCCCATTGAGTCATTCCCCTCAGTAGAGATGAGTCCCTGAACCTGATTAAAGACGACGCCGGCATTACCACCACCTCCACCAGCACCACCAATACCTACTCCAATATTCCCCGCTGTCTCTTTAGAAACAGAGAGAAGACCAGTCACATTTGTGGCGCCCACACCACCACCTCCACCCATCGACTGGGCAATCACAGCTGCTGAATTCTCTCCATAAGTCTGAACATTGCCAGTGAGATAGTTGTCCACACGCATCGCGTTGCCACCACCAGCACCAGAACCACCTAAGCCCACTCCGATCGCCCCACCAGACTTGCCAGAAAGCGATAAATTGCCAGATACGTTGGCTCCACCACTACCACCGCCACCACCGAGCGATTGTGCCAAAATACCTGTAGAGTCATCACTCTGAGTAGCAACGTTACCTGTAACGGTGTTAAATACTGTTGAGCCATCAGCTGCGGTACCACCGTACCCACCTACACCTACTCCGATGCTTCCACCGTTTTCTTTAGTGAGCGTCATCACTCCTGTCACATTGACGCCCCCATTACCACCACCGCCACCAATCGATTGCGCGATGATGCCATCTCCATTCACTCCAGTTGTCGTCACATTTCCAGTAACCGTGTTAGTCACTGCCGCAGATGTACCTCCCGCACCACCAGCGCCACCAACACCCACACCAACTGAAGCTCCATTCTTACCTGAAAGTGTCGCAGCTCCTGTCACATTCATTCCACCATTGCCTCCGCCCCCACCGAGCGACTGTGCTATCACACCTGTTGCTCCTTCTCCACCAGTAATCACATTGCCTGTCACGGTATTGTTCACCACGTTAGCTGATCCACCAGAACCGCCTGAACCACCAATCCCGACACCTACAGCTCCACCATTCTCTTTCGTGAGGGTTAAAGCCCCGGAGATGTTCATCCCCCCGTTACCTCCACCTCCACCAAGGGACTGAGCAACCACACCACTGGCATTCTTACCACCCGTGGTCACATCACCTATCACCGTGTTAGTCACTGTGTTAGCAGTACCACCCGTTCCGCCAGAACCAC
The DNA here is from genome assembly GCF_042683245.1 of Rubritalea tangerina. NCBI lineage: Bacteria > Pseudomonadati > Verrucomicrobiota > Verrucomicrobiia > Verrucomicrobiales > Rubritaleaceae > Rubritalea > Rubritalea tangerina. The sequence goes on from NZ_JBHUJB010000009.1 coordinate 133,510, forward strand.
CCAGACCGACACTCACTCCGCCAGCTCCAGTGTTTGAAGCCGTTATGGTTCCTGAAACATTGATGCCGCCATTGCCGCCACCGCCACCTACCGATTGCGCAAGAATACCAGTAGAATTTTCCCCACCAGTGATCACATTACCAGTGACCTTGTTAGTCACAATATTTGCTGTCCCACCAGAACCACCGGAACCACCAATCCCCACACTCACCCCAGCACTCCCGGACTTAGCAACACTGATCACTCCTGAAACATTCATCGCTCCATTGCCGCCACCGCCGCCAATTGATTGCGCGATCACTCCACCTGAATCTTCCTTCACTGTAGTCACATTGCCCGTCAACTCAGAATCAACTTCGCCACCAGCACCACCTGTCCCACCAGATCCACCAATACCCACTGACGCAGCACCACTTCCTGTGCCAGCCCCACTAATCGCAGCAGTCACATTAAACCCACCATTACCACCACCGCCACCGATGGACTGAGAAACTAAACCACGTGACTGGCTACCATTCGTTAGGATGTTACCCGTCATACGTGTGGTCACTTTTCCAGCGGTCGCGCCAGAGCCTCCACTACCACCAAGTCCAACACCCACTGCACCACTACCAGTGCCTCCACCACTACCCGCAACAGATACTGAAAAACCACCATTACCACCGCCACCACCAATGGATTGCGCCACTACCGCATCCGATAGCCCCCCCTCAGTTTGAACATTGTTATTCACTGTCAGTCCCACACTGGATGCTGAACTTCCGCCACCAGCATTACCTCCCAAACTCACAGAAACGGCTCCACTGCCTGTACCCGCACCACTACCAGCAACAGACACATCAAATCCACCATTGCCGCCACCGCCGCCAATTGATTGCGCGACAATCCCTTGAGACCTTTCCTGCTTGGTCCATACGTCTCCAGACGTGACTGCCGTCACTGCACCAGCAGTGCCACCACCGCCACCAGATCCACCTAATCCAACAGAAACTGAACCACTCCCAGTTCCAGCTGCACTTGCGCCCGCTGAAACATTGAAGCCGCCATTACCACCACCACCACCAATCGACTGAGCTATCACCCCAATTGAACCTGCCCCATCAGTCACAACCGTATTCCCAACACTTAGTGAGACACTCGAAGCTGTGCCACCACCAGAACCTTTACCACCCAGCCCAACATTCACAGTGCCACTCCCAGTACCTGAACCAGTGATTCCACCAGAAACATTGAAACCACCATTTCCACCACCTCCACCAATTGACTGAGCCACAACTCCGTGAGCATTTTTGCCAGCCGTATTGATAGCAGCACCATCAAGGATAGCATTCACACTTGATGCATTTCCTGCAGCTCCACCTGAACCTCCCAGCCCAACAGACACTGCACCACTGGCTGTTCCAGCTCCTGATAGAGTACCTGAAACATTGAAACTACCATTACCACCACCTCCTCCAACTGACTGAGCTAAAAAGCCAATCGCATCATCATTGCCAGTAGTAATACCACCATTCATCGTAGCCACAACCTCTCCAGCATGACCACCGGTCCCCCCATTACCACCCAAACCGATCGATGCGCCCAAACTTCCCGTGCCCGCTCCAGACGCTGCACCAGAAACATTGAAGCCACCATTACCACCACCACCACCAATGGATTGTGCAATCACACCAATCGATCCAATCCCCTTGGTCTGAACATTATTACTCACCCCTGTTGTTAGCAAACTCCCATCGGAGTTTACGGTGCCTAAAAAGACATTACCACCAGTATTCCCTGAACCACCCTCTCCACCCAATCCGACTGCAATCGAACCGCTACCAACTCCAGCACCTGAAATGACGCCTGACACATTGAAGCCACCATTGCCTCCACCTCCGCCAATAGACTGGGCCACAATAGCATGAGAATAGTCACCTTCAGTAAGCACTCCGGCACCTGAAGTGCTTGCATTCACGGTTCCCCCAATACCACCACTGCCTGCATCACCACCTAATCCAACAGTGGCTCCAATTGAGCCAGTACCCGCTCCTGATCCTGCCGCAGAAACATTGAAACCACCATTACCACCACCACCACCAACAGACTGCGCTAAAAACCCAATCGAATGCTTCTTCTCAGTAACTAACAAACCTGCGTATGTCGCATTGACTGTGCCACCACTATTTCCATTACCTCCCGTACCCCCTAGCCCGACAGATGCAGCTCCACTGCCAATGCCAGCTCCAGAAATAGCCGCAGAAACATTAAAGCCACCATTACCGCCGCCACCGCCAATTGATTGAGCAATCACGCCCGTTGAGTTCTCACCCTTCGTCGTAACATCATTCGATACATTCAAAGTCACAGTCTTACCCACTGCTCCCGAGCCTCCATCACCCCCAAGGCCAACAGAGACAGCCCCTGCACCAATGCCGCCACCAGCAGCCCCAGCAGAAACATTAAAACCACCATTACCTCCACCTCCACCTATCGACTGCGCGACAATACCAGCTGAATTGGCTCCCTCAGTGATGACACCATCTCCCGAAGAACTTAAATTAACCACTCCCCCACTGCCACCAGCAGCTCCCGAGCCACCAAGGCCAACAGAAATGGCTCCCGCCCCCACGCCGCCACCTCCACCAGAGGCAGAAACATTAAAACCTCCATTACCACCACTGCCGCCCACTGACTGAGCAATTAAGCCAATAGAATTATCACCTTTTGTTAGTATCGCGCCATTAGAACTTGCCGTCACCGTTCCACCGCTTCCTCCGCTACTGCCACTACCTGCAATTCCAACAGAAATTCCAGCCGCACCAATGCCACCGCCGCCCAGGGCTGCAGACACATTATAACCGCCATTTCCTCCACCTCCGCCAATCGATTGAATGACAATACCTCCAGAGTTATCCTTCTGAGTCACAACATCAGAAGCCAAATGAGCAGTCACATTACCACCAATAGCTCCCGTTCCGCCAGTGCCACCAATCCCCAGTGACGCACCAAGCCCGCCCACACCTCCACCACCTAACGTGGCAGAAACAGAATACCCCCCATTACCACCACCGCCGCCAACAGACTGGACTAAGATCCCTGTAGAGTTTTCCTCGGTGGTCAAAATAGTGCTCGTGCCGGTACGCAACTTCACCTCCCCACCATTGTTTCCAGATCCACCACTGCCACCAAGCCCAACACCTACAGAACCTGCGACTCCAGCAGAGCCAGCAACAGCCGCGGAAACGGAGCCGCCACCATTTCCACCGCCGCCACCTACCGACTGAACAATCAATCCCGTAGAGTTTGCTCCATTAGTAGCAATATCCGTTGCCACCTGCACTGTCACGTCTCCCCCAATACCACCATCACTACCATCACCACCAACTCCCACAGACACAGCGCCTCCAGCCGCTAGTGAGGCACTCGCTGCCACTGAAACTGATGAACCACCATTGCCACCACCACCACCAACACTCTGCGCCATAAAACCTGTCGAATTCACTCCATTAGTCACAATCGCTCCATTCAAACCGCTTTTGTTAGTAGAATAATTACCGACAGTGACCACACCGCCGTCGCCGCCTTTGCCAGCCTTACCGCCAACTCCAACACTCAAGGACCCACTTGCCGGTCCTGCAGAACCCGAAATCGCAATGCTGTAGCCACCATTACCTCCACCACCGCCTACCGATTGTAAAAAGACCCCCGCCGAGTCAGCCCCCTGGGTTTCAATATAACTCGACCCTGTCGTCTCAGCCAAAGTCACTCTATCACCCGCACCACCGTCGCCAGCCTGCCCACCTACAGCAACAGATACTGCTCCGAACACCCCACCTGTAGCCTGAAAAGCACCACCACCATTACCACCACCGCCACCAACAGATTGGGCAAATAAACCTACCGAACGGTCACCTGAAGTTGTAATTCTCGCCACATTTCCACCTGTCCCTCCCTGTGTCACATTCACAAGTCCACCCTTGCCACCTTTGCCTCCTTTGCCCCCTACGGCGACACCAACAAATGCTGATACCGACCCTGCACTGCCACCATTACCACCACCACCACCGATCGACTGCGCTAAAATACCTGTCGCCTCGATTCCATTCGTTTGAATTTCTCCGGTGTTAGAAACGGTCACACTCCCACCAGTACCACCTCCAGCACCAGATCCACCCACTGCGACAGGGCCGCCTGTACCGCCGCCGTCACCACCACCACCACCAATACTCTGAGCCACTATCCCTCGTCCACCTTTGCTACTATTGCTCGACAAATTTAAACTCGTCTGAATCAAACCTGAGTTCTCAGCTATCACAGTATTACCATTCCCCCCAACATCTCCAGTTCCTCCCACTGCCACTAGACCGCCACTTCCACCACCATCGCCGCCAGACCCTGCTACGGACTGGACAAAAATACCGTCTGATTGGATACCATCGGTCTTGATCTCGCCTGTGTTATAAGCTGACGCTGTACCAGCAGCACCACCCGTAGATCCTGTGCCACCCAGTGCTACTAGGCCACCAGCACTACCACCAGAGCCACCACCTCCGCCCACACTCTGGGCAAAGATTCCTCGTGAATAATCCCCTTTCGTAACAATGCTACCCGCATTGGTAACAGATACGTTGCCTCCAGATCCCCCACCCTTACCGACATCTGCGTCGGAATAAAAAGCATTCCATGAATTACCTGCATCACCGCCAGCTCCCCCAACGCTATTTGCAACAATCCCATGAGAATAGTTCCCCAATGTTTCAATGCTGCCTGTCGAACCATTCCTCACAATGACGTCACCACCATTAGAGGCTCCACCACCACTACCAGATGAGCCAAATAAACCAATCTGTGTCCCACCGTCACCGCCATTACCACTTCGACTAATTGCATAAATGCCATGAGCCGCAGTGCCATTGCTCTTTACGATCCCATTGTTGATAACTTCCACTTTACCACCGCTAAGTGTCGTTCCCCCAGTTCCTCCAGATGGCGCCAAATTACCATCACCACCAGCTCCACCTGTTCCACTGATGCTATAGGCAAATATCGCATGATGCCCATCGCCCGATGATTGTACCAACACCCCACTATTATTAGTAAGTTTCACAGAACCTCCTGATGCCCCCGTTCCTCCCTTACCACCTGAGAAGGGTGATGCGTTAGAGTCTCCACCCTTACCTCCATTACCACCAATGGAACCCGCTTCTATTCCGTAACCACCACCATTAGCTGTGGCAACACGGTTCACTTCATTTGTATAGTCCAATGGCGACGGCGTCTTGCCGTTCTTACCATTGCCAGGTGGTACAAATAAGGCCCCAGTTGACCCATTACCACCATTCTCCCCTTGATTGACCACTCTCAACCCACCAGATGTCGTAGGGGCCGTCACATTCTGCTCACCAGTAGATGAAGTCCCACCACTCGTCGCAAATTTACTATTGTATGACGTCGTGGTCTGGCCAATTGAAAATGTAGAATTGGTACCCGCATCAGATGGGATCGTCTCCAACGTCACTGTGTTAGCAGCAGCGTTGCTCAATACCTTGAACCCAACACTTGCACCACTCGATGGCCAAAAACTCTCGTTCACATCTTTCACTAAAAAAGTGTAACCATCCGCCGTCTGAACAAAGGCAGTTGTTGGAGTAGCATTAGGATTAAAATCCGATATCACGGCACTCACCGTCGTCTCCAACCCTGTCAATGGATTCGTCACCGCTTCTCCAATTGTCGTAGTCGTCTTCGAAGGATTTGGCGGTGGTGGCGGTGGATCACTCTGCCCTAACACTACTTGCGACGTCCATAAAACCCCTACCGCTAATACTACCATCACGCGAAGAGCGAATGATTGGATGATATCTGTTAGAGCGGGGCGTGTAGTCTGACGCGTCCCCATAGTGAATTGTGTTTTCATCGAGAGAGTAAGTTGTGGGAGTTTGGTATATACAAAATGCGCTATATGTAGCGGCAATGGTGAAGACTCAGGAGGGAATAGCCGTCTAAAAAGGATCACTAGGACCGTGCTGGCTTTGCATAGAATGCTGTCTTCTCAAATTGTAGGAAATACTGGCGTTCTGGATCGTAACTGTAGAGCTTGATCATTTCTTCCTGCTTCTTTGAAAGTTGTTCGCTTGGCTTGAATGCCACCGCTTCACCAGTCTCCTTATCAGCTCCCTCTTGGTACTGCTTCTGTTCTTCAAGCCGGAGACGCTGATACACGTCGTTCATCTTCTGAAATGCCTCATACGCATCAGCACTTTCAAAGGTATGCACAACCTTTGACTGCACCTGCCCGTCTGCTTCATTCACAGCTAATAAGGACACCACATGAGGCACTCTCAAATAGGTATGATTCAGTGAATACGAATAACTCTGAGCCATTACCCTTAGATTATTTTGCAAAGACATCTTCACCTGGTTAATCTGTCCCGCTATCAACTCCCGCTGCTGAACTGCCTCAGCTGAAGTCTGATCAAATTGCTGTGCGAGTTGTGCTAACTGTTGTCGCTGTGACCTAACAATCTGCAAATTATCTGTGAGCTGCTGGTTGAGTTGCGCCCCCTCAATGACACTCACTAAAGTATAATTGCCTTGCGCACTCTCCACCACTGCCGGCACTCCCTTGGCTTGCGCCAAATCCTCCGCAGTCATTACACGCGACTCAGATTTTTCTCTAACAGGCTTTGCCTCCGCAACCTCTCTCACTGCCACCGCCTGCTCCACTCGCTCCTCACCCTCACTGCTACCTTCCCCACGGCCAGCTTGCTTGCCAAAATAAAATCCAACCTGCGCCGGAATGTATATCGCTACTACCGCAGCAGAATATGTAAGAATGTTTTTGTATAAATTCATTTGAGAGAGAGAGAAGGTGGATATGAACAAACAGATGTTAGAATATTGCACGCATAGATTCAAGCGATTTCAAGGCAAGCCGTGGGCTGCAAACCCCAATAAACCTAGTATTAGCTCGCACAAAAACCTAACAGATCATTGAGAAAGAAACAGTCCAGAGCGCAGCACTTAATGAAGTTTAAGCATTAATTTTCTTCGATAAAATGCTTACCCATCCCACGCAATGACTCATCAATATCCCAATACATCCTATTTTGTGTAATTATGAGTATCTTCATTGATTGCTGAGCCCTTGTACGAACTCAGCAAAGTTAACTTATAAAAAAAAGAGGGTCCGACTCTCAAACAAGTCGGACCCTCTAAAAAAAGAACCTCCCTGCCGTTCTGCGAATGGCTGGGGGGGAGTCAGTACATCAATTTAGTCAATCAATGCTGGCCAATCTTCAGTGTGGAAGAATTCACCTTCAGGCTTATCAACACGCTCGTAGGTGTGTGCTCCGAAGAAATCACGTTGGGCTTGGAGCAAGTTAGCTGGAAGACGCTCAGCTCTGTAGGCATCGTAGTAGCTCAGGGAACCACCAAAGGATGGCACTGGGATTCCGTTTACAGCGGCTAGACCCACAACTTCACGCCAATCTTGTTGGCCTTTGTTGAGAATCTCGGTGAAGAAAGGAGCCAACATGAGGTTAGTCAAATCAGCGTCAGCTTCATAAGCTTCAGTAATGCGGTTGAGGAACTGAGCACGGATAATGCAACCACCACGCCAAATACGTGCAATCGCTCCAAGATCAAGCCCCCAGTTCTTCTCCTTACCAACCTTAGCAATGAGATCCAAACCTTGCGCGTAGGATACTATCTTAGAAGCATAGAGTGCATTGCGCACCTTAGAAACTAGTTCTTCTTTGCTCATGCCCGTGAGTTCAAAGTTCCAGTTATCTGGCCCCTGAAGGATGCCAGAGGCTGTCTTACGCTGCTCGCGGAGTGAAGAAATAATACGTGCTTCTACCGAACCTGCGATGGTGGAGAATGGTACAGCTTGTTCCACTGACTCCATGACGGTCCAGCGGCCGGTGCCTTTCTGGCCAGCTTTATCAACGATGAGGTCGACAATGTCTGCACCAGTCTCAGCATCCTTCTGCTTGAAAATGTTAGCTGTGATTTCGATCAAGAATGACTCGAGGTCACCCTCGTTCCACTCAGCAAAAATGTCGGCGAGTTCAGCGTTGCTGAAACCTGCTGCCTTGAAGATATTGTAGGCTTCACAGATCAACTGCATGTCACCATACTCAATACCGTTGTGAACCATCTTCACAAAGTGACCTGCACCACCTTCGCCAATGTGTGTCACACATGGAGTCCCGTCGACCTTCGCTGAGATAGCTTCAAAAATAGGCTGCATCACCTCCCATGTGGATGAGGGTCCACCTGGCATGATTGAAGGGCCTTTCAAGGCTCCCTCTTCACCACCAGAGACACCCGCTCCAATGAATCGGAAACCTTTTTCTGAGAGATACTTCTCACGACGCTCAGTGTCAGTGTAAAGTGTGTTACCGCCATCAATGATGATGTCGCCTTCATCAAGCAAAGGAATGAGGGACTCGATCACTGCGTCCACTGGAGCCCCTGCTTTAACCATGATCTGAATCTTACGTGGGGAGGCAAGACTATCGACAAATTCCTCCAAAGACTGAGCACCTACCAGCTTCTTACCTGGATTCGCTGCAATAAACTCATCTGTCACGGATGTCGTACGGTTGTAGACGGAAACTTGGAAGCCGCGGCTCTCTACGTTGAGAACCAGGTTCTGTCCCATAACGGCGAGGCCAATCAGGCCAAAATCACTTTTGCTCATAATGTTTTTCCCTTTTGTGGTGAAAAATTGGGTGTGCATTATTGTCAGATCCCCACACATGGCAACACGAACTTACGCCATTTTCGACTTTATATGCGCCACAAACCCTCACTGCGCACGACAAGGATGATAAATCTCCCCATATCCTATCGATTCTACCGCGCTCCCCCCTCAGGCTCCAAACGAGTCCCCCAGGGATGACGGGGCTGACTGGCCTCCCATATCAAATACCCAAGCTCGAAAATCTTCTCCGCCCAATATGCTCCCCGACTCAGCCCAAGCGAATCCGAGACCACATCCTCAGTAAAAGAGCGCCTGACGTAAGCAACGTTTCACCGTCGCTCTATCGACCTTCACCCCGCGTTCCAGATCCTCCCAACTCGCTCTATCTAGCAAATCTAATGTCTCCTTCGCTATCATCGCCGGCAAGACAGTCGCCACCCGACTACGCCATTGCCGAATTGATCGTGCATAGGTGAAACCCGACTCGATATACGTTCGCGCCTTTTGCCTCCACTCCCTCGCAGCTCGCATGATCTCCTCCTTATCTCCTGCATTGGCAACCGGCAGATAACAACGACCATTCGCATAATCTTCCGGTAAATCACGCAAGATGTTTACCAGCTGTAGGCCAATGCCATATTCCCCACCAGCTTCGTCCAACAACGCTCGCTCCATCCGTGAAAACCGATGATTCGATTGGTAGCCCACCTCAGACCAGAATTCACCCACCGAGCCAGCAACCTGATAACAATAGGTCTCCAAAGCTTTGGCGTCCTCCAAGCTCGCATGCCGATTCACCGCAAAATGACGAATGTCATGCATCTGCCCCTTGCAAATATGATCCAGCACCACCGCAATCGCATCCCACGCCCACTCGATGATGCAATCATACCAATGAAAAACATCGTCTAACCGTTCCAGTAAAAGCCGTTCCTTATCATTCGTCTGGTACTCAATAAATGAAGTACGAATCAACTCGATCAATTCCTCCCGCACCTCTTTATCTTTGAGTGCAGGAGTAAATTTTGCTAAGCATGCTTCCCTCAAACCAGCCGGGACTTGCTCAGTGTCAGCAATCGTGTCAGAAGCACGTGCCAACAAGTACCCCAAACTCACCGGTTCACGCATCAAACGCGGCAATAACCGGATCGTCAGGTAGAAGGAGCGCGACACCCCCTTTAAAACACTTTTACCGAGATCTACTTGTTGCTGCACAGAAAAATTGAATCACAAACTAACAACCAGTGCAACTCTACCTCCACATTCCCTTCTGCCACCGCATCTGCCCATATTGCTCATTTTACAAGCATACACCTGGCAATACCGACATGCGCGCATTCGTAGACGCACTCATCCTAGAAGCCCAACATTACAAAAACTCCCTAGGTCACAACCCTCTATCCACTCTCTACTGCGGCGGTGGAACCCCCTCAATGCTCTCACCTACTCACCTCAAGAAACTTTTCCATGGCCTCCAATCAACCTTCGATTGCAGCCAGCTCAAAGAACTTACCTTTGAAGCAAACCCCGCTACCTTCGACCTCAAAAAAGCACAGCTCTTTAAACAACTCGGCATCACGCGCATTTCCCTTGGCATTCAGTCCTTCGATAACACCGTGCTTAAAACGCTTGGACGCGAACATAATCGCGAAGAAGCACAAGCCTCCGTTCCCATTCTCCGCGAAGCTGGCATCGAGCAAATCAATATCGATCTCATGTTCTCCATCCCCGGACAATCCCTCGAAAGCTGGCAAGACACCTTGATGGCCGCCATCGCTCTACAACCCGACCACATATCCGCATACAACCTCACGTATGAAGAGGACACCGCTTTCATTGATAAATTAACTGCAGGCGAATACCACGATGACCCCGAACTGAACGCCCAAATGTTCACCCTCGCCCACAAGCTCCTCACTCAAGCCGGCTTCGAGCATTACGAAACCTCTAACTACGCCCGCAAAGGCACCCGTTCCAACCACAATGCCTCCTACTGGAAAGGACACAATTATCTAGGACTCGGCCCATCGGCCGTATCCACCATCGGACAGCGACGTTGGAAAAATGTGCCTGACACAGCTCAATACATCAAACAGGTACAGCACGTAGGCCATGCTCAAACTGAAATCGAAGAACTCAGCCAAGAAGACCTCCACCTAGAGCGTCTAGCTCTAGGCCTCCGCACTCTCGAAGGCTTCCCATACGAGCAACTCACTGACGATGAAAAATCTCGCGTTCCCGACCTCACAAACGAGGGCCTTGCAGCTTTGGAAAATAACCACCTGCGCCTGACCGACAAAGGCATGCTCCTAGTCGACTCCATTGTCGAACACCTCGTCTAATCTCCCCCCTCAATATCCCATAAAAAAATCCCGCTACCGTTACAGTAGCGGGACATTTAAAATGGTCGGGGAGACAGGATTCGAACCTGCGACATCCGGCTCCCAAAGCCGGCGCTCTACCAAGCTGAGCTACTCCCCGATCTGGAGTTGGTTGCACCAGCTTCCCTCTCAGGAATCTTGGTTGCTTTCGCGGTGCGGCGGGAAACTGCACGAATCCGTCGCCGATTGCAAGCTCTCTTTTGCAAAAAAATGCATTTATTTCCCGCCACTAAAGCTCATCTAATGAACGTGCCATCACACCACTTTCATCCACAGTCACTAACATCGGACGACAACACACCTCGCAATCATAATCAATTTCTACAAAATCTGCCCCCGCTAACTCCGGACGCGGAATTTCAAACCACTCAAAACAACTTGGACACTGAATCGCACACATTTCCATCGCTGATTCCTCCCAATTTTTCTACTTTTCCCCCAATTCCCTCGCTTTTACCAAAGCACAAATGCGACTAAAAACATCTTCGGCACCCCCAAGCGCTTCGTGTCGTTCCCGCGTGACGAAAATCGGTTGTTCATCTTCACTCACCTGATCTCGCCCGTGTGACCCCTTTACCAAACTTGCGTCCAAAGGAATCACATCAAGTAAAGCTCGGAAACCTAACTTCTTCTTCAATAAAAAGGACCCAATCTTCAGCTTCGGCGCAGCAATCTCTGGATCTAAGAAAAGCTCTACCGGGTCGTAGCCGGGCTTGCGGTGAATATCCACGCAGCGCGCAAAATCAGGTGCCACGGCGTCATCTAACCAATAATAATAGGTAAACCAAGCGTTCTCATCACTCACCGCTACCAAATCGCCCGCACGCTCGTGTCCCTTTCCATTCTTACCAAAGGCCTCACTGCCCAATCGTACCTCTTCCACCCCATCTGTCTCCATCAGCAGTTGCTGCACTTCTTCCAATAAACTCTGGTCATTCAAATACACATGCGCCACCTGGTGGTCGGCCACTGCAAAAACCCGAGAGGCACCACAATCCAACATCTCAGTTCCCAATTCCTCCTTTATCGTAATCCATCCCTTTTCTCTAAAAAGTCGATTGAGATGAACCGGCTTGTCGACCCTAGAAATCCCATACTCAGATAACAAGACAACCTCCACATCGCGTTGCTCGAAATAATCAATCAAATCACCAACGACTCGATCAATCGCCTCCAGTTCAGCATCCATCTCAGAAGCTCCAGGCCCATACTTTTGCAAGCCGTAATCTAAATGCGGTAAATACACCAGACTCAGTGTCGGCTCGTGCTTCGCTTCTACCCACTTAGCCGACTCCGCTATCCACTCACTGCATGGAATGCTCGCATTCGGCCCCCAAAACGTCGGAAATGGAAATGCCCCTAAGTCCGCTTTCACTTCCTCACGCATACCCATCGGCTGAGTGTAAACGTCAAACACCTTCCTCCCATCCGCGGGATACATGGGACGTGGCGTAATCGTCCAGTCAGCCGTCGAGTACATGTTGTACCACCAAAATAGCTTCGCGCAGGTAAACCCCGGTAGATCGCGCCTGAGAACCTCCCAAATCTTTTCCCCTTGGACAATGTGATTGCTCTGCTTCCAAAACTTCACCTCTGCAGCCTCACGGTCATACCACCCATTCGCAACCACCCCGTGCCCAGCCTCCGACAACCCCGTCACATAACTCGACTGCGCCGTGCATGTCACCGCTGGAAATGCCGGCTTAAAACTCGATAGCTGGCCACTCTCCACAAAAGCTCGAATCCTCGGCGTATGCTCACCTATCACCGAACGAGTCAAGCCCACCACATTTAAGACAACTACGCGCTTCATAACTCTACTTCTAACCAGATCCAAATAGCCGTCAAGTCACAGCCCCCAGATCCTGCACTCGACAATCAACACCTCAGCGAGTCTACACAACATCAGCCAATTGGCCGACGCATCACTCACCTAATGGAACAACCTCTCACGCTCTTCGATAGAACTCGCACGAGAATAGTGCTTCAACATCTCCATGCAGAACTCCAACAATGCCTCATCCATGTGGTGAACGTCTTCGCCTTTCCCAACATCTCTGAGTAACAATACGGTGAGCTCCCCCCCTAAGTGCTCTCGGAATTCTTCAAGGCCATCAAACACCTTGCGGCGACCATCCTCATGCTGCATTTCAAACCCCTCATGATAGAGAGGTAACTGGAGCCCATCCAAAAGCCTCAATACTCTCTTTGCTCCATCCTCAGAAAGTCGCCCAGTCCGCCAAGAATATAGCGTATCCAGAGCCACACCGATGCTCACCGCCTGCGCATGACTCAATGAAAAATCAGTCAATTGCTCAAGTTTGTGCGCAGACCAATGCCCGTAATCCAACGGGCGACTCGAACCTAATTCAAACGGATCCCCACCCTGCGCAATATGCTCCGCATGTAAAATTGCCGAGCGCTCAACGGCTTCCTCCAATGCGTGGGGACGCAATTTAGTAAGGAGCTTCACATTGTCTTCTAACCAATCAAAAAATGCTCCGTCTCTTACCAAAGCAACTTTCACCGCTTCAACGAGCCCGTCACGGCGCACATCCTCTGGTTGGGTGTGTAGGAATGCAAAATCATTCACCACCGCATAAGGTACAGCAAATGAGCCAAGCCAGTTTTTCTTACCAAAGGCATTGATCCCATTTTTGACACCCACCCCAGAATCATCTTGAGACAAAGTCGTCGTTGGAAAGCGCACCAAGCGCACCCCACGATGTGAAGTGGCAGCACCAAAACCAATCACATCCAAGAAGGCTCCACCACCAATCGCAAAAATATAGCTATGACGGTCTATTTTCTCTTCATTCACCGTATCCCAAACAGAATGCAGAACCTTTTCATCCCTCTTACAAATTTCAGCACCAGGTGCCACTTGGACACGCTTGAGTTCCAAGCCAGGCGTACTGGCAAAATATTCCACCATCTGTTCCTGCAGTTTTGGAAATGCTTCAGCGACTGAATCTTCTAAATAGATTAATACCTTCGCCCGTCCATTCGTCTGCAAGAGTCTCGCGAGCATACGGTTTCCCTCAGCAAAGGCATCACGGGTAAAACGAATCCTGTGCTGGTAGTTCAGGGAAATAGTATAGTCGTGTTCAGTCATGGCGTACTAGCTGTGGTAGATGATTCTCAGTAATACAGGAAACGCATGCGCGCCAACTAATCTTATCAATTTCTGGCAAAAATGACACAAGCACTTCAAATAAACAATGTGCCATACACAAAAAAGCGCAGCCATGCCGCGCTTAATGATGGGTTTTACAATAGAGCCCCCCTCGTAAGAATCTAGAGCCTTATTAAGGCTCCCGTGAACCTGCTTCCGTGACAAGCGTGTTTAGTCATACTGATTTCATATCATGAGTGTACTGATAAATCGTCATTATCGCCCTATTCACTCTCTTGCTTTACTGCGACTATGTAGAATCGTTTCAACGAACCAGAAAGAACTGGAAAAATTTTAGTCACCCTTTCGAAACCGCCTCCTAAATCAGTTATCGTGCCAGTTGTTGCTTGCTCGGATACAGCCAAATTATCCTCCTCAACCCATAGTTTGAGGTCATCACTCAGACAAACGGCATATTCTAAATTTAATGACGAAGAACGGACGTAGCTTACAACAAATTGCCGATTCGCGGCATCATATATAAACGTCGGAAGCCTCGTAACATCAATCTCACTATCACTAGGATCACCTAACCCAAAGGCCAAATAAAAGAGATTAGCCACACCATTACCAGAGCGGTCTAGAGCGTCTTCTGAGCCATCCGCCGCAAGCCCGTATGTACTACGAAACTCATCATAGGCAGGCTCCTCTTGATCCGAGATCAATACAATGAAACGCTCAGCTGAAGATACATTCCCCTCAGGGTCGCTTGCGGTAATGAGCACCCGATAATCGTTACCTGCATTTTGGTCGATAGGCCGCTCATAATCAGGAGCACCTTTGAAGACCAGAGTCGAGCCATTGATAATCTCGAAAAGGTCTCGATCCGTGCCTGAATCAATGGCGAAAGTCACTGAGTCACCTTCTGGATCGATAGCAGAGAGAGTTCCTATGGTAGTCGAATTTTCAACGACATTAAGGTTAGACAGTGTCGGCGCAGCAGGAGCTTCATCGACGTTTTGAACTAAAATTGTGTGGGAAGCACTTGCCGAGATATTGCTTCCATCCGTAGCCGTCACTTCCACAATGTAGTTATTTCCATCGTTAGAGTCGCTGGGGTTTTCAAAGTTCTGCGCAGACTTGAAGGATAGTTGGTTCGTATGAGTAATCTGGAACAAGTTCTGGTCAGCACCACCACTAATGCTATAGCTGACGGTATCACCTTCTGGGTCAATGGCGGATAACGTACCCACTGCGGTAGTATTTTCATCGACTAGAAGATTACTTAAAGTCGGCGCTGGTGGTGCCTCCTCTACGTTACGTACTTCGATGATATAATTCGATCTATTAGAATCAACGGCACCATCATTAGCGATGAGGCTCACATAATAGGTATTATCAGAACCTCCATCGTCTGGGTCCTCGTAATCTGGTGCTACCTTAAATGCTAGCTGGTTCCCATTGATGATTTCAAAATAATCTTTCTCGAAGCCATCAATAATCTCGAAGCTCACATCTTCACCTTCTGGGTCAGTGGATGAGAGTGTGCCTACAAGAGTGGTATTCTCACTGACTGTCTGACTGGAAAGTTGTGGAGTACTTGGAATTTGATTAGTAAGTCTTGTAACACTTCTAGTTACAGTAGTCGTTTGACCAAATTGATCAGTCGCCTTATAGGTAATCGTGAAAGTTCCTAAATCACCATTGGTTAGTCCACTAGGCGTAGAAATCGCAACAGTGACATCATTACCATAGAGATCGGTAGCCGAGGCTCCATCTTCACTGTAGGGTTGATCATTGTAGAGTGTCACCGATGACTCACCTGAGAGAGTTAAGCTCGGAGCAGTGAGAGTAGCACTGGAAATGACAGAAAAGGTAACCGTCACGCGACCGTTCTGGTTATCCCCTGAACGTTCAATAATAGCATGAGACGCATTCCAAGATGCCACATAGCTACCGCCACCACCACCTTCTTCGCTCGTACCACTCTGATCATCATTTCCTCCAGCACCACCAGAATAGCCACCTCCTCCGCCACCGCCTCCTTTGTGGTTGTTAATGTCATACCTACGATGTCCTGCACCGCCACCACTTATGCCAAAGCCTCCATAAGGTCCATCGTTGACACCTTGACCGCCTGATCCACCAACACTAAATTGGTCTCCTCCCTGATCGTCTCCAGCACCTTGTGTCCAACCTGCGCCACCACCGGCACCTGGATCCCAGCCGACTCCAGCGCCTCCGTCTGAGCCACCGCTGATATTACCTACATCATCACCACTGGTGTCCGTATTAGCATTTTTGCCGTTCGTGCTGTACGTCTGACTAATTGCTGTACTCGCACAAGCGCCACCACCGCCACCAGCGATAAACAGAAGCTCCCACTGAGCACCTTCCTCAGGTGCTCTGTAGAGCACACCAGTAGCCCCTCCGCCGCCACCGCTAGCAACGTTGCTCTTATTGCTTTGTGACTGACCACGGCTACCAGTGAGAATACGAATTTGCCCACCAGGCCTAAGCGTATTTGCGCGGCTTGTGTTGACATCAAAACTAGCCAATACTGAAGCTCCCCCACCACCAGTCGCTCGCTTGTCATCGCCTATGCTTGTACTAGCGTGTGCACTACCTCCATCACCACCTTGGCCATAGAAATTAATCCGAGTAGGCCAACCTGAAATCGGAATATTGTAGGTGATATCATTACCAGTCGTCCTGGATTGAGTCGCTATCAACTCGAGATCATCCGAAATGTCAGAAAGAGAATCATCATAAGGATAAGCCCACACAGGTGCGCATGTGACAGAAGTGATGAGAGTGATACAGGCGGCAGCTCGTTTCATAGACTTGATGTGGTCAAAAATTCGAAAATATAGAATGAGTAAAGACTAATATGAAAGAATCAGCCCCTAAATTCGCCGCAAGCTACCATAAGCAATATGAATATTAGATTAGCTCAGACGCATACTTTTTAACGGATCCCCACCGCTCCATAGGCTACCAACCACTACAACCTTCAGCCCATAAACACTTTGCCTCAATCATTCCCCCGTCAGATCCGCTCGGCCCACCTAGCAGACGTTCCCAACCTCACTTCCGGGTTCGGAACGGGACTAGGTAGTCATTTAAACCTGTGTCATTAACTCTCAAAGTTGAGAGCTCACAAGACAGCTCTCCTCTCGCTAGTAGACATCACAAATAGCATCAAAGTCAGGATCGAATTGGGTGTAACTACCCACAAAACGCTCAACTCTTCATCCCCTCAAAAAAATCAATGCGATTATAATTAGGGCGCTCTTCCTCATCTACATATCCTCGTATCGGCTTAACCTCTTCACTAGGCCCATTCGAATACAGTTTATAATGACCATCCTCCAAAACCTCATAATATAAAGCTCCCTCTCCAAAGACATTCCTATAATCTTCTGTCTCTAAACCTTTGAGCTCAGTCAAAGATTTTGGATATGCTCCATGCTCCAAGTAATACAATTCCAAGGCAATCGCACAACGCATCAATTGATGTGTAGTAATTCCTGCCAGATAGCCCGTATACTGATTAACATAAATTGGTGAAGCTTGCTCAGGAGATAACCTCCACCATGAATACTGAGGGACAGCCCCTTTTAACTCAATATATACGTCAACATGAGGAGCTTTAGCATAAGCCGGCATCGCATAATTGATGCCAAAATGAGCACTATCAGCAGCTCCTCGCATCGCTATCTTTTCAGGAAGCAGAAATAGCATTACCTCATCTATGAGAGCATCCCAATCGATAAGCTCATCTTTTTCGTCTACCAGAAAAGAGAGCATCTCTTCATATTGATTATAGAGTAATTGGTTTACCTTTTCTTGTCCGTGGATTGCATAAAGCTCGATGAAATCATGAAGATAATAATATTCTCCAATTGGTACTCTTTGGTAGAAGCTTTTTAGATCCACCGCACTGAGTATTTTATCTAAAAATCTAAGTGTTTCTTCATTCCAACTGTGTTCCCTAACTCCAGACGCAAACAAATCTCTGGTGTCATGCAAATAGGACAATTTAAGCAAAAAATTCACCAACAGTGGATCATTACCCAATGAACGATAAGCATTCGCTACCCGCTTCAAATCTTCCGACGCAGCCTCCCACTGATGAGCCTGCATTCGATACCTAGACCGAGACACAAAGAACCGAGCTACATTGACATACTTAATCTCTTCACTCACTGAGTTATTCTTCAAGGACTCAATACTCAGAGGCTCTCTCATACCCGACATAGTCGAGAACTCTCTATCAAACCAATTTTCAAATAACTCAATATCACCCTCATAAGGTTCCAACAATCCGAGAAGGTATTCTGCCGCTTCCTTTTCAGTTTCAAAACTGCCCTCAACAAAGAAGTCCAAAGCTGATTTGCCTCTGCCTTCATAAATGACATACTCACTATGCTCACTCAATGGCATATAACTGATTTGATCTAAGGGCGGCTCCTCTTGCTCAAAGTAGGCAATAACCCTCTCATCTTGCCCAATATTCAACACTGATGGTACTTGCTTAAAAATATCAGCACGCGTTTTTCCACCAAGTTCATTCTCCCAACGCTCTTTAGCCTCTTCCCAATCCCTCTCGGCGATATGATTATACACAGCATGGTAGAGAATCCCCACTAAAAACAGAGTAAGCGCAAGACCCCCAATAACAAGCATTCCACGCTTGCTAAAAACAGCACGAAAAAGGCGCCATAAAAAGGACAACCACTTCTTCACAAAACACATAAAAAAGCCCTGACCCCTAGCATAATAATTGTATATTAGAAATATCTATCATTTGTGCAATGGGTAATCAGTATTCGACATTCAACATACACAAAAAAAGCCCGCTTCCAGCGTTAGCTAGAAGCGGGCATATAACCTGGCGACGACCTACTCTCACAGGACCTATCGTCCAACTACCATCGGCGCTAAAGTGTTTCACTTCCGGGTTCGGAACGGGACCGGGTGGTTCCACTCTGCTATGGTCACCAGATTCCCGAAGGAAATCTGCTTCCTGATTTACGTGTTAGCTTGTTATGTTTTACGTCCAACACGATGGAACAGGTGATGTACTTCCGACATCTGGTGACTTGAGCTTGCTTGATGCTTTGTAAGTCTGCTTCGGTTATTTAAAAGAGCTTTGTTTCATCTGGCTGGGTTGCATTGTTCATCTCTGAACACT
>NZ_JBHUJB010000010.1:0-618 GCF_042683245.1 Rubritalea tangerina
CTCACCTTTGCAAGCTTTTTATTTACTTATTTTCAATCAGTTATGCTTAAGTGAACGCGCATGGGTGTGCTTTACGTTCTACTAGAGATATCCCGTTGCAGAGTGCTCAACCAGATTACTCAGTACAGACGAGACAGCATAGAAGTTGGAACTTTATTCAGGATTTAAGAACTCTCCATTATTGTCCAGAGGCTGTGTATTCGGGACTCAGGAGTTTCATCATCGTGAACTTAATGAACATTATTCCTAGTCCCAAAAGCTGGGTAAGACTTCCAGAACTCTCGGCCTTCGATGCGATGAGCCAAATCAGTTTTTTAGGTTTCCTGCGTTTTGTGAGATCCTCGACGTCGGAACATAAATCTAAATGACCTGTTATAGAACATCCTTGGTTCATAGCTTAAGAAGGTTAAGATCCATTTCGAAGTATGACCTTCCATCCAGTTGGAAACCATCGCGTGCATCAGGTCGTAGAACAAGACGCTGCACCCAACCGCTGACCGCGGTTGAGCTCCGCTCACCACTTCCAACCCTCTATCCGTAAACAATCAATCAAAGTACATTCCCGTCAGCGGTGCGGTGTGCTTTACGTTCGCCTAAAAATATATTCCATTCTCTATG
>NZ_JBHUJB010000011.1:0-152854 GCF_042683245.1 Rubritalea tangerina
AGACAACGAAACGGAATCAATCGTGCACCGCAAGCCAAGTAGAGCTTCAACTAGAGTGCGTATAAGAGCCAGATTCCGTTGTTCAATACAACTTACCCCTAACCAATAGAAAGGAAATAAACTTACCAGTTGACCTCTCTTCACATAAAAGCCACGTATCCTCATACGTGGCTGGGCCTCGTTGAAAGCCAATAAAGCTAAAGTAGGCTGTGCATCGTAAACGATGAGAGAATCAGCGACAGCGTGTCAAGGTCGTCAGAGCGTAGCCAGTCCCATAAGCATGACCATAATTATACAATGCATAGTCCCACCATGAACCGTCAGATTCTTGCTTATCTAACATGACCTTCGCAAGCTTTGCCTTCCACTCCCCTTGTTTACTCTCCGGTAACTGCAGGATGTTCTCACTCGCATAATAATGGCCGTAAAAATAGAAATAGCCAGAAATCGCAAAGTGCGTCTCGTGCGGTTTCGGCCGCTTCCTACCAATATCTAACCACCCATTACGTTTGATCATCCGATCCAGCCCCATGACTAAGACCTCATCAGTGATTTTCTCATCACCCCACTCTCGCAAGGCTGCATTACACGCAGTGGTGCGCGCCAATGATCCCGCTGGCCGGTTGATCGAATAACGTGGGCGCTTAATGTGCCCGGTCGCATACGTGTACGCAAAGTCTGGAGTCCGTTGCCGCTGGATTGACAAAACCGCCAACTTAAGACGCCGGTCATCTAACTTTAAGTCAAAGACACCCGCAGCCTCCTTGATTGCCAATATCACTGTGGCTGTCGTGAAACTTGTAGACCCTCCGCTAGGTTGAGCTGTCACGGAATCTCTTCCATAATACCCCCAACCACCATCTAGATCCTGGTTGACCCAAAGGGCATCAACTTGAGACTGAGCCAACTTCGTGTAATGAAGCATCTTCTCCTCAGTCATCCCATCACGTTGAGCCAAGGCAACCAAAGCTCTCAACCCATAGGCGTGCCCCCAGTTATTATAAATCGTCGACCCTCCAGCCCGGCGCAGTTTAGGCATGGTCTCTAACATCCACTTCTCACACTTATCTATCGCACGAGTAACTTCCGGACGTTCGTCCTTTGCTTGGATCATACCCGCAAGTGCAAGACTTGTCGTTCCCATCCTGAACGCGTGATGCGCCCCAGGAATAGGGGCAAAAATGTTCAGCCCTTTGGTGCGTGTTGCATTTCCCCAAGAACCATCTGGGTTCTGGTCTTTTAGCAAGAAGTCCACACCGCCCTTTATCGCCGCTTCAAGCTCGGCGGCATCCACAGCCGAATCTTCAAGAACAGGTGCTGCAGGAACAACCTTTTTAGGCAAGTCCGGGTCAATGCTCTGGCCCATCGCCAGTGAGCTGAGGATCATGCCACAGCCCAGTATGGATGACCACTTCATTACTTTGCTTCAAAGATGATCACTTGTCCCGCATCCAAACCGCTCAAAACTTCTACCTTCTCGTGGTTACTCTCGCCAACCGTGACTTTCTTCTCCTCTTGCTTATCGTCAGCCATCTTGAGCTTCACGGTATAACTACCATCTGCATGGGCCTTCACCGCCTTCGTTGGAACGCTGATTGCGTCCTCTTTGCGGTAGGATACAAAATCTGCATGCACATTCTCCCCCACCTTGAGGCTCGCTGCCCCATCCAGATCGGCCTTCAGTACCACATCCCACTTGCCTTGAATATTGGGCACTGCCCCCACAGAAACAACCTCACCAGTATAGCTTTTCCAAGGCTGGGTGGATAACTTCAATGCTCCCTTGTCTCCCGCCTTGATACGGCTCGCTGTAAATCCATCCACTGACGCGGTTACTTGAGAGGCATTCCCCTCCGGTACCACCACCATAAATGGTCGCTTAGCCATCAACTTTGCACCGCGTACAAGTGTCTTCTGCGCGATCTCACGCTTCCAAGCATTCCCTGAGAATTCGCCATAGTACAGATAACCTGCAGCCGGCGCCTTGATTTCCATGGCCGCTCGATCCGCTTTTACCTTTGCAAAATCCTCCGCCTTCTTCTTGTCAGCATTCACTAACTTCGTCACCTCAAGTTCCTTCAACTCAAGCGCACGTGGAATCGAAGTCTGTGCAAATTCCCATGCCGACTTGGCACGAGCATGCTGTAATGCGCGATCCACTTCTTGGCGTGGAATCCCAGTTTCAAGCTGGAACTTGACCTGCTTTTGTTTCTGCTTGTTGCTAAACTCACCACTCTTCACAGAGTTTTGAGCACGCTGTACAATAATCTCCTCAGTTTCCTCAGTCAACCCATCCGCCTCATACATCTTCAATAACTGACGAAGTTCCTCACGAGTATACGAAAGGTACCACTCAGACTTCTCACCATCAAACTTCGTCGAAGCAATTTGATCAGGTAAGTCCACCTCCTGATATCGTTTATAATTCTCAACCTCACGCTCGTAATTGCGCTTCGCCACTAAAAGATCACGCTGAGTCTTTAACTTGAGCTCAGCCAATTCCTGCTGAGCCTTTTGTAATCTAATCCCATCAATCTTCCGCTCCAGCTCTTGCTCCTGAATGTACTTATCCACCTTCTTGGTATCAATCCATACAATCTGCTGGCCTTTCTCAACCTTCGTGCCCTGCGGCAATACCTTCTCAACTATAAAGTCCCCCCAAATCTCAGGCGCAATCACAACCTCTGCGGCATTCTGCGGTGCAGCAATCCCCTGCACACGCACAGATTGCTCAAATAATTCTTTCTTCACCTCGTAATCAGCTGCGTGAAGTGAGGTAATACAAAAGGCAGTGGCCATTAGGCTGAGTTTGGATGTCATCGTCGTTGTTTTTGGTTTTGTGATTGGTAGCTGCCATTGCGCGCTATCCAGATGGTGTGCATCCGGCGCTTGCGTCCTCGATGTGAGGCCGGAACCTCCACTTCAGATACTTCAAACTTCGCTCTGCGTAGCAACTTAGTAAATTTTTTGTCTGGGTACGCTGACCATACGGCCAATATCCCACCTTCTTTCAATGCTGCCTTAGCGGCATTCAATCCCTCAATTGTGTATAAATTTTGATTATTTTCACCATGAAATGCACTCGGCCCATTATCCACATCCAACATGATAGCACTATATTCCCCATCTGCATCCGCTATCAGCTTCTGAACCGGTGAAACCACAACCTGAACCCGAGGGTCATCTAACAGCCCCGGATGCAGCCCTTTCAGATACGTCTTGTTCCACTCCACCACCGCTTCAGTCAATTCCGCCACCACAAATTTAGCCCCCACCTGAGGCAAGCTCTCAACCGCTGCCGAAAGAGTAAAACACATTCCAAGACCGCCAATCAACACCTTCGGCTGACGCGCTGGTCGCAATGGTTGGCATGCCATCCGTGCCAATTCCTCCTCGGATCCATAGGCTATGCTCGTCATCAATCTCTCACCATGAGAGCTGATAAAAAACTCACCATCGTGTTCAAAAAGATCCAATGGTTCTCCCTCAGGCGTTAATGTCTCTGCTAATTTCGTGTACTGCTTCATCGCTTCGTGAAGGCTAGCCATAGCACGCACTTTCAGATTAAGCAAAGCATACCAATATGAAGTGGTAGGATCCCACCGAGCTTGCTATGGCTAATCATATGCAATCAGTAAGCTGCCAGATTATGCGAGAGATCGAAAACTCAGCATTCGCTCTCGGTCATTCCCCAGAATCCCTCATGCGCCAAGCTGGTAAACGCATGGCAGAAACTCTCTTGCGCTACTACCCATGCTCCCGACATGCCATCGCATACCTCGGAAAAGGTCACAACGCCGGTGATGCTCTCGTCATCCTCATGCACCTAGCCCAGGCTGGTTGGCGTGTGGAACTGAGACTTTCCACTCCTCTCGACCAGCTCGCCCCACTCACGGGCAAAATGTACGACGAGCTCAGAGTCTCTCCACTCGATGCGCCCCCCGCCGTCACAAACTCCACCCTCTTGCTCGATGCTCTCCTCGGCATTGGTGCCGAGGGTCCACTACGCCCTCCCCTCAGTGACGCAGCCGCAGAAATGAACACTCTGCGCCAAAGCTTCGGCTGCTCCACCATCGCCATCGACACCCCCAGTGGGATCAATGCCGACACAGGAGAATGCTATGCGAACTCAGTGCTCGCA
This sequence comes from Rubritalea tangerina, assembly GCF_042683245.1. Classification (NCBI taxonomy): domain Bacteria; kingdom Pseudomonadati; phylum Verrucomicrobiota; class Verrucomicrobiia; order Verrucomicrobiales; family Rubritaleaceae; genus Rubritalea; species Rubritalea tangerina. The sequence goes on from NZ_JBHUJB010000011.1 coordinate 4,142, forward strand.
GACCACACCCTCAGCATCGGTTTCCCAAAATCTGGAATACTCACCGAAAATGCTCTCCCCCAAGTCGGCGCCATTAGCCACATCACCCTCGATGCCCTGACCGACCAAGCCCCCACAACCAGCCCAGATAACGCGCTTTCTCTCATCACCCACCAGAGCCTCACACGCATCAAGCGCCCTTTCGACACCCATAAAGGACAAGCCGGACGCGTAGGCATTTGGGCGGGCTCAGCGGGCATGCTAGGAGCTGCCGCCCTCTGTGCCTCCGCTGCACTCAAAGCTGGTGCAGGCCTCGTCACCCTCCACCTTCCCAGCTCCCTCTACCCCAGCATCACCCCGCTCCTCCCACCCGAAATCATGGTGGCTCTCGACACCTCACCTGATTCCCTTCTCAACAAAAATTACGACGCCATTGTCATTGGCCCTGGAATTGGCAAGCCGGAACCCGAGCTCGAAGACGCTCTCATGGATCTCATCAGCCAAACTCAGATCCCCATGGTTATCGATGCCGACATGCTCAATGTCATTGCCCGCTCCCAGCTGCTCTATAACATCTCTAAAACTGCTATCCTCACCCCCCACCCCGGTGAAATGCAGCGCCTGATGCCAACCACCACATCACGTGAAGCCACCGCCAAATTGTTCAGCGAGCGCTACCCCTGTACTCTCCTCTACAAAGGCGCTCGGACCCTCGTCGCGAACGCGGATTCGCCAATATTTGCAAATAGCACGGGCTCACCCGCCATGGCGACCGCCGGTCAAGGCGACGTCCTCGCTGGCCTCATCTCTGCCCTCTGCGCCCAAAACTACCCACCCCTCGAAGCCGCTAAAACTGCAGCCTGGCTCGCTGGTGAAGCCGCCATGCTCGCTCTCGCTGACGGCTCTGAGTCTACCGAAACCCTCACCGCCAGCTCCGTCATTTCCTACCTCCACCACGCATTCGAGGCCATCCCAGCAAAGCCACCCCAGCCCCAATCCTCAGCGAACCAATAAAAAAGCTGTTCGCGTCCCCAAAAATCGTTTCATAGTCCCCACAACCTATGAAACTCAAAAAGCTCATTCTCTCTGGCCTTCTCGCCACAGGCACACTCACCACTCTGAATTCCTGTGTGGAAGCAGTCGCCCTCGGCGTCATGGCTGGCGCCCTCGACGAGGATGAACCCGAACAGGAAATCCCCCCACTCATCATGCACGATGGACCAAAAGGACGTTACCCCATCGCCCGTCCACTCGAAGGTACCGCCACCTACATCCGTGACCCCTACACGAATAAACCAGTCCTAGTGTACGGGAAACCTGCCAACTCCCTCCTCCGCTCCGGCCTAGGAGGTAAACGCTACTACATCCCCAAGCTCCCCCAATACCCAGTCGCACAAGCAGTCGCCGGTAAGCCAAACCACTTCCTCAACCCCTACGATGGACGCACCGTCAAAATGAGTGGCTACAAACCTGGCGCCCTCGTCGCCTCCCCCACAGCAGGCTCATTCTTCTATCTCGGTCAATAACCACGTTAGTGTGGTGGCTGGGAAGGCCGTAATTTTTCATCTCATTTTCTGCCTGTTCGCAGTGTGAAGCAATTTGTCCACATCGCCTAACGTGGTCGGTTTCTGAGACCATTGATTCCATAATGACCGCGTCAGCTCACCATGCTACGGACTTAGGGTCACCTACACCTAAGTACCTATTATGAGCTTACACGCCCAGATGTCACCCGAAGCTAAAGCGCGGCTGGCAGCACAAAAACGCACCTCGACGATCACCTCTATCCTCATTGCCTTATTAGGCTGCGCGCTCGTCGCAATCATCTTGATGGTCATTGCTCTCACCATCAACGTGAAGAACCCACCCGAAATCATCTCTTATTCCTCTGGAGTCATGGACGACGACCAAATCGAGCGCCCTGAAATGACTAACCAAGTCGAGCGCAAACCATCTTCTCCATCTTCCTCTATGGCAAAAGTCATTGCCAGCACCACAGCTTCTCCCACCGCAGTCCCCGTTCCAGATATCGAAATCACCGAGCCATCGCTCGACTTCGGTAATGGAGACGACTTCGGTGACGGCTGGGGTGACGGCGATGGTGATGGCGGTGGTGGCGGCGGCTTCGGCCGTATCCCCTCCTCCATGAAAAAGCGCTGCTCAAAGGCAGACCGCCTCGCTCGACTCAAAAAAGAAGGTGGCAAACCAGAATGTGAAGAAGCCGTCGTACGCTCACTCCGCTACCTCCAAAACACCCAAAATGCCAATGGCTCATGGTGCCGGAAAAATAGTTCAGCCATGACTGGCCTCGCACTGCTGGCCTACCTCGGACATTGCGAAACACCACTCTCACCAGAATTTGGCGAAACCGTCGAAAAAGCCATCACCTACCTCGTTCAACTCGGTATCCAAAATGGCGGACAACTCGCCGAAGACCGCAACGATAAACACTGGCCCTACGAACACGGTATCGCCACCTACGCACTCTGCGAAGCCTACACCTTCTGTAAAACACTCAACATCACCATCCCCAACCTCGATAAAGTCGTCATCGAGTCCGTCGGACACATCGTCAGCCACCAGCATACCTCCGGCGGCTGGGTCTATGCCTTCGAAATGAGCAATGGCCCAGGTGACACCTCCGTCAGTTGCTGGCAAATTCAGGCACTCAAAGCCAGTAAACACACTGGCCTCCAAATCGATGGACTCAACGGCGCCATGAAAAAATCGATGAAATACCTCACCGAATCCCAAAATGGGGACGGCACGATCGGCTACCGTGGTAAAAAACATTCAGGTCTAGGCCCAACCATGACAGGCGGTGGTCTCCTCTGCCTCCAACAAGGCGGCTACGGCAGACGCTCACAAGCACGCAGCGCCGCCAAGTGGCTCAGCAAAAACCTCAAATACAATTACGCCAATGACGCCGACCTCTATGCCCACTACTACAACGGCCAAGCTCTGATCAATTACGGCGGTACTGTCTGGAAGAACTACAACAAACTCTTCATGGACGAACACCTCAGTGGCCAAAACCCCGATGGCTCGTGGAAAAGCCCAGGTACCAATAAAGGCTCACGTCGTTTCCAAGGCGGCAGCGCTCAGGCCGTCCACTACCGGACTTGCCTAGCGACCCTGATGCTTGAGGTCTATTACCGCTTCTTGCCAGGCTCCGCACAATAAACTACCCCACACACACGATTTTAGCTCAGTCGGCCTCGCGCTTGCTGAGCTTTTTTATGCAAGCCTCACGCTCCGTCACCGTCCAGTGGACTTCATACGCATCCACACAACACACGTAGACACGCTCACTATCCTCTTGGTAAGCAGGCCTTGGATCGAGGGCTACAGTCTCCTCCACCAATGCTTTAAGCTCCTCACCATCAGGCTCCTCACAACCCCATACCACCTCTAAACACTCGGGCGCCCCACTCACAAAACCCGACCGAGCATCCGGCACCGAGTCGCAAAAGGAGATGTAGGGTTTGATGTCTAATATCGGCGTCCCACTCACCAAGTCCGCCCCGCGCACCTCCAGCACGCTCCCCCCCTGCTCACACTTCCTCACCCGAAGCAGTTCCACCACGGACATCCCAATGCGATTGGGCCGGTACGGTGCACGAGTAGCAAAAACTCCGCGTCGGGTGTTCCCCCCCAAACGAGGAGGGCGTACCGTCCCTCGCCCCACCTTCTCCGAGGCCAAATGAAAAACAAACACCAACCACAGGTGGCTAAAGCCCTCAATGCCTCTCAAAAAGTTTTCATCCCTATACTCAGGAGCAAGCACCACCTCCCCCCATGCATGCGCTGAAAGCCCAGGCTGACGCGGAACCCCAAACTTCTCGGGATAGCATGTTTTAATATGTCCAATTGCTGCAACCTCCATACGGAGCATCCATTGCGGATCCCCCCCTCCGATGCAATCGAAATATCATCCATGCCGGCTCCCCAGCATTGACCCAACGACCTTCCAACATTAGCCTGACCCTTCATGCGCACCATTGCTCGTCTATTTATAAGCTTCCAGCTTCTCACACTCTTCTCATGGGCAGCTCCCAACACGCCCACATCTGTAGAAGGGATGGAGTCCATCGTGCCCTACCAACGCGGCGTCCAAGCACTCGCCGACCACCTCCCAGAACTCGCCGTAGAACGCTTCGCCGAAGCCTATAAAATTAAAGGACTCGCAGACGCACAAAACCGAGAAATTCTCTACCGCCTCACCGAAGCACAAGTCAGAGCAAACCAACCCGATCAGGCACTCGTTACCCTCAATAGCAAATTCTTTAAAGACCACCCGGAACGCGAATTCTGGATCGCCCAAGCACTCGCCGCACAAGGGAACTACCGAGAAGCCATCAGCCACTTCCAAAAACTCGACCCAAAATCCATCTATAGTAACGACGCGACCCTCAGCCTAGCCAGCCTCCAGCTCGCACTCGGAGAACGCGATGCCGCTATCGCCAACTACCTCAAGGCTATCGACTCAGAGGACCCCATCACCAAGCTCAAAGCCACCACAACCCTCGCAGAAATCTACATCGAAGACGGCCAGCTCGATAAAGCAAAGACCTTGATCCAAACGATCCCTGAGGAATCTAAAAGCAGCGTGCTCAAACTCGTCTTAGAAGCACAACTCTCCCTCAATAGTAAACAATACCAAGACGCCATCGCCCAATTCTCCGCGTTTTTTGCCGAAGACGAAAAACTTCACCCACGCCTCTACCAAATCGCCCTCATCGGCCTCGCTGATGCTCGAATGGCCTCTGGCCAAACCCAAGAAGCCATCCTCGGCCTCACCTCATTTATCGAGGAACATCAAGACTCCCCAATCCTCCTGCCCGTCTTCGAGCGCCTCGCCCAATGGACCCCTCGCCCCATCCAGCCCGACTCCCCCTTCTACCAGCAACTCAAAAAATGGGCCGACCGCGACGCGGACTCCACCATCGACTTTGGTCTTCGACTCGGAGCGGACTCCATCGTCACCCCACTGCCCACTCCTGCCTCACTCAATGCTACGAGCCCCTACCTCAAAGCCATCGCCCACTACTACTACGCAAAGTTCACCTCAGAACTCGGCACACCTGGCTCCCTAAACCAAGCCCTCTTCGAATTCTCCGCCTTCCGACTCACCTCTCCCCTCCACCCGCTCTTTGGGGCCTCCATCTTCGATACCGCAAAAATTCAAATCCAACTCAAACAACGCAGCCAAGCACTCTCCTCCCTCCACACCCTCGCTGACTTCGCCCGCTCCCAACAAATCTCCCTCGCTCCTGAAGCTAAAAGCCAAGCCGGCTTCATCGCTGGCCTCCTCAGTGTCGAAGCCGAAAACTACCCCGACGCCATTAAAGCCTTCGAGCTCGCTACCCAGTCAAATAATAAATACCTCGCCGACGCCGCTAAAATCAACCTCGGCCTCGCTGCCCTCCGTGGCTCCAACCTCGCCGTCTTCGACGCCCAACAAAAGAAAATTACCGATAAAGAACTCGCGAACCAACTCAGCATCGAACGCGCCCTTTGGCTCGCCCACCAAAAACACCCACAAGCGCGCGAGGCTCTCAATACCTTCCTGCTCAGAAATCCACAAAACCCTCGCGCCGTCGACGCACGCATTGCCCTCGCCTCACTCTGCGCCACCCAAGCACCACTCGATCCCCTCCTCTCTAAAGCACTCATCGACTCCGTCGACCCCTCCACCCTCAAGGAAACCCAATTCACCGATTTTACCCGCACCCGCTACCTCGTCGCAGAACTCCAACAAGATTGGCCCACCGCTATCGAAACCCTCGATACCTATCTCCAAAAGTTTCCTAACAACCCAAGCAGCACCGAGTTCAATATGCGCAAAGGCCTCGCCCTCTACCGCAATGGTGAACATAATAAAGCTCGCCAACTCCTCGGAAAAATCGCTCTCGAAAACCCCGACAGCCCACTCACCACATTCTGCCACTACTACGCCGGTATGGCTGCCCGCCTCGAAGGTACCCCACAAGCCCTTAAAGAAAGTGTCGACCTCTTCCAAAAAGTTATCGATGCCAAATCACCACTCTCCACTGAAGCTCGAATCCAACAAGCTCGCGTGTTGTTAGATATCAACCGCACCGAGGAAGCCAAAGTCTCACTCAACAAAGTCTACCAGCCGAAATCCAATGCCCCACAACAACGAGAAATTGGTATCTTGCTCGCCAGCGCACTCCACACCCAAGGCGCGGAAGACCCAGGCCAATACGCTAAAGCTGTGGCCATCTACGACCAACTCCTTGCTAACAAAACCTTGCCGCTCTCATGGAGCAACCAAATCCACTACATGAAGGGCCAGACGCTCGAAAGCATGGACCAAGACCAACAAGCTCTCGATACCTACTACCAAGTCATTAATAGAGAAAATATCGATCCCGAAGCCCCCGAAACCCAACAAGAATGGAAGTGGTTCTACCAATGTAGCTTCAAAGCCATCGCCTTGCTCGAAAAAATGCAAAACTACCGAGCCGCTGTCGCACTCTCTAAAAAAGTTGCCTCCTATGGTGGCCCAGAATCTGAGTCCTACCAAAAGCGTGCCCGCGCCCTAGAAATGCAGCATATGATATGGGAAGAGTAGTCACTACATGACTGTCATGGGTCAATAGTCATGGGGCAGATTCTCTGAAACCTCAAGTTTCTCACCTTTTCGTATTGATATAAGTATCGTTCCATCTGTATGGGTTCCATCGTACAGGCACTAATGACTAGTGACCCTTGACCCTTGACCAAACTATGACCAGCAGAGATCGATTCCTCACCGCCGCGAACTGTGGAGCCCTCGAGCGCCCACCCGTCTGGGTCATGCGCCAGGCCGGCCGCTACCTCCCTGAATACCGCAAACTAAAGGAATCCTATTCGTTCACTGAAATGGTGAAATCCCCAGAGCTCGCTACTGAGGTCACCATGCAACCCCTCCGCCGCTACGACCTCGATGCGGCCATCCTCTTCTCCGACATCCTCGTCATCCCAGAGGCCATGGGCCAACCATACCACTTCCGTGATGGCGGTGGCATCGGCATGGACTACATCCTCGAAACTGAGGCGCAAATCGATGCCCTCGATGAAAAAGATACCGCCGAGAAACTTATCTACATGGGCCATGCCCTTGAATCGATCCGTAAAGAAATCGGCATGGAAAAAGCCCTACTCGGCTTCGGCGGCTCCCCGTGGACACTCGCTGCCTACATGACCGAAGGAGGCTCACTCAAAAATTGCTCCCGCCTCAAGCACCTCTTCTACGAAGATCGCCCACTCTTCGAAAAGCTGATGGAAAAAATTTCCACAGCGCTCATCGACCTCTTCCTCATGCAGATTGCTCACGGAGCCGATGCCATCCAGATCTTCGACTCAGCTGGCGCCTTCTGCTCAGCATGCGATTACGAGGAAATGTCCGTCAAATGGATGCGCCACGTCATCAGCGCCATGCCTGAAGGTTTCCCTATCATTATCTACGCCAAAGGAATGGCACACCACTCCAGCGCTCTGATCGCAGCGGGTGCCAAAGTACTCTCCGTCGACTGGACCGTTGACCTACCAACATTCCACAACGCCCTCCCTGAAGGTGTCGCTGTACAAGGGAACTTCGACCCCTCCATCCTAGACGGCACTGCCGAGCGCACCGTCATCGAAGCCACTCGCCTGCTCGACTCCATGAAAGGCCACAAAGGACACATCTTTAACCTCGGCCACGGAATCCTCCCCTCCGCAAAACCTGAAAATATGGCGGCACTCATCGAAACTGTCACCAACTACAAGTGAAACCATCTGGGCTGAGGGCATCGGTCGATCAACGGAAGCTGTCCTGAGTACCAATAATAAGGGTCCCCCTACCCTCCAGAGCTCCCCATCAGACCGGTCAATCACAGTCGGCTCAACCCTACCACCTACACCGTATCCACCGTGAGTGCTCCTGAAGAAGACTATCCATACGCCACCCTCGAAAAAGATGGCTATGAACTAGAAGCTGTCGAACTCGAGAATTGGCAAGACCAAGGGTTCCTTGAGGAACCCGTCCCCAGCGACGACGAACGCTTCTCAGTCGAAGAGGGCGACATCGTCAAACTCATCTTCCACTACGCCAAACCACTAAAAGTACAAGGCAAGTCATTCGATGCCGAACACATGTGGGTTGTTGTCACCAGTAATGATAAAGGCTACCTCACTGGCTTTCTCGATAACGAGCCACACTACACGAAACTCCTCGCACCCGGCCAAGAACTCACCTTCCACCCGGAACATATCGTGGCAATCTGGCGTGGGGAATAAGCCCACAACTGTTCTACAATTTTCTCAGCCCCAAGGCCCATCCGGCTTGGGGCATTTTCTTGCCCTCAAAGCCATCATTTGTCTCATTTGAAGTGCGATTTGGCACTCCCCCCTCCGTGCACATTTTGCACACCCGCGTGCAGGATCTGCGAAGTGATACGCGCTCACATGTCCCAGCATGACCACATGCTTAAGCCAGATCTCAGACTCGTAGAAAAATACAACAAGCCAGGCCCACGCTACACTTCGTACCCGACCGCCCCTCAGTTTTCTGAGTCAGTGAACCACCAACAACTCCTTCAGGAAACCCAGAAGGACACAGGCCCACTCTCACTCTACTTTCATATCCCATTCTGCCAGTCGATGTGCTGGTTTTGCGGCTGCACCAAAATTATCAGCAATAAACGCGAACCCGCAGAACGCTACCTCCACAACCTCGAGCGCGAAATCCAGCTCTATCCAGAAAATGCCAACCGCCCCGTCCAGCAACTCCATTTCGGCGGAGGCACCCCAAACTACCTCACCCCAGACCAAATCCAACGATTCGGCAATACCCTCCGCAATCATTTCGACTTCGCACACAATGCCGAAATCAGCGCCGAACTTGACCCCAGAAGACTCACCCAAGAACACATTCAGGCATTCCAAACACTCGGCGTCAATCGCGTCTCATTTGGCATGCAAGACGTCCAACTCTCAACCCAAAAAGCCGTCAATCGCGTCCAATCCGATACCCAAAACCGAAATGCTATCGACTGGGCGCGCTCAGCAGGAATCCATTCCCTCAATATCGACCTCATCTATGGGCTCCCTCACCAAACTCCCGAGTCTATCAGAAATACCATCCAGCATATTCTCTCCTATGACCCAGACCGCCTAGCCGTCTTCTCCTATGCCCACGTCCCCTGGATCGCCCCCGCTCAAAAAATTCTCGAAAGACACGGACTCCCCGAAGCTGAAGCTAAAATCCAGATGCTCGGCGTCATTATCGAAGAGCTCACATCCAATGGCTACCAATACATCGGCATGGACCACTTCGCTAAAATCAATGACCCACTCGCTGTCGCTCAACGCAACAAAACCATGCAGCGTAACTTCCAAGGGTACTCGACATTCAGAGACCTAGAAATCCGCGCCTTCGGAATCACATCCATCTCACAAACCCAAAATAGCTACCGCCAAAATGTCAAAGACCTAAACGCATACGAACAAGCACTCGACCAAAACACCGTCCCCATCTCCAAAGGCTACCTCCTCACCCAAGATGACCACATCAGACGCACCACAATCATGCGCCTCATGTGCGACCATACCCTCGACTACTCACAACTCTCACGTGAACTCGACATCGACTTCGCCGACTACTTCCGTCACGAAATCCATGGACTCGTCGATATGGAAATTGATGGGTTGTTAGAACGCAGCGAGACATCACTCAAGGTCACCCCACAAGGCACCCTCTTCATCCGTAACATCGCTATGTTCTTTGACGCACACCTGGCTCAGTCATCCGCTCGCCATTCCCGTACGGTCTGAATAACATTACTTTTTACGCTTCTTCTTCGTAAATGGATAAGGTCCCTCAGCATAGAGAGGGTCCCCAATCTCCATCATCTTCTCGCGCATAATAGCCTCCAAGGCTTCTTTCTTGCTGCGATACTCAGGTAATTCATATAAGTTTTTGCGCTCGTCTGGGTCTTTTTCTAAGTCGTAAAGAAATCCATAATCATGACTCGAGCAACGAATGATTTTCCATTGCTTCGTCCGATACCCACGCAGCACATAGGTTAGATGAGTGTCGTGTTGGATCAACAATGGGTTCACCCATTCTTCATCTGCCACTTCTCCCTTCAATAACGGGACAAAGGATCTCCCCCGCACGGTTACCTCATCAGGAACTCTAACTCCTGCCATCTCACACACTGTGGGATAAAAATCTACAAAGTTGACCGCCCCATCAATCCGACTATTCGCTTCCGTCACCCCCGGCCAATAAACCAAATGCGGTGGCCTCAACGAGGTGTCCCACATGTTCGGCATCTTCTTCCCTGGAAGTGCGTCCAAATTCCTATGGTGGTACGAACGCGGTAACTTCGATCCCCAGTCACCATTCCCTTTGTGAGTCGCCCCATGGTGACCAATGTTATACCCGTGGTCCGAGGTGAAAATCACAACCGTTTCCTCCTCAAGACCAAGCTCACTTAGCTTCTTCATCAACCTACCAAAATTCCAATCAAGGTGGCTCACTGACGCCGAGTAGCCACGCATCATCTTCGTCAAGTTTGGCTGTAGCTCTGGAAAATCTGGCATCTGATAAGTACGCCCCTCATGCAGCTTCCAGATGGCATCACTCACCGGTAAGTACGCCCCGTGCGGAGCACGATAGTGTAAACTCAACATGAATGGCTTACCCTCAGGCCTCTTCTCAATAAAACGAATCGCATCGTCAGTGAGCAAATCTACAGTGTATCCCTCTAACTGCTTCTGCTTTCCATTCACTTCTAACTTCGGGTCCTTCGTCTTTGTCCCGCCGCCCGTGAACCCCATGAAGTAATCGTACCCCACCTTCGTTGGATGACTTGCACCACTGCCTAAATGCCATTTCCCCACTAAACCCGTATGGTATCCAGCCCGCTGTAACAGACTGGGCCATGTCGGCAAGTCAGTAGGTAAGGGTGCGTGACCGTACTCCATAATCCCTAACTCAGATGGGTAACGGCTCGTAATCATACTCGCCCGAGAAGGACTACAGACGGGTGAGTTCACAAAGGTGTTGGGTAACTCAGCTGCCTTCTTACGGAATGCGTCCAAGGCCGGAGTGTGAGCATCTGCATTCCCTGAATAACCAGTACTCCAAGCTGCCTGATCATCCGTCATAATAAATAAGATGTTCGGGCGCTCTGCTGCCAACGCGCCACATCCTACCCAACAACTCAAAAAAATCCACTTACACAGCTTGCTCATGTCACTCTACCTTCCTATCAGAAACTCACAGATTCGCCCGCTTTCAGATCAAACTGCTTGCTGCCACCATTGAAGTGTACCGTAACCTTACCGTCACGTTCAGCACTCAATCTCCCCTTGCTAACCTCGCCCTGCTTCCATTCCAAATCCACCGTGTAGCCGCCACGCCCACGTAATCCCTTATAAAATCCAGTGTGCCATTCCTTCGGTAAAGCCGGAATCAACTCCAACTCACCTCCCTCCGCATGGTAATGGCTCTGCAATAACATCTCAGCCATGCCCGCACACCCACCAAAATTACCATCGATCTGGAAAGGTGGATGCACATCTAACAGGTTCGGGTTCGTCCCCTTCTTAAAGAGATTGCGCATCAAAATATAGGCGTGATCTCCATCCTGCATCCGCGCCCAGAAATTAAGCTTCCATCCCATCGACCAGCCAGTGGCACCATCTCCCCTCTGGGTCAGTGACACGTGGGCGGCCTTGGCCAGTTCAGGGGTTTTAGCCACACTGATCTGTGAACCAGGATACAACCCGAAAAGGTGGTTGAGGTGGCGGTGCTTATCTTTTGGATTGTCGATGTCTTCGTACCATTCTTGCAACTGACCGTGCTTCCCTACCTTGTAGTCAACAAGCTGATCCTTCAGCTTCTTCCAATCCTCAACCTGCTTGCCCTCTTTTCCTAAAATGCGTGCAGCTTCTATCGCCCCCATCAAGGCTTCGCGTGCCATTGCAATGTCACAGGTCGCCCCCAAGGACGCCGGTCCATGCTCAGGTGACCAACTCGGTGTGCTCGACATCTCTCCAGATGGTAACTTGTAAAATGAATCAACCAAGAAATCACAGGTTCCAGCCATGATCGGCCAACACTTTTCCTCCAAGTAGCGCTTATCTCCCTCGAAGGCATATTGCTCCCACGCATGCGTCGTCAACCACGCCCCAGCCAACGGAAAATAGGCCCAATACCTCGGACGGTTTTTCCCTGGGTTCGGTGCTGTGAAGCCCCATATGTTAGAAGTCAAATTAGCAGTCCATCCCCGAGCATTAAAGTACGCCTTTGCCGCTGCTGTCCCTGTCTTACTCAGTGTCTCAGTGTAATCAATCAACGGTCGCTGACACTCGATCAAATTACACGGACCAGACGGCCAATAGTTCATCTGCAAATTGATGTTCAAATGGTAGTCAGATCGCCAAGCCGGTACCATCTCGTTACACCACAATCCCTGCAAGTTTGCTGGTAAACTCCCATCCCTTGATGAGCCAATCAATAAATAACGCCCAAATTGAAAGTACAGTTCTTCCAAGTCGTGGTCAGGCTTGCCCTTCTTCTGTAATTGCATCCGCTCATCCGTCGGCAGCGCAGCGATCTTTGGATCTGTCTTTCCGAGATCAATCGCGACCCGACCGTGCAATGCTTGGTGGTCTTCCACATGCCGCTGCTTCAACGCTTTAAAATCATGACTGACAGCCGCTGCCAGCTGCTTCTTCGAGCGCTTCGCAGCCGCCTCGCCACGCCAAGTCCCAACCACTGGTGCGTAATTCGTATTCAAAACAAGCGTAAAGGTCGTCGCCTTTGAGCCCTTTACTGAAATACCAGCATCACTCACTGATACACTTCCACCCTCATGCTCGACTGAGACCCTGCAATCTAACTCCAATCCATTATTCTTTACCTTGCCTGAAAAAACAAAAACCTTCCCATCCTGAGTCCCTTTCACTTCATGCGGTGACGCCATGGAAAATTCCAAATCCTGGGCCGCTTCACCAGCATAACGAATCACCATGCACCTGTCCGGATACGAACAAAATGCAGTGCGCTCATACTCCTTGCCCCCGTGCTCGTAACGAACCCTGTGCACCCCCGTGCTCAAATCTAATTCCCGACGGTACTTGCTCGCCTCCTTGTGCGACGACTTAATGTAAATCTCTCCAAATGTCTGATACGCACCAAAAATTTTAATGATCTCCGCACGATCATCTGGCCCAAGCCCCCTCAAATGCTCCGCAGACAACTCTTTGACCTTCTTTTGATCCCCATCTAACAAGGCCTTGCGAATCTCCGGCAAATACCGATACGCGTCAGGCTTATTCAAATTCTGCTGCCACCCCTTCGCCCCAGGACCTCCAGCCCATAATGTGCTCTCATTAAGCTGAATCCTATTTAACTCCACACCTCCATACATCATCGCCCCCATATGACCATTGCCCAATGGTAAGGCATACTTTTCCCATGCCTGATCCGGATTCGCTTTCGCCGTCGGACTCTGATTCTCCACTGTCCATGCCTTCAACGGACTCTTTAGCCCATACCCGTCAGCAGGCTTCGCATACCACATCACCTGACTCTCAGCTCCTGCCACACCAGCCAAACACCCCATCACACTCCACCACCGCATCGCTTGCTTCTTCACATTACTCATCATATCAGTCATACAGGTATATGCGTTGAATCCTACATATATTACACATTTTGCCAAAGTTTCTCACTATTCCTACCAGCTCGCCCTTTAGCAAAACCTTTCTCTCTTGAAGGATTCTCTCCATTCTAACGTAACAGAAAGCCTATCTTTTAAGACATCAGAGCCTAGAAGTTTACCCTAGCCCTATGATCTTGCTTGAATAAGTCGAATCTATCACGCATGCAGTATGCATCGCATTTCCACATGACGGAACAAAATAAAGAGCGCAAACACGTTGCTATCATTGGGGCCGGCATTTCTGGCCTCAGCGCAGCCTACTACCTTCAGCAGGCTGGGCACAGTGCTGTCATTTTTGAGAATGGCAAACGTATCGGCGGTGCCATCCAGACTAGCCTCAAAGACGGCTACCTCTGTGAACACGGACCGAATTCCCTCATGGTCAATGACCAACGCATTGCAGACCTCATCGAAGCTGCACAACTCGGCCCCGAAGTTCTTGTCGCTAACAAGGCCGCCAATAAGCGCTTCATCGTCCATGAAGGTAAACTTCAGGCCCTTCCTTCTTCACCATTGAGCCTGCTCTCTACCAAACTCTTTAGCTTTAAAGCCAAGTCGCGCCTGCTCAAAGAACCCTTCATGGCCAAACGAGCTGCTGATGCTGGCAGCGAGAGCTTTGCCGACTTTATCCGCCGACGCTTCGGTCCTGAAATACTCGATAAAGCGGCCGGACCATTCGTCAGCGGCATCTATGCTGGAGACCCCAACAGGCTCTCCACCAGACACGCCTTCCCCAGCCTCTTCGAGCTCGAACAAAATCACGGATCAATCCTCAAAGGCCTCATCAAATCGAAACGCGAGATCAAAAAGGGCAAAGGCAACCCACACCGACTCGCCAAACGTGAAATCATCTCATTCAAAGAGGGCATGGAAGCACTCCCAAAAGGTATTGCAACCCTCCTCGAAGATGGAACCCTCTTCCTTGAAACCAAGCTAGGTGGAATATCCTTCAACAAAAAGACCCAGCGCTGGCACATCGACTGGAAAGGTAAAAATGGTACCATCGGCCAAGGCAGCTTCAGTGATGTCATCCTCACCACTCCCGCTCATAAATTAGAAGACCTTCCACTCGAAGACGAGATCCTCGACGCGGTCTCCCAAGTCCCTCACCTCGACTACCCACCCGTAGCAGCGATGATGTTGGGCTTCAATCGCAGCCAAGTGAAACACCCACTCGATGGATTTGGCATGCTCAATGCACTCGGTGAAAAATCAAAAATGCTCGGTGCCCTCTTTCCCTCCACCCTCTTCCCAGACCGCGCCCCTCAAGACCATGTCTCTATCAATGTCATGCTCGGTGGCTCACGCACGCCCGAACATGCAAAAATGAGTGAAAGCGCTATGAAAGCCTCCATCATGGATGAACTCAGACGCCTCCTCGGAATCGAAGGAAACCCCGTCTTCTCCAACCTCGTCCGGTGGGAAAAAGCCATCCCTCAAATGAACATCGGCTACGGCTCTGCACTCAAACAAATCGAACAGTGCGAAAAGAAATTCCCCGGAATCCATTTCCAAGGTAACTACCGCGGTGGCATCTCACTCGGAGATTGCATCCTCAGCGGTATCACGCTCACTGAAAAAATTTCTTCCTAAAAAATTTGCGATCTCGCCCCCCCTCTCGTATCACCCCTCACATCAAGCATCCCACCATACTTGCGCGACCCACACTCACCAGAATCTCACACTACCATGGCTAAAAAAGGCGTTATCCTTCTCAACCTCGGCTCACCCGACTCCACGGACGTCGAGGACGTGCGCACCTACCTCGACCAGTTTCTATCAGACGAACGCGTCCTAGATCTCAACCCGATCGTGCGCAAGCTCCTCCTCAAGCTGGTTATCCTTCCAAGGCGCCCCAAAGAATCTGCTGAAGCATACTCGAAGGTGTGGACCGATGAAGGCTCCCCCCTCATCGTCACGAGCGTCAAACAACAAAAGCTCGTCCAGGAAAACACAGACGTGCCTGTCTACCTTGCCATGCGCTACGGCAATCCCTCCACGCCAGACATCGTCGCTGAAATGAAACGTGACGGCATTGACGACCTCCTCATCATCCCTCTCTACCCACAGTACGCGATGTCCAGCTACGAAACAGCGGTCGTCGAACTCATGGAACAACTCCGTGAACAAGGCATGGCAGAAATCAATACCGTCCTTGTCCAACCATTTTACAAGGACCCCGAATACATCGATGCCCTCTGGGAATCTATCCGCCCTTCCTACGAGGGCTCCGGCGCGCACCTCATGATGTCTTTCCACGGCATCCCACAGCGCCACGTCAAAGTCACCGATCCCTCACACGCCCACTGTCTCACCACCAAAGACTGTTGCACCACCCCCCACCCAGCCCATGGCACTTGCTATAGCCACCAATGCTACGCCACTGCATACGCGCTCATGGCAAAGGGGGGATTGCACCACGATGATGTCACCATCTCCTTCCAGTCACGCCTCCTCAAAGACCCGTGGCTCAAACCCTACACGGACTTCGAAATCGAACGCCTCGCCAAAGAAGGCGTCAAAAAACTCAAAGTCATCTGCCCAGCATTCATCACAGACTGCCTCGAAACCCTCGAGGAAATTGCCATGGAAGGAAAAGAACAATTCCTCGAAAATGGCGGCGAAGACTTCGAACTGATCCCCTGCCTCAATACCCACCCAGCTTGGATCAATTGGCTCAATAATAAAATCGAACGCTGGGAACCCTAATCCCATAAGCATACCTTTGACCGCCTGCGCCTAGCGTCCACACCGCTGCGCGCAGGCATTTTTTTGCCCACACACCAATCCCAATTGGGCTTAAAAAGAACCAATCGCACTCGCTTGCCGCCCCCCCCCTCCCACAGCATCCTAGAGTCATGAAACTACTCACGACTCTCTTGCTGGCACTCTGCACCCTGCTGCACGCCGAGACTATCGATCTCATCAGCAAAGGCTCCCCCTCCAAACAACTCTATGTCTCAGGCAAATCCTGGAAAAAATCTAAAGACCAGTTCATTGGCTCAGGAACCGGACAAACACTCCACTTCCCACGTGAAATCGCTGCCAACCAATTTCAACTCGATGCCACCATCAGCATCAAAGAGCTCAGCAAGTCAGCTGCAGGCATCTACCTAGGCTCCCAACTCTTCGGCTTCGATGGCCGCGGGGGCTTCTTTCTTGAAGGTGGCAGCTTTCCTAACAAAAACATCGCCGGCAATGCAAAGCACATCACCCCAGGCAAGCCTTTCCACTTCAAAGCCGTAGTAACCAATGGTCTCGTGCGCTTCAGCATCGACGGCAAAGAAATCACAAGCCAGAAACTCTCCTCCCCATCATTCGCAGGTATCACCGTCCGCCCACACAGAGGAGAACTCAGCATCCAAGACCTGCGTATCACTGGAAAATTCAAAGAACTCGAAAAGCTCAATCACCTCTTCGCATGCGGAAAAGAAGGCTATAAAAGCTACCGCATCCCTGCACTCGTCACCACTAAAAAGGGCACCTTACTCGCCTTCTGCGAGGGACGTAAACACCACTCGCATGACCACGGAGATATCGACATCGTCCTCAAGCGTTCCTCTGATAATGGAAAAACTTGGTCGCCCCTACAAATCGTCTTCGATAACCAAAACCACGTCGCCGGTAACCCCGTACCCATTGTCGACCAAAAAACCGGCCGCATCCACCTCCTCACCTGCACCTCAGATAAACATGAATACGCCATCTATAAAGGTGAAGGCAGACGCGCCATCCTTATCCAACATTCCGACGACGACGGTAAGTCATGGAGCAAACCTCGCGATATCTCAGCCAATATCTACCCAGAAAATTGGCGCTGGTACGCCACTGGGCCATGCTCAGGAATCCAAATCCAAAAAGGGAAGTATGCCGGCCGACTCGTAGCACCTGCTAACCACACAGTCGTCGAAGATCCAAATTCTGACAAGAACACATTCCGCGCCCACAGCATCTACTCAGATGATAATGGCAAAACCTGGCACCTTGGTGAATCATCCGCTCCAGGTGGGAATGAAAGCGCTCTCGCTGAAGTCGATGAAGACCTCCTCTTCCAATCCATTCGTATGCAATCCCACCGTAAAGGGGTGCGCGGAACGCGTTACTCAAAAGATGGAGGCCAAACATGGAGCCCACTCCAACACGACTTCAATCTCCCTTGCCCCATGTGCCAAGGCTCCGTCATTCGCGACTACCAAACACCAAAACGCTTAATCCATGCAAACCCAGGCACTGGCAAAGGACGCACAGGTATGACCCTGCGCATCTCTAGCGATGGCGGCAAATCCTGGCCCTATGCAAAAACCGTCCTAAAAACCTCCTCGGCCTATTCCGATATCAGCCTCACAAAAAATGGCCAAATTGCTCTCCTGTTCGAAGGTGGACACCGCGACTACGCAAAAGAAGGAATCATCTTCCAACTCGTAGACCCAGATACCATAACACTCACCGACTCGCCAGCCACCAAAGCCGAACATAAAAACAATTGGAACCTCTGGAAAGAACGTCACGAAAAATTTAACGTCCAAGCACAAGATGGAAACATTGACCTCCTTCTCATCGGAGACTCCATCACCCACTACTGGCAGCAAAATAAAATGTGCAAAACCGATGGCCAGTCCGTCTGGAACCAATACTTCAGCAACAGCAATGTCGCAAACTTCGGTATCGGCTCAGATCGTACCCAACACCTTCTCTACCGCCTACAAAATGGTAACCTAAACAATATCTCCCCCAAAGCTATTGTCCTCATGATTGGTACCAACAATGCCTCATCCAGACACACCCCTCACGACATCTTCCTCGGTACCAAAGCTATCATCTCCACACTCCAAGAAAAATGCCCTAACAGTACAATCTTGCTCTACGAAATCTTCCCTCGCCTTCGTGGTGGCGCAGAAATGCAAATGCGCTGTGCCCAAGCAAATGCCCTCACAAAAACCCTATGTGACGGTAAAAAAGTCATACACTGCTCCATCAACTCGAAGCTACGTGACCATTCTGGCCAACCAGATAAAAAAATATTCTTCGATGGTATTCATATCAGCCCAGACGGGTACCAAATCTGGGCTCAAGATATTCTTCAGCAACTCAAGTCTGCGAATATCCAACTCTAACTCCCCCCAAGTAAGTGAAACTCCCATATCTCCCCCTCGCCCTCTTAGCCGCCGCGTCCCTTCATGCCTCCCCCATCCTTGATATCACCTTCTCCTCTCCAACCACTCCCGAGCAAACTCATAGCTTCACCCCCATTTGGGACGCCTCCCCAAACCACTACCACGGCCACTGGCTCTGCCATAACTCACTGCCGCCCCACTTCGTAGCTACCCCCAGCGGGCTGGGAATCAATACGCAACACAATAGGGGTAAAATCGTACTCAACCCAAAACAACCACACACCCCAAGTGCCTGGAAAAAACAAGCAACTCAACAGCCCTCTACCCCACTCACGCTCGATGGAACCTCTTCCTTCACCCTCGAGGCAGTGATCAACTGGAATAACACCACTTCATCTAACAATGGGATCATGGGCCAAATTATGTCCCCCCAATACCCCTCAGAAATCTTTCTTCGCGAATCCAACGGCTTCCTCCACTACGTTCTTAAATCCCCACAGGCCTCAGTGAGTGTCTTCCACGACATCATCGATATCTCTCATGCAAAAAACGATGGCCACTTCCATAGCATTGCCTTGGCTCTCGACTCCAACACCCACCAAATTCATTGCTACCTAGACGGGAAACTTATTCATACTAACACCCACCCTAACATTTCTAAACTAACAAAGCTCCATGCCAAAGAACGTCCA
Source organism: Rubritalea tangerina (assembly GCF_042683245.1). Taxonomy (NCBI): domain Bacteria; kingdom Pseudomonadati; phylum Verrucomicrobiota; class Verrucomicrobiia; order Verrucomicrobiales; family Rubritaleaceae; genus Rubritalea; species Rubritalea tangerina. The sequence continues at coordinate 23,654 of NZ_JBHUJB010000011.1, forward strand.
TTCTTCCTTGGAGCCTACAATAGCCGACCTGAGTACTACTTCTCTGGAACACTCGATCGCTTCCGCATCTCACCTTCTCCACTCTCCCCCAATGAGCTCTTGGTTCCTGACAAACCAAAACAAACAAGCTCTTCCCTTCCTACCAGATCCGTCCTCCTAGGCATTGGCGGTATCCAACTCTCGCTTCAACCAGAATAGCTTATCGCATTCTGGCTCTAAAAAGCACCAACACTAACCTTTTGAGCCGACTCAACCACTTACCCCATAATCGGCCTCAAGGCTGACTCCTTCCTTGTGCTGAGTCAGCCCCCCCAACAACTAAACGAACATGAAAACAACAATCACCCTCTCAGCCATCGCCGCTACAGCGCTCTCAGCAAATGCCGCATTGGTTGCCACAAATCTCAGCTTCGAAAATGGCACCACCGGATGGACAGCTACATCCACTGGAACCGGCACACTTGAAACTGCCGACTTCAGAACCGCAAATGACCCAGATAACTGGTTCCCCGACACCTCACTCGGTGAGGACAATACCCCAAACACCACAGACGATAACACCGTCCTTATTATCGAGAGTGACAGCGGAGTCGATGACACAGGTACATTCGCTCAGGCTCTCACAGGTACAGCAGAGGCAGGTACCTACACCTGGAACCTCTCAGATGTCGGCGTTACCAACTTTGCCGACAATAGCGCTGACGGTGCCTTTGTCCGCTTTGGCTTCTCAGCAGACGGATCCACATTCATTGCAGGCTCCTTTGTCGACCTCATCGAAGGCACCAATATCGCCTCTCCATCTCAAAACGCATCCGGCCAATTTAATGGAGGCGTATCCTACACAGCGACAGGCCTAGAACCAAACCTCTACATCATGTTTGAAAGCTTCAATGGTGTCGGTAATAACATCGCCAATGGTAGAACTGCTGTAACAGTCGGCTCATCCGACCTCGCCTTCACCGCTGCAGTCGCAATCCCTGAGCCCTCATCCACAGCCCTCCTCGGACTCAGTGGCATCGCACTCATCCTGCGTCGCAGAAAATAATCCACCAACCAGATCCCCCCCCCAATTCCTCAAACACCAGCCGCGGTCAATGCCTATTTGATCGCGGCTGCTCTTCTCCCACTTGGACCTAAAAAAGTACCAATCCAATTCTTTTGCCCTAATCCCAGCCCTCTCGGAAGATAGCGTGGCTGATGTTCCTCGAATATCCGCCCACAATGAACATTGATAGATATGACGAAAAAAACACTCTTCACACTCATGGCTACCTGCGGCCTCTCACAGGCTGCAGTCATCTCAAACTTCGACTTCGATACCATCTACACCACGGCTAACGACGCAGACCAAGGCAACACCACCTCACAAACACTACGTCTCGATGACGCAGGCTTTGGCACCAATGGAGGTGTCGGCTCCGCCCTCACCGGCTCAGGTTGGTCCATTACCACCGTCGACTTCATTCACGAAACCTCTAACAACGACACCGTCGCTCTACAAATCTCTGATGGCTTCCAAACCATCACCTCTGATAACACCATCGATCAAGGGACCCTCTCATTTGGTGACCTCATGAGCTTTACCTTCTCAGGTGATACCGAAACCTTTGACGCCACCTCCACACTCACCTTTACCTTCACAGGTGGCTCCATCCGTACAGCCCTCTCCGGAGGCGGCGACCGCGGAGGCCCACTCAATACACTTTCCTCAGGCTCCACTAACTGGAGCGGTACCACAGACATGGCGATCCGTATCACCGCCGTCCCAGAACCCACCACTTCTGCACTACTCGGCCTCGGTGGCGTCGCCCTACTTCTGCGCCGTCGCAAATAATGAGCTAATTTCACCCACTTCACCACTATCCCGCTACTGACCCATTCCTCAGCAGCGGGATTTTTTTGCTCTGAACCATATTGGTCCAAAAAGGAACCAAGCCAATATCTTCGTCCTCTAGCTTCTGCTTACTCTATCCTTCACAACGCTTTCCCCCAATTGGAAGGCGTATCCAGACAATCAATATCCCTATGAACACGACAACAAAAACATTTATCTCACTGGTCGCCACAGCCTCTCTCACTCAGGCAGCCTCCCTCGTCGACATCACCTTTAGTGACCTCGCAGACGGCGACCTAACAAATGGCACGACCATCACGAATACCTCCGGCACTAATGGCCTCTGGGATGGTGGCACTGCAACTGTAAGCTCCGGCACTGTTGATACCAGCACCAACGATGGCTACATCAACTATGCCAGCGGTCACGGACTTGTTATGGATCTATCAGGATCTAACGCGTATACCTTCACCGCACAAATTACTATCCAAGACCTCACAGCAAACACCGGCGTCTTCGGACAAATCAACTCCTGGACTTCCGATAACAGTGAGTACTGGATGCGCCTCACATCTGCAGAAGACTACCAAATTCTCCTACGTGACAGTACGGGCACTCAAATCGTCCACACCTTCGATACTTCCGCAGCCCTCATCTTTGGCGTCGAACACACACTCAGTCTAGTCATCGACGGCACCACAGCGGAAGCCTTCGTCGATGGCAACTCTCAAGGCACCGTGAGCACTACCACACTCACAGGCGGCACTATCGGCACCGCTGGTGACCGTGCCGTCATCGGCGCCTACAACAGCACCGCCGGCAACCGCTTCGATGGTATTGCAAATAGCTACAGCATCACCTCAGTCCCTGAACCAAGTTCTACAGCCTTACTCGGACTTGCGGGGCTCGCACTCATACTGAGACGCAGAAAATAAAAAAATTCCGCCCTGTCCTAGACAGGTTGGCCCTCATGCCAACCTGTCTCATTCCCCCTCACTCACTCAGCTCTACTCCCATTCTCCAGACCTGTCCGCCCATGAGCCCTTTTCGTTTTCCATTGCCAGTCACCTCACAATCCTTCTCAATGAAGGACATGGATCTGCCAAAAAACAAATCCGCTCAAGCTGCAGAACATATCAAAAAACTAATCGAAGTCGGTCACTTTAGCACCACACTTCCTAGTGAACGACAACTCGCTGACCAATTGCTCGTCAGCCGTAATTGCGTGCGCGATGCCCTAGAAATCCTCACCAATGAAAAAGTCCTCGCCCCCAGCGAGCCCTCAAAACGTCGCCAAATCCTTATCGACTCAGAAACCCCCTCACAGCAAAAAATCGAACGCTGCATCATCATCACTCCCACCCCTGAACACAAAGCCCCTAGTAAACTCCTTGTCCAAGTTGCTAAACTGCGAAACCTACTCGCACCCTCACATGTCGATGTCTCCATCCGCAGCCCCAGAGCTTTCAGAAGAAAAGACCCATCCGATGAACTCTGCCAAATAGTCGAGGAAAACCCAAATACCGTGTGGGTGCTCCACCAATGCCCAGAAAGCTTCCAACTCTGGTTCCAAGCAGCCCAACTTCCCACGCTCGTCTTTGGTACTATCTTCCCCTCCGTGAACTTGCCCAGTATCGATAGCGATCATACCGCCACTGCTCGTCATGCAGCAGGACAACTCATACGCCTCGGCCATAAACATATCAGCCTCGTTATTCCACGTACCACCCTCGCCGGTGCTCAAAATGCTGAAGTTGGAATCCAACAGGCTATCGAACAGACCCAGCACGAGGTGAGCTCCACCATCTTGCGCCACGACTTCAATGTACCCAGACTCACCACTGCCCTCGATAAAGTATACAGATCTGCCACCCCCCCCACTGCCTTTATCATCCAAAACCACCATCACTTCCTCACCGTCTACAGCCACCTCCTCTCACTAGGACTCAAAATCCCCCAACACGTCTCACTCATCAGTATGGTCGATGACCATTCATTTGAATACCTTACCCCCACTCCCGCCAGCTATTCCACCCAAGATAAACTCGTCAAATCACTCGCCGCATCCATCCTTGGCATCTACCAGAAAAAGAAACTCAGCGCCTGCATCGTCCCACAGTTTCAACCTGGCCAATCAGTCTCCAACAGCTACCAATAATCCCCTCCACAGCCCTCACCCACGCTCACTGACACACCTAAGTCAAAAAATGCGTGCACTCTATCTTCTATTTCGCTAGAGTATCCAGAATTCTATCAATTCTACCACTAGGATATTCCAATGAACCTCCACTACCCCATTGCTCTTCTAGCAATCTCTGGCATCTACTCCCACGCAGCGCTCAACAGCATCGATTTCGACTACAAATACGAAATGGACGTCGCTCCCTCTACCCAGGACCTCGACAGCAATAGTACGGACGATTTCTTCGCTGGTAATGCAGGTACAGCCGGAGCTGAGCTCAATAATGTCACCTACAACGGAGGCATCGGCTCTTTCAAAGATGACAACACCCCCGGAAATTCTTCAGTCATCCGAGCAGACTTCACCAATAGCATCTGGAGAAATATGTTCCTCTCAGATCTCACTTGGACCGCAGAAGCAAGAATCCAGATTGTCGATGACGGTTCTTTTCCCGAAGGCTCAAACGGAACCCTAGTCATTAGTGGCGGAATCGCAGGCTACTCACCATTCGCCCGCGTCTATAAAGACCGTATTACTTTCTCCAATGGAGCAACTGACGTCACCTACTTGAACGGCACTGACTTCACCTCTAAATTCTTCGATATTCGCATCGCCCAAGACGCCGACGGCGAGGGCTGGCTCTGGGTCGACGGTGTCCTCATCGCCCAAGACCAAGCCGTAAGAACAGGCCTCAGCGGCGGATACGCTAATGGCTTTTTTATCGGAGGTGAATCCTTCAGTAGCTCTGTCAACGGCGCATGGAATATTGATTACCTCAGACTCGATACCGATTTCCAACAAGTTCCAGAGCCCACTTCCACCTCACTCCTCGGACTCGCGTCACTCTCCCTCCTCCTTCGCCGTAAGAGATAGAACTACTCACAACTTCACCTTCATCCTGAAAGGGCATGCCTAACAGCATGCCCTTTTTTTGTACCCTCCCATCTGGTCTAGCAAAAAGACCAGCATCTCTGCTGCCAAAATTCCCCGCTACCCCAGTTCATCACATTAAACACGCCCCCCACTCACTTCTCCACCCCATTTAAACTCAAGCCAAGCACACTGGCCTCACATAAAGATCAGTTAAAATGTATCAACAAATCACCAATAAAACCTCTACAACAATCTGGTCGCACGCCCGATAACTCATACCCCTGAAAACATGAAACAAATCCTAACAGCCATAGCTGCTACCACACTTACCTCCAATGCCGCCATCATCGCGCATTACGACGCCAATACTGGTTCACCTCCTGACGCCTTGAGCGTTGTCGCTCCTAACGACAACTCTACGCCTGGAGACAACACCCTCTGGACTCTCAATGATAGCTCGCTCGGATCCGGCGATGCCCAGGAAGGTGCGTTCGAAGGCGGACAAGGTGCTTGGCGAAACCTGGACGGTACTGCCAATAACAACCCAGGTTACCGAACCACCCTCACTACCACTGACTATCAAAACATGTACGACAATGGGTGGAGCCTCACTATCAGACTCCGCCTCCAACAAGGTGGACAATTCATTTCTGTCGGCGGTGATAACAATAACACTGGAACGAGCTTCAACTTTGCCGGTGACCGCCGCATCGGTGCCAGCCTAAACGCCAGTGGAGATGACTACACGGTAGCCGCAGTTGGCGCGGGTGGTTCAACCGTCACCGTCACTGACGGCATTCTCAATCAAACCTACGTCAGAATTGAAATCATTGGCGACGCCGGCGCTCAAACCGCCACCTGGAACCTCTACAATGACGACACCAATACTCTCCTCTCCTCCCAAGCCTTGACTGGTTGGGCTAGCGGCAATGGCGCCACTGATGACAATATCGGTTGGCAGTCAGGTTCGTCCAGCGGTGACAACCGTGAAGCCTATTACCGCGAAGTCTCTCTGGTCTCCGTCCCTGAACCCACAAGCAGCGCACTCCTCGGACTAAGTGGCCTCGCTCTCATCCTGAGACGCCGAAAGTAAAATCTCTCCGATTATAGATCACAGATCTAACTTCTCACCTAACACAACATAACAGGTAAAGATGCGTCCCTACTATGGATCGTTATCCTTTGCCCCCCAAATAATGAAACATATACTCACAACTCTTGTCGGCAGTTCACTCATCTCTAGCGCCGCAGTAATCAATATCGAAATGTACAGCGGCGGCAATATGGCCGCAGATTCCAACTGGGAAATCTCCGACAACAAAGCCGGAACGGATGGTGACCTAGATGGTCTCATTGACGGAACTGACAATAACGGTGCCATCCTCACAACTGATGGCACCGCTGGCTGGCAGCTCAATGACCAGTTCACAGCCGATAGCTCCGGTAACCTCCCTCAGTTGCGTTACACATTCGACAATGCACTCGTTAGCCAACTCGACACCCAAGGCTTCACTCTTACCTTCACCGTGGAAAACCTCGGCAATAGAGGCGGTATCTGGTTCGGGCAAAAAGCCGGAGCCTTCGGTGCGCTTGCTCAATCCAGAGTCGCCATCGTCGGTGCTGGAGATATCGCTGTTGATGGACTGCTCCACACAGTCTCAGTGGTCTGGGATGGCAATAGCTTAACCAGAACCATTGACGGCGGTCCCGCAACCACTCTCACCCTCGCCTCCAACGGACAGGAAGCATACACCGGAGATTCAGGGGAAGCCCGATTCCTCGTTGACGCAGGTTCAAGCACTAATTCAGGTGCTGTCTGGAACATTACCAGTGCCCAAATCACTTCCGTTCCAGAACCCACAACCACTTCTCTTATCGGTCTTGCTGGCCTGAGCTTCATGCTACGCCGCCGCAGACCCTAAACTGCAATCACTCATATGTGTTGGAAAAAGGGAGTGGGCTGGGGAGCCTGCTCCCTTTGTTTTTTATGAACCTCACAAACTGGTAGCACTTATAAACCAGAACATGGCAATATCGCCATACAGGCGCATCTGCTACAAAATAAGATGTTCTAGATCCCAGTCGACACACCTAAGCTCAACTTTTCGAACCATGCATATCAAAAAACTTAGCTTGCTCTCAGCTCTGACCTTAACGGCATCAGTTAACGCAGCAAGCTACACTCTACTCCCAACTAAAGACGCCCTAGATAACACAATGTTAGGGACGGACATCACTCCCGGCAACGGATGGGCAATCAATGGAAACGCAAGCTTCACCGACCTCGGTGGAGGAGTCGCAAATTTGAGCACCACTGGAACCTCTCAATCCACTCTCCAAGGTGAGAACGCCACAGCCCCCGGTGCCACCACTGCTTGGTCTGGCACTGTCACCCCTAACACTTTCACCTTTGAGATCAGCCTCAAAGTCAACGACCTCACAAATGGTTTTAAAGTCTGGGCTGGAACTGGCGACCGCATCTACATGCTAGACATCTACAACGACAAAATTACTACCACCAACTCTGGAGGTGGACTTAAAGATGTCGCTATGACGCTCAATGATGGAGCCTTTCACACCTTCCGCCTCGTCGCAGACAATACCAACCCTGGTGCCCACGTCTGGGTTGACGGTGTCCATGTAGGTGACGAAGTGGGTGGCGTATTCAACTCTGGCACTAATGACGGCCGCTTCATCCTTGGAGACACCACTAGTGGCACATTTGGCAATGATATCGATGTCGATATTGCCTACATCTCATACGATGGTGGAGCATTCGCTCCCATCCCTGAACCCTCAACCTCCGCACTACTCGGCCTGGGTGGCATCGCCCTCATCATGCGCCGACGTAAAGCATAACCATTCATTCATCATATGTGTTGGAAGGGAGTGGGCAGCGATGCCTGCTCCCTTTTTTCTTCCAACTTTCACCCCCTAACAACCCCAATGAAGCTCCAACTCTCCACACTTCTGACTCTCCTTCTACCCCTGGCTCATGGCTCTGAAACTCTATGGATCGAGGACTTCGAGTCCTATCCCGAATCTAACCCTGCTGCCCAACTCGCCGCCCCAAAATCTCCCATTTCCTGGACTCCATCCCAGCCACAAAAAATGCGCACCGACTCTATAAATCCCCCAACTTTGCGCACTCTAACATGTGGGTTAGCAAAGTAAAAAATAGTGCCATCACCTCCTCAGGCACCCCCGCCTCTCCTCATTCTTCCTACACCTTGTCCTTCTTTTGCGCACTCGACACGCGTCACCTTGACCAATCCGGTAGAGCTAAAGCTGAGATACTGCTTGGTAAGGACATTTCATCAGCAAGTGTGATAGCCACACACACCTTTCAAGCTCAGGGACGCGTTGAGGGCACCTCCTTCAACAAGGAGAACTACCAACATCAGCTATCGGTACACCTGAAAGATCTCAACCACGCTGACAAGCTCTTCTTTCGCATCACAAACCTCCACGAAAAACAATGGTGCGCTGTGGATGACATCACCTTGAAAATGACATCACCCACTTCCCGCTCTGTCTCCAAGCAGTCCACTTCTAAGAACACTGCAGCCCTCCTCTCCATTGGAAGCATCTCACTTCAAATGCAACTTCCGTAACTCTCACCCAACTGGTACCCCCACAAGACCATTGCTTGCGCGTAAAGTTTCACCTCGGCACTCAGTTTCCTACCTATGAATACACGAAGCTGACAGCGGATCCTGAAGTCAAAACTGAGCCTCTAGAATACAGACTGCTCAGTCTTATCATGATCCTCCAAAGCCTTCTAACAAATAACAGTACAGGCACCCTATGCCTGCTGTGCTCTAAATCCTATTATGAAACTCAATAAGTGCATCCCACTCGCTGGCCTCATCCTAACTGCACCTCTCTTTGCGTCACCATCGGAAATCCCTACCAAGCAAGGAGAGGTCATCTTCGCGATCCGCGACATTCCAGCAGGTACACCAAAAGAAGGACATGGAAAAAATGCTAAAAAATACGGTTACCGCATCCCGTCGCTTCTTACAACAAAACAAGGGTCCATCCTAGCGTTCTCAGAACGCCGCCTAGGCCTTCACGATCACGCACAAAATGATATCGTCCTCAAGCGCAGCACTGATGGTGGCAAAACCTGGGGTAAAGAAATTGTCGCTGTCGAAGACGGTATGCACTCCATCAATGACCCACTCACAGTCCAACTCGATGACGGTCGCATCATGCTCATGTACGCCCGCTTTCCTTACGGCAGACATGCCCGCGCATCAGGTTGGATCAAAATGGCGGACCCAGGCTACGATAACCCCGAGACGAACATTCTCACCTTTATCACCTATAGCTCCGATGACGGTCTCACTTGGTCAAAGCCACAAGACATCACCCGTTCCGTAAAACAAGCTCACTGGCTCAACGCCAATACCCCTGGCGCTATGATCCAGCTCAAGAAAGGACCACATAAAGGGAGAATCATCACCCCACTATGGGGCTGCGTCCCAGTTGAAAAAGAGGGCAAAATCCAACGCTCATGGGAAATCGCTGTCGCTTACAGTGATGACCTAGGAAAAACCTGGAAGAGAACAAACTCACTCGATGATCCAGAAAAGGGCTTCCCTAACGAATGCCAAATTGCTGAAGCCTCAAATGGCGACCTCGTCATCATCTCACGTAACCAATCCGGCGAGAGAATGCGAAAAAAGTCGATCTCTAAAGATGGTGGCCTCACCTGGTCAGTCCTAAAGACCGACCCTACCCTCCCCTCAGTCGCCTGTATGGGCTCCATCATCAGCGGCCCACAAAAAGCCGATGGCAGCTGGGATCTCTACGCCACATTCCCATCGAATAAAGGTAGAAAAAATGGTCAAATTGCCATCTCCAATGACAATGGACAAACCTTCAATATCAAATCCATTATCACCGGCCCATTCGCATACTCGGCATCCCAGATCTCTCCCGATGGAAAAAGCATTCTCTGCCTCTATGAAACTGACGGCTACAAATCAGAGAGAATTCTCAGTATCCCGCTAAAGACACTCCAATCAGCTAAGTAGTCATGAAGCTATTGTTTAGCCTCATTCTCTTCGGACTGCTCAACACAGTACTATGTGCGAAGCAGCAGAAGATGAATGTCCTCTTCATCGCAGTTGATGATCTCAATGACTGGGTAGCCTGTCTCGGAAATAAGCAGGCTATCACCCCTAACATTGATCGATTAGCTGCCAAGGGAATGCTTTTCACCAATGCCAGCTGCGCAGCCTCAGTCTGCAACCCCTCGCGCGCAGCTGTCATGAGCGGCCTTCGTCCCAGCACCTCAGGTGTCTATGAAAATGCCACACCCCTTCAGACCCAAATCCCCGCCTCCCACCTCACCCTTCCCAAGTACTTCAAAAAAAATGGCTATATCACTCATGGCTCCGGGAAGATCTATCATGACCAAATCGGCGGACACCCACATGACGACTTCGACCACTACCACTTCTGGAACGAGCATTACCGAAAGTGGGGCTGGGAGCTTGGCTATTCACGTTATCCAGACCCTGAACCCCAAGAGCGCCCACACGCCAAAATCACACGCCTCACCAAACGCAACTTCGACTTCGCCCCCATTGAGGGAACGGAGTCCATGATGCCAGACTTCCTCTCTACTAATTATGGAGTCGATTTCCTTAATAAGAATCACCATGCCCCCTTCTTCCTAGCAATCGGTATTTTTCGACCGCACCTTCCTTGGTTCGCACCACAAAAATATTTCGACCTCTATCCCATCGATAACATTCAACTGCCCCCCACCAATCCGGACGACCTCAACGACCTATCTGCCATCGCCCTCAAGCGAACGAACGATAAAGCTTCCAAACATAATAAAGTCATCGCCCTCAATGAATGGAAAAAAGCCGTCCAAGCTTATCTCGCATGCATTAGCTTCGCAGATGCTCAAATTGGCCGACTCCTCAATGCTCTTGAGAACTCTCCATATAAAGATAACACCATCATTGTCCTCTGGTCTGACCATGGCTACCATCTCGGTGAAAAAGACCATTGGCATAAACGAACGCTCTGGGAACGCTCCGTCAGGGTGCCTTATATCGTGGTAGCCCCAGGAACCAGCAAGCCAGGAACTAAAACGGATGCTCCTGTCGACCTCATGTCAGTCTATCCGTCATTGCTAGAGCTTGCGGGCCTCCCCTAGAACAATGACATCGAGGGTGAATCAATTGTCCCATTGCTCAAGAACCCAAACGCTGAGTGGCCACACCTAGCTCTCTGTACACATAAAAGAGGTAATCACACTGTCCGTTCCAAACATTTTAGATACATCCGATATCAAGATGGTAGTGAAGAACTCTACGACCACCGGTCTGACCCTCATGAGTGGAATAACCTAGTAGTCTCATCCCCTCAAACCGCTCAAAACACTATTAAGAAACTCAGCCCAGCTCTCCCAAAATCAGAAGCGCCCACCGGCCCAAGCTATTATGCGGGCTCTGCCCTCATGAAACTCGACGGAGACAAATACCAATGGGCAACTCGTAAAAATGCCCAAGGAAACCCCGAATTCCAAAACGCCAATAAACTCAAACAAAAGGCCTGAAACGCAGCAGAAAAATTAAAACAATAGTATACCCACACACATTACAGTTAAGGGTGCAAGGGACCACCCTCGCACCCTTTCTCGTGTATGATTACTTCGAATTTAAAGCATAATTCTGCACGCGAAGGTTGGAATCTAAAACCTGCATCACGGACTTATCGCAAGCAAACCCCACACGTCCGACCTCCCCCCCTTTGTCACCTTTGACATCCACTCTCGCCACAAGTTTGTTGTCTACCTTCACTGATAACACTCCATTGATGCGCGCAACCTTCAAGCTAAACGGCTTCTTGAATTTGATGTACTCAGACGTCTTGCCTAACACCTTGTCATCAATGTCCGCTCCCTTGAGTACAATCTCACCATCTTGCCCCCCATCTAACACGATAGCCCTATCTCCAAAATAAAATGCAGCCCCAGAAACTGTTCCCTTCCCATACAAATCGGACCTTCTGTGGAACTGAAGACGTGACTCACTAATCCAATTTCCCCTCCCCACTTCTCCTTTAGATAGAACTGGCTCAAGACTTGCCCCCTTCTTTTTGAGTAACCATAACCTACCATCTTCACGCTCCTGTGCGTGCTTGCCCATCTCTAGACCTACTCCCTTCCCATTTTTTACCAAAACTATATTCGATAACTCACTCGCGATCACCTGAGACCCCAGCAAAAGCGCTGCCAACATACAAGTATGTGTCTTATTCATAACACATACAGGCATACTACACCGCACATCTCATTATCAGACATTTACAGTGGTGTTAATGACATACCAGACACCATCCCCCCTCTCCTCACCGTATCATTCCCCCGCCTATCTAACGACGCCGGCGTCTGAGGAGTAAACCTCCGCCTAACAAAGCTATAACCCCAGTGCTAGGTTCAGGAATCGGAATACTCTGAAGCTGATAGGACGTCGTCCCCACCGTACCAGATGTGACAAAGTGGTCCGCAAAACTACCCGCATTCCCTCCATCAATGGTGAGAACCCCCTCGTTCCAAAGAGTCTCCCAGGCAACAGAGTTGTTAGCACCTCCAGAGTTTCGTCTACCAACTCGGCCACTCACAGTCATTACCTCAGTGCCGGAGATAAAATCTAAATTCATCGAGTTGCCACTGGCATCAGTATCCCAGAACCAAATACCTACGTCGCCTCCAGCAGATATGGAACTGCCACCTGACAACTGCACATTAGCAACCTGGTTCGTAAAACTGTTGTCATTCCTACCAAACCAAAGTTCCCCCCCCACGGATAAAGATGCGCTATTGGAAAGTGTCACCGTTCCTCCGGTCCCATCCTCAAACCCCAAAACTAAGTTGCCTCCCACTGTCCTAGATAAAGTACCTCCATCCAGTGAAATCTCCCCCCCGTTCACTCGAGTCCAATTCGAAACGGTCTGCTCCCAAGTACTCCCCCCGCTTATACTCAGCGAACTGCCAGCGCCAATCGCAAAGTCTCCCCCAGGCACGTAAGTAACCTTTGCCCCATTATCTATGACCGCATCATCCGTTCCATTGAGAACTGGCACATTCCCTGTGTCCCACCCCGCCGCCAATGACCAATTGCCATCAACTCCTGAGCTATCCCATGTCACCGTGGCTCCACTAGCCATAGCAACTAACGACGGAAATACGAACAAGGTGGGGAATACGTGCTTCATAGAAATGTTCAAGTTACGACTCCTATCTAACTGAGAGTCAGCATTCAATAAACCACCAAGCACTGTGCATGTCACTCCTATTTTTTACTTCAACTTAAGTTCTTTCTGAGTGTAGTTTTTAACTCTCCCTTTAGTTGCCTCACGAACAGTACTAACTTGTTGTTCACTCACCGCACCTCCTTTGTTTCCCTTGAGGTGACGGACGTATGTCATCACATCTGCTAGCTCAGCATTACTTAAGTGACCAAACTTCGGCATCGCCAGTGGCAGCTTAAAACTCTCGCCATTAACTGTAATCGGCCCTTCTAAACCATGGAGTAGTACCTTGGAAAGTACTTCAATGTCGCCTTGAACCCAGTTAGAAGGTGCGAGTGGAGGTCCCATATTGGGCTGCCCCTGCCCTTCCATTCCATGACAACCAGAACATGCAGCTTTGCCTGCATAGATCTTAGCTCCTCTATCAAAACTCGCTTTATCCTTAGCTAAGACTTTTGGCGCCTTCACCACTTTCCGCCCCTTCAACGCACTCAATGATGCCCCCATCTGAGCCTGAAATTTCTTGTCTTTAGCTGCCCCCCATGAACCAGCCTCCGATATCTGTAAACCCAGACCACTTACGTAGGCCTCTGGAATATAAGCGACGGACTTACCATGCTGACGCTGAATTTCTTGGGCTCTGCGGTAACCTTTCTCAGTACCTAAACGCCCCAAAGCCAATGCTGCGGATACTGCTGTCTGAGTTTTTACTGAATACTTCTGTAAAGCTTCAGCCACAGAACGATCCGCTAAATGTGCAAGCTCCAATGCTGCAGCGTTCAGTTCAACATCTTTCGACTGCAAGCATTGCTCAATGAACTTGGCTGGAATACTTCCTGTCGATTCCAACACCCATAAGGCGTGTAGCTTCGCATGCTTGCCATTCAAATGCTGTCCCGCATGCTTCTTAAATTCCGCCAATTGCTCAGAATCCGCGACACGCTCCACCAATACTCGTTGTGTAATGTCTCTCACCACTCCATTGCTATGGCTCAAATGCATCACCAGATCTAACATCGACTTACCCGATAGACGCATCGGCGTGTTCAATGGGTTCTTCTGGTAACGTATGCGATACAACCTACCATTATTCTGCATAGGCTTGTCCAAGCCGCGACTCGCATATTGCTTACGTAAATACGTCGTCATGTACGCCTTGTGCTGAAGTAAACCAAAGTACATGTCCACCATCCACAATGTCCCGTCAGGTGCCGAATACATGCTCACTGGGCGAAACCATTCATCAGTCGATGCCAAAAACTCCGAGTTCTGAGTGCGAAACTTCCCTTGCAACTTGTTGTCTGCCGCTCGACTCAAATCTATCAACTTTACAAGGTTCGCACCTGGCTCAGGGATGAATGCAGAACCATAGTAACTCTCAGGAAAATTCTCACCTCGATAAATTGTAGGACCAGATGCTGCCGTCGCATTGACTAACTTCCCATTATTATCTAACAAACCCTTCTGATACGCTCTATTTAGCCCTGGGTTCATGCGAATCGGGTACACCCTATTACTCGCTGCTCTCTGCGTGGTCTTATATTTAGGCGTGTACTTGGGATGGTGCCTAAAAACATTTGGCCGATGTTGATCTCCTAATAACAAGGTGCTGTTATTGTTGTAGTATAACCGTCCTGCATCGTCTTGGGTGATCCCCCATTGACCACGAAAATGCGTTTTCTGCATGACCCACTTCCCATCAATGCGTCTGAATCGCTTGTCGCACTTGGCACTGTAATACCAGTTATCCCTGCCATAGATTAACCCATTCGCCTGATGCTCTGCATTGCCACCTATGGCGTACTTCGCATCCACCACACTCGCCTCCCCCACTGGCTTAATTCCATCCCGCTTGATGAACATCAGCTTGCCAGCATCAGTGTAAAGCACTCCATCTCCTGTCACCGCCACCGCCCGTGGCATCACCAAGCCGTCCAAGAAAACACGCACCTTATCCAACTTTCCGTCTCCAGTAGTGTCCTCTAACACTTTAATCTTACCAGTCGGCTTTTCCTCTCCGTTTCCATCGAGGTCAGCCATGTACTGGGTCATCTCCACCAGCCAAGCCCTGCTATCTTCATCAAAACACAGCGCCACAGGCATATGCACCAATTCATCTTTCACCAATGGCTCTAACACAAAGCCATCAGTCAGTTGAAAGCTATCCATAGCCTCCTCCTGACTCAGTAAAGGCGATGGTGGAATCTTGTCAGCTGGGATGGGATCTATCTGCTCCTGCCCCTTCTTATCTCCTTGCTGAGCTAAGCAAAGCTGACTGGCTGCGAATAAAAGTATGGCACTTCGGCGAAACATGGCTGCGGTCGTTCGAATATGTTCTGTCTTCCCTGTGGATTAGAGCGCTTTCAATGTGAGATTTCTCCAGCGTACATTGCATGACTTCCCACCGTGCACCTGAAGCCCAAAAAATCCCTCGCGTGTGTCGTGCTTCTTGTCCTCATCCGTGAAGTCCGCGCGCTTCTCGCCATTAAGCCAAGTCTGAATCCGGTTGCCTTCACAGCGAATCGTAATGGTATTCCAGTCATCCCATTTAAACAATGCCTTGCCCTGCTCGGTAAAAGCGTCACGCACCTTCTCTTGCTCTGCTGTCCCTTTCTTCACAGGGTAAAGCCACCCCCTTCGCGCCTCGTCAAAAATGCCAGCGGTCCAAGCTCTCCCCTTCGTATTACACGCCTCACATTGGTAACCAAACACCCTCCCATTGCCATCATCAGATGGCTTCTGGTTCGCTCGAAACATTACCCCAGAATTCCCACTCAAGTCATCGAACTTGAACTCATAGCAAAACTCAAAATCCTTGTAGGTCTTCTCCGTCCGTAAAAATGTATTCCCGCGGATGTTCTTTCCAAACCCCACGATACAACCATCCTCAACCTTGAACTCCCCATTACCACCAACCACTTTCCAGCCCGTCAGATCTTTGCCGTTAAAGAGCTCTACCTTGCCCTGTGACGCCTCCTCAGCTACAGCTTGATGACTTACAGCGCCTGCTGCCATCACGATCGCTATCGCTCCCTTTGATCCCAATTGGTAAATAGACATACCCTACCATACGCCTATTTATCCCGATTTATAGTCCACAATTCGCAATCCAAACTCACATTTTGCGACATCACTTCACGCAATCCCCCAGCAAACTCTCAAAAGCCCGACCATAATGCACAAAGCTCTCGTAGCATTGCCTCCAGTCCACTTCAGATTCCTGCGCGTGAAATACCGTCGCCACATGCGGCTCGATTGCAATACTCCCACTATAGCCGCGCCCCAAGAGATCCTTCATTATTCTCTCTACCTGCCCCTGACCTTCACCTGGAAAGGTATATTCTGGCTCAACCCCATCGCGTACTGGATTCAGACAATCCTTCACGTGCACATGCACCACCAGCTCCCTCACTGCCTCGTAAAATGCGTAGGCGTCCTGCCACGGCTGTGGATCAGAATGCGAACGGTCACGCTGAAACACTGGATTTCCAGTGTCAAAAATCAACTTCATGCCTTCCACTTTCTCCACTAACTCAAGCGTGTGCGCACTGCTAAACCCACCATAATTCATGCAGTTCTCATGGGCTACAGTGATACCTGCATCGCTAAATCGCGACACCACTTCACTCAGACGCCTCACGCGCTCAGCCACATACTGCTCTTCCCCCCAAGGTTCTTGTGCATACGACATCACCCGCACGATTTTTGTCCCAAGCCGCTGCATCCTCGGAATACATCGCTCCACCTCACCCAAGGTCAGATCAAAATCACTATGAATCGACTTCGACCAAGACCCAATCAATGAACCAAATTCTACCACCTCAATCCCAGCTTCCTCCACCGCACTGGCCACCCTCTCAAAATCATCCTCACTGAGGTCATGGATATTTGTCCCATCAATGCCACGCGCCGACAGCTGACACCACCCTAATGCCTTCAGCGCATTTATCTGCGTCTCGATCGAACGCCCGGCCTCGTCGGCAAAACCTGATAATTGATAACGCTTCATTCTCTCTTCACTCATCTTCTATACAATACACAATTACTCAACAAGCCTGACCCAACGCCCATCATTCTGAGCACTCTCATAAATAGCGCGAATCAAAGCCACAGCCTTGCGCGCCTCACTCCCTGAGACACTCGGCTCACGCCCTTCTTTTATCGCTTCGACTACCTCTTCAAAATTCCGCTGATGCCCAATGAAGTTGATCGCATTGGGGTCATTTGCCCCAAGCCCGGGACCAGCTCCTCCGTCCATGTATCGCTCCGCCACATACGCATCTACTGCATCGTCTTGCTCAAAGTCCCAAACTTTAAACACTTCATCAGCTAGAAAGACACTCCCCTTGCTACCACAGACATTCACCTCTGCTGGGTGCCCATCACTCGAATAACAAGCTGTCGAACCCTGTATCACCCCCCGCGCCCCATTCTCAAATTCTAAAATAGCCACTGCGGTATCTTCTACTTCGATCCTCTCATGAGCAACACACCCCATACTTGCTGATACACGCGTGACCCCTCCCACAATGTACAAAAGTTGGTCAATGATGTGAATCGACTGATTCATCAACGCACCCCCTCCATCTAAAGCCCAAGTCCCACGCCACCCAGCAGAATCATAATACGCTTGGTCACGGTACCACTTAATCGATGCCTCTACCAAGGACAACTTACCAAATCGCCCTTCCTCCACCGCATCCTTCATCAACTCAATCGGCTCGTTAAAGCGACGGTTCAATATTGCTGCCAATACCACCTCTTGCTTCTCAGCCTCGGTCACCATCCTGTCAATCTTCTCTAACGTCACTTCCAAGGGCTTCTCGCACACCACGTGCTTACCCGCACGCATCGCCTCAATCGCTGGCTCCTCATGCGCCCCCGATGGTGTCGCTATCGTCACCACCTCCATGCCTCCCTCAGAGAAAAAAGCCTTTCTATCTGTGAACCCCTCCACCCCGTATTCCGCCGCAAAAGCATCCACCTTTTCACGATCTCGCCCATAACACGCTACCAACTCACTCCCCTGCATCGCCTGAATCGCTCGTGCATGAAAATGCGCGATCATCCCTGTACCAATAATTCCAAATTTCATCTGTCTTATCCTTTTATTGTTCTGCTCGGTTGCGCTTCACAAATCCTAACACACCCACCACTACCAAAATAGCCAGCGCCCCCATACCCACCTGCCCGGGCACCCCCTTGCCACTCAGGGCCCAAATCGAAGCAAATGATGCCACACCAGCAGACAGCACCATCAGCACGTTGATCACACCGCGACGCCTCGGCATTTCATCACCCAAGACCGACTTCGAATTCATCAATAATAAAAAGGCCAAATACGCTATCGGCAATAATGTCGTCGCAATCACAGACGCCGGCACCGCCATCGCAGCCTTCGATTCCCCAGCCCATAAAATAGGTGAAAATAATCCAGCTACTGCAGGCATCGCTGCCCCTAACATGAACACCTTTGCACTTCCAACCTTGTTCACCGCCTCACTGATCGCATAGCCATTCATCATCATGTGCACTAACATCGTCGATATCGCCATCGCCAACACCCCTACCCCAAAAATTAATTGAGCGTACTTCCCTAAAAAGGGCTCCAGTGAACTCGCCAAATTACTTGCCTTGCGGTTCGAAAGCATCGCTGCAAGCTGACGCTCAGCCATCGGCACCCCTGCACGCAACTCCGATTTCTGCTCCCCACCAAACTCCGCAAAACCTACGTGCTCAGCCGCCAATTTCTTGTCAATCACCTCATAATAGATCCCCTCCATTTTCGGTAGAGGCTTCCCCGCATCATCTAACACATCTGCGTACTTCGCATGAAAGCTAGATGCCGATGCTATCACCAATGCTGACGCCCCCAAGATAAAGGGAACAAATAAACCCAGCACCAAGTCATAACGAGAAAGCTCTCTATGTTGCTTCCTCCAGCCCTTCTTCTTCAATGAATAGGGCAACAAAAAGGTCATGTTAATCCCTACTGCTGTTCCAAAAGCTGAAATAATCTTACTGCGTTGCTCAGCGGTCACGTACTCAGTCCAGTACCCAGATGCATCACCCGTTGCCCCGATCGCTGCCCCGATCTGCTCAGTCGGCCTAAATAGGGCTGAAAAGTCAGGCACCAATCCTCTGAATAAATGCCCCATATCCACAGCGCCTTTTGATACCAATGTCACCACCACTGCCATGAATGCGAGCACAATGACAGCAACTAAGCCCTTCAAGGTGTTATCCAATATAGCCGAAGCCTTCCCCCCTCTTTGGGAAATACCTAACAAGGAAAGTGCTATCACAAAAAAGCTACCTGTGATCACATAGGGGTTCACATCAACTCCCAAATTCCCCTCCAAGGCCCCCCTGCCTAAACTAAATTGCGCTGCACAAAATACCGTGTCTGCCACCACTGTTGCTATCAACCACCCCCATGCTAAGGACGGAGACACCTTCTTCTCCACTAACCTAAAGGGTCTCTCATCCGTAGAAAGGGTGACATAGGAAATTGCCGATAGCATAATGATCCCGCATAACATCGCCAATGGCTGTAACCACAAAAACTCATACCCCCCAATCACCCCCAAATACAAAGCCCCCACCAATGAACCGCCACCCAATGTCACCGCCGCCTGAACCCAGCCAGGCCCCGATAACTTAGCGTAGATCCCTAACTTCGTTAAAAATCCACCTTCTCTTGCTCGCTGTAAATCCTCCATATCTTTGCTTCTATCATTGCACCTCTAACAAGGTACGCACTCCAATCCATCTTGAGAAGAACCATCTCAATCCCTATGGATAGCGGCCATAGACATTGCAGTTCCACGCAGCATCCCACAATCATGCCCTGCGCAGCGATGATTTACATATTACGACACAAACTCACGAACAGGCCTTCATTCAATCGTCAGAACAAACGCCCACCATCACTATAATTAATCATTTTTTAGATAAACTTTATAAGATTGACCCGTATTGAAAATTATTTCATATTGCGACAACAGTGACAAAAAGCAACAAATCCCAAAGAATTCTATTCATCGGCATGTCCTCGGGCTTCTTCTCACTTGAGGTGCTGCGCGGTGTTCTCTCTATGCGTTCAGAATTCTCAAATTGGGACATCCGTTGCATCACCCCTCAGATCACCTTCAGCGAACTCAGTGAATACATCCAACACACCCACTTTGATGGCATCATCGCTCGTGGGCTCAACCCCGAACTCGCCCGCTCTATCACCCAACTTCCCATTCCCTCAGTATTTATCAGGGCCAGTGAAGATGATTCCGCCGAATACATCAACGGCCCCACCGTCGATGACCAAGCCATCGGCAGACTCGCCGGCGAAGAGTTCAGCCTCCTTAACTTAGGCTACTGGGGCTTTGTCCACTGGGACGGCGTCATGTGGTCTGAGGCCCGCCGTCGCTCCTTCCACTCATATGCTACCGCACGCGCAGTGAGTAACGAAACTCTCAGCCTCCCCGAAGAAACCCGACAGAGCTGGAAAGCCGTCGAGCAAATTGCCCAATGGCTCAAACCTATCCCAAAACCCTGCGGAATCCTCGCCTGCAACGACCAAGCAGGACGTGATGTCATCAATGCCGCACACCTGCTCGGCTTGTCCATCCCTGACGAAATCGCAATCATTGGCGTCGATAACGACCGCTTGCTCTGTGAAAGCTCCAGCCCCTCACTGAGCAGCATCGACCTCAAAGGCGCGGACATAGGAAGAGCAGCTGCCATCAGCCTCGCTAAACAACTCGGAATCCTGAAGCCGGAAGCCCACTATGCGTTGCAACCAGCCCAACTCATCGTCCGCGAATCCAGCCATGAAGTGAACAAAGCCATGCTCACTTACCAAAAGGCTCTCGATTACCTCGCAGCTAGGCCACTCAAAAACACCAGCGTCTCAACCCTCGCCCAGTCCTGTGGGGTCTCCCGTCGAGGACTCGAACGCGCCTTCGAAAAATGCACCCAAACCAGCCCTGCCGCTCTCATTCGCGACATCCGAATCAAAGCCATTATCGAACTCCTCAGAGATGGCTCGGCCTCTATCGAAAGCGTCGCTCACCAAGCCGGTTTCTCCGAAGCCTCCGGACTCTCAAACTTCGTAAAACGAATGACCGGAAAAACTCCAGGTGACTTCAGATAAGCCCCACACTGCCCCACTACTCGCTACCAGATTCTCCTATCGCTTGCTCACCTAACAGGGCATCCTCTCCCATGTGCGGATCCCTCTGCACCAAATAGTTCTCGCGAGCTAAATCCTGCATTTCTCTAAAATACTTCTGGTACGCATCAGTCCCCTCAGCACTGTAATTCCAGTTCTTATAGAGCCCAGTCAACTTAGTGAAATACTCCCGAACTTCTTGCTTCGTGCTAAAGTCATACGCACTGTTGATCAACTCCCTCAAAAATTGAAAGCTCTTCACCTGCCGCTCACGTGAAACTGAAACATCCACTTTATCAAAAGCATCTTGCTGCAAGTACACCATATCTAACAGAGTTGCTTTCTGCCACATCACAAAGTCGTCCATCGTGATACCTTCCTCCCCAGTCACTTGCATCATTTGATAAATACTATCCCCCTGATGCAACAATTCTGTAAAGGCCTGCACCTCGCTTACCCATTCGTGACTGAGATGCTCAGAGTACCATGGAGCCAGTTGCTCCAAGTACCTAGACCACGAAATCAATGGATCAATCGCGGGGTAAAATCGCTTGTAGGCGCGGTCATACGAGAGCCCTAGGAAATCTTTGACCGTCCCCAAAGTCGCCTGAGTCACTGGTTCCTCAAAATTACCACCCGCCGGCGACACCGTGCCAATCATCGTCAAACTCCCAATCTCACCCACGGAATTTCGCAGCACCCCCGCACGTTCATAGAGGTTCTTGATCGATGAATCCAAGTACGCCGGAAACGCTTCTTCCCCTGGAATCTCCTCCATCCGACCTGATGTCTCCCGCATCGCCTGTGCCCATCGCGATGTTGAATCGGCAATCAATAGCACATCCAGCCCCATCTGCCGATAGTACTCACCCAGTGTCACACCAGTGTAGATAGATGACTCGCGCGCTGCCACAGGCATTGAAGAGGTATTACACACGATGATCGTTCTATCCATCAAGGAACCTCCTGTTCTAGGATCCTTGGTGTTAGGAAATTCATGTATCGTCTCTACCACCTCTCCTGCCCGCTCACCACAAGCCACAATAATCACCACATCCACTGTAGAATAACGCGCTACCAAACTCTGTAGCACCGTCTTGCCCGCACCAAATGGTCCCGGGATACACCCAGTTCCACCACGCGCCATAGGAAAAAACGTGTCGATGATGCGTATCGTCGTCGTCAGTGGCTCACTCGGATACAATCGCTCAGAATACCGCTTCTGAAACATCTTCTGCGGCAAAGCCTGCCGAACTGGCCAACGCCGAATCATATCTAACTCAAGTAAACTCCCATCCCCCCTCCGCAAACGCACTACCACCTCGTCTACCCGGTAGCTTCCCTCCATCACCTCAACCACTTCCATCGCCTCGACCTCGCGAAATGGCACCATCACACGGTGCCGAATAATCCCCTCATCAACGTGCCCTAACACAGCCCCCGCTACCACTCTATCCCCCACACTCACCTCAGGCTTGAACTCCCACCTCCGATCCCTGTCCAAGGGGTCTGGGTAAACACCACGTGGTAAGAAAAAACCATGCTCGTCCGCCAACCTCTGCAGTGGGTTTTGAAGCCCATCAAAGACAGAACCTAACAATCCTGGTCCCAACTCCGCTGATAGCATTTCACCTGTCAGTTCTACCTCATCTCCAATCTTCACACCCCTCGTGTCCTCAAACACCTGCATGTCGGCCGTGTTGCCACGCACTCTGAGCACCTCGGCCTTCAACTTCTCCCTCTCTAATTGAATATACCCAACCTCATTCTTCACAATCGGATCACCATTCGTCTCCACTGTCACAAGACTCTCCTTGGCCGCTATCACCCTGGCTTTCCTCATTCTCTCATCTAACTTCATCGCTCTTATCTATTCTCCGGCGCCCTCACCCGCATGTGCTGCAAGTAACTTGTCCGTCAGTGATTCAAAATTTCTCTGCGCAGCCGGAATCGAATAATCCAACCACCTATCTAACATGTCCCATTTAAATATAAATGCGATCACATGCTCTAAACTAAATGCCACATCCTGGCACATCCTATCAAGGTCATCCCATATCGTATTGATCACTAATGCCTCTAACTTTAGTGAATCCCCTTCAGCTAAATAGCGCTGCATCTCGCGGACCCATGGATAAACAGACCCAAGCTTAAAATCCTCATCATGCCAGTACTTGCAGATGTGCCTCCCCCACTTTCCTCCAAAGCCCTCCGCTCCTACCGGAGCGTCCTTAGCCCCAGCTTGGCGCCTCCGAAAACCCGCTAAAATTGTCCTCAGATTCATTCTGAACTCCATCGTCCTCCGTAAGGCCGGGTGGGGGTGCTCCTCTAACAAACTCTCATATTCCTTGATGATTGCACCATCTTGAACCTTAGCCTTCTGATGCTCCCACGCGATAAAACGCCACGCCACTGTCACCACCTCTCGGTCCTCATCACTCAGCATCCTGAAGCGCTTCTTCATCTGAGTTTTGTTAATCGGAATGCGCTCCTTCACCTGACCAATCCGAGGCAAGTGCGGCAAACTCGCAACCAAAGTATAATAGCGGGCACTCGGTCTCATCATTACTTCGTAAAATCAGGATTCGTACTGCGCAAAATACTCCGGTATCGAGGTAGGAGCTGGTGCGTTAATAATTCCGTGAGCGTCTCTTCCGTGATCTCAACTCTCAAATCATCTCCAACAATGTTGATTGTCACTCCATTCTGACCACACGCTTCAGGGCGTAATGTCATCCCCTCCCGAAAAGACTCCTGGGATAAATGAAAAATTAAATCGTGTATTCGCTTCTCTGCAACTTCATCCCCCTCTTCGTAATGCAATAGTACCTCCACTGCATCATGCTGCGCCACGGACTCGGACGCCTGCCCACCTATCGCAATCACTAATTCCCGTAACAAGGTCTCATCCGCCAATTCCTTGTGAATAAATCGCTGCAATTGCCTGTCAAATGCCCGACTCACTCCCTCACCTAATTCCTTGATCGTGTCACGTGCGGCGAGCTTAATGGCCTCTTCTGTCGCATGCTTTTCAGTCTCTATCGTCTGCCTAGCCTCTTCTAGCATTTGCGCTGAATCTGACTTTGCAGACGCTATGATGCTGGCAGCCTCTCGCTTCGCATCGTGCAATATGCTAGCTGCCTCCTTCTCGGCCGACGCCACTCCCTCATGCCGAATTTTCTCTATCAGTTCCTTGACTCCAGACGCTGTATTCTCAGTGCTCACTTCACTCATCACATTACTCCGGTAAACTTCCAGCCAACACCAAGGCAAATACAAACGCGAACACTGCAAAGCCCTCAACTATCGCCGCAGGAGCTATCGACAACCCAAAGATCTCCGGCTTGTGCTTTGATGCATTGATCGATGCCGCACAACAACTCCCCTGCGCCGCAGCACATACTAACAAAGCCAGACCAGTTAAAAAACCAATCGCAAAAATCCCTGGACCATTCGCCAGCGTCACCGGCTTATTGAGTGTCAAGGTCACCACAATCCCCAAAATCGTCTGAGAGGAAGGCATCGCTGATACACCAGCAAACCTCCCATGCCCACTTTCAGTTTCTAACATCGCCCCGCAAGCCGCCTGCCCAGCCCGTGAACATCCAATGACGCTGCCAATAGCTCCCAATGCCACAGGCGAAAATATGCCCACCCAGCCGAGTACAATAATGAATTGATCCATGATTAGTTTGTTGGTTTATTTTTTTTCTTAAATGCACGAAACGCGTATCCTTCTTCTCCCACGCTCCAGTTAAAAAATTCGATCAAATTGAGCCTAAGCCCGTGAATGAAGCCACTCATGATGGCCAAAATAAAATTTAAGGTGTGGCCGACTAAAAGAATCACAATCGCCAGCAAAAAACCCAACCCCTTCACACTCGCGTTGGCCTGACTCGCCAAGTCGTTAAACGCCCCTGCTAAGGCCGCAGATGCCACACCCAAAGCAAATAGGCGCAGATAGCTGAGCACGTTGCCAAATGCCTCAGATAACTTTGTCAAAGCCATCGCCCCAGTACCTAACTGCTTCATCACACCGTGCCCTTGGCCTGCACCTGTAAAGATCACAATCATTACCAAGCCAGTCACGATCCCAACCCCTCCAGCAGTCTTTAGCCCCTCATGGCTGCCGCCCAGATAAATCATCAAGGCATTAAATAATACCACTATCCAGCCAAGTGGTGCCCAAGCCGCCGCAGACCTCCTCAACCTCCATGCATCAATTGCATTCGCTAACATGATATGCACTGCTCCAATCACAATCGAGAGAGCCATCATTCCGTCCATGTCTTGCATATCTAACACATGCAACATCCCGAACAATGATCCACCATCGGGCTCAATCCCGAAATATGACCCCACAAGCACACCCCAAACCAATGTGCTTATCGTTAGCAATAAACACAAATGTTTCACATTCGCAGACTCAATCCGCTTCCAAAAAACACCTAACAAAACAGCCATCACCACCCCGTACCCAGCATCCGACATGATCATCGCAAAAAATAACGTGAACGAATAGAGCACTACAAAAGAAGGGTCCCAAAGCCGATAACTCGGCGTCATATAAAAACTAATCAGTGACTCACCCACCTGGGTCGATGCTGGATTCTCGAATAAAGTTGGCGGTTGCTCGTCATCCCTAACATCCTCTACTACACGAGCAAGTTGATACCCATCAGCCACCTCCTGCACAGTTTCCACTTTCTCGCCTGGCACCCAAGCTTTCACAGCAAACATCCCAGCACCTTCATACCCCATCTGCACCGCGCGACTGCGCTCCCCAACATCCTGTAGCTGCATGATGTGCTCCACAAAACGCGGTAATTCACGAGCGAGCTCCGCTCCTTCTATCTGAGCATGGGATAGAGCGTCTTCCACCTCCGCCTTCCTCCCACGTAAAGTACTCAGCGAATCTTTTCCTAGATGCTGCCGTTCACTCTCAAAACCTAGTGGCTCGTCTCGCGCAATCACAACCACATAGCAGTGCCTGTGATCCTTCCCCACTTCCTGCCACACCCAATCTAAGTCACTTAACTCGCTAACCCGATGGTGCGGAATCAAGTAAAACCACAGAGACAGCCCACCCATCGACTCGAGACTCGAGAACTCAAAGTCCCCCCATGGCTCCACTTCTTTAATCCGCGCCTCTACCAACTCTAACTCATCATTGAGTCGCTCCATTCTCTGCTCTAACTCGAGCGCCCGTTCCTGAACCTCCATCAGGCTCAACTGCCCAACCGACGCTGGCCGAGTGCCATCAATATGCCAACGCTTCAACAATTGCCATGCCTCAATGGTAGCATCACCTAGAGCAACATTACTCACCCCCCCACTCGCAGAGTCCAATGAAACCAAATGCAAACATCCCAATTCTTGCAGAGCCTCATAGACAGCTTCCTTTTGCTCACTAAATCCAATAAGGACCAATGATTTGAGCGCTACAATACTCATACCCCGCCCCCTTTCAATGCTTCCGTTATGCGATGTGACTTCGCCTTCGCTAACTTAGATTGCACCACCGCAGACCTCTCAGCATCCGCCAAATGAATCTGGATCTTTTTGATGTTAGCTTCCGCTCTCGGAATCAAAATCTTATCAAAGAGATTCACCCGTTGGGTGATCTTACGTGCCGCTTTGTATAAGGCATCCACCCTCTCACCTGCTATCTGAGCCCGAATCTTTAACTCCGTGAATTGCTTCAATGCCTCAATCGCATGATCAAACCAATGTGGTGTCCCCAAGTACGCATAATCAACGAGCTCAAATTCCAATGAATCCAAACTCGGGACCTTCACCCCAACAATGTTCTCCTCGCCTTTCTGATAATCCTTTAAGCTGATGTATTGACTCAGATCAATCCCTGGACTCGCTAACATCGGAACACGTTCCGCCACCTCCCTCGCATAGGGCTCAAATGAAGCCAATAATTCCTGATACTCACGCTCCGCCTTCTTGTGCTCGCCCAGTAGTTGTTGACGCTTCAAGTCAAGAGAAGGCAACACCTTGCGGTAAAGCTTTAAGCTCTCGCGCTCACGCTGTAGTCCACTCTTGCTTAACGTCAATTTGCTCATCGCGACACCGGAAAATACCTATCTATTAGCTCTTGCTTCATCAGTAACTCGTCCGCTTCAAAGCACTCAGCCAGCGTCGCCCAACATAAATCCAAGGCCTCCACCAAAGTCATCGTGGCCTTCACATCCATAAAGCGTTTCTTAAAAAATTTGCCGAAACGCACTAACTTCTCATCAAACTCCGAAAGATCAAATGCCATCGCCTTCTTCTTCTCAGCTTCCTGACTCTCGGAATAGAGACGAATCATCGTGTTCATCACTTGTGAATGGTCCTCCCGCGTAGACTTCCCAATGACATTTTGCTTCAGGCGTGAGAGCGACCCAAAAGGGTCAATGATCCCATCGTGGAGATAGAATTGCCCCTCGGTAATGTACCCAGTATTATCTGGTACTGGATGCGTCACATCCCCACCTGGCATCGTCGTCACCGTCAATACCGTCACCGATCCCGCCCCCTCAAAATCGCAGGCCTTCTCATACCGCCGAGCTAATTGGGTATACAAATCCCCCATGTACCCACGCGTCGCTGGGATCCGCTCCAATGACACCCCAATCTCCTTCATCGCATCCGCATACGATGTCATGTCACTCAATAAAACTAAGACCCGCTTGCCCTCTTCCACCGCAAACTTCTCTGCCACAGCCAATGCCAAATCCGGCACCATCAAACGCTCAACAATCGGATCCGATGCCTGATTCACATACATAATCGTCCGGTGAAACACACCGTGATCCTCAAATGCCTGCCGAAAGAAATAATAATCATCAAAGATTAATCCCATCCCCCCAAAAACGACAATGTCCGCATCCGCCTGAAAACCAATGCGCGCTAACAACTCGTTGAAAGGCTCCCCAGCTACCGAAAAAATAGGAATCTTCTGACTCTCTACCAAACAATTAAACACATCAATCATCGGCACATTCGTCTCAATCATCTTGTCTGGCACCACCCGCTTCATCGGATTCACCGTCGGTGAATCAACCTCAATCCTGCGCTCATAAGTTAACTCAGGCTTCCCATCCGTAGGCTCACCCGCACCATTAAAAATCCTCCCCAAGATAGCCTCCGAAAATACCGCCTCCTGAGGATGACCTAAAAATCTCACTTGCGCATCTGTCGATAACCCCTTGCTTCCCGTAAATACCTGTAAACTAACAAGCTCACCATCCATCTCCACCACCCTCGCTAACGAACGATCCCCTGACACATTCTCCACCGTCGCCAAGTCACCTAACGCTACTCCTCGCGCCTTCACCTTTATCATGTCACCCACTATCTCTAGCAGACGGGTGTGCCTCGTTAATTGCGCTATCATCTCATCCCTCTCATCGTTTAGTTGTTAGAAATATATAACAAAAATGCAGACTACCATGTAACACCATTGAGACATTGTACGTCAATGGATTAATCCGATCATTCGCTCAAGTTTCATTAAGGATATCATTCCTTTGAGTGACGAGGACTCAACTGTGAAATGTTTGACATCTAAGCATAGAGTAGCGATAAGTTAGATTACTATGAAAGCTGCAGTCGTACGTCAATTTGGTCAGCCCCTCGATGTCTGCGAGGTCGAAAAGCCCCAGCTCGAAGCAGGAAAAATTATTGTCAAAGTAGAAGCCTGTGGCGTCTGTCACACCGACCTACACGCCGCCAATGGTGACTGGCCAGTAAAACCGAACCCACCCTTCATTCCTGGCCACGAGGGAGTGGGCGTCGTTACAGAAGTAGGCGCTGGAGTCAAACATGTCAAAGAAGGTGATCGCGTAGGCGTTCCCTGGCTTCACACCGCCTGCGGTTGCTGCAAACATTGCTTCAGCGGATGGGAAACCTTATGCGACTCCCAGCAAAATACCGGATACAGCGTCAATGGCGGCTTTGCCGAATACATGCTTGCAGACCCAAATTATGTGGGCCACCTACCTGATGCGCTCGATTTCGCCGCTGCTGCCCCCATCCTCTGCGCCGGAGTCACCGTCTATAAAGGCCTCAAAGAGACCGACACCCGCCCCGGAGACACCGTCGTCATTTCGGGCATTGGCGGCCTCGGCCACCTCGCAGTTCAATACGCCAAAGCGATGGGCATGCACGTCGTCGCCGTCGATATTGCCGATGACAAACTCGCGCTTGCTGAGAAATTAGGTGCAGAGAAAACCATCAATGCTCTAAACACCGATCCCGTTGCTGAAGTCCAGTCCCTAGGAGGTGCCGAAGGCGTGCTCGTGACAGCAGTGGGTACTCAGTCCTTCGCCCAAGGGCATGGCATGCTCGCCAAACGTGGCACCATGAGTCTCGTCGGCCTCCCTCCTGGCGACTTCCCCCTCCCCATATTCGACACAGTGCTCACCCGAAAGACCATCCGTGGCTCTATCGTCGGTACTAGACTCGACCTCGAGGAATCCCTCGAGTTCGCCGCTGACGGTCTCGTCGCTGCCCACTACTCCATGGATAAGCTCGACAATATCAACGCCATCTTTGACACCATGAAAGAAGGTAAGATCGAGGGTCGCATCGTCATGGAAATCTAATAAGAACACGCATTCCAGAACATTGCTTCACCGCGAATCTCAGCAACCTCCTCCACAGGTTCCCGACTCCACCAGTGCAGGGCTCTGTGCGTTGCAAGCATGCATGAGATGCGTGCCATTCGCGCTCAATGCCTCCATCTTATGGACCTTATCCTAATATTTCACCCCTTTACCAAGTCCCCCCTTGTTAGCGACAAGGCTTTTATTTTCTTGGATTGAGACTAGATTCGGTGCACACAACCGCGCGCTCTCAACGCTCGCGCGCCTCATCACACGCACTGAATCACCATGGAAATCGACCGCACACCTGAACTCCTCTCTCCCGCTGGCAACTGGGACTGCGCACGCGCTGCTGTCGCCAATGGGGCCGATGCGATCTTCTTTGGCCTCTCAAAATTTAATGCGCGCCTGAGGGCGGACAATTTCACGGACGAAGATCTCCCCGAGCTCATGGACTTTCTCCACGCCCACGGCGTGAAGGGATTCGTTACCATGAACACCCTCATTTTCACCTCCGAACTCGAAGCCGCTGAAGCACAACTCAGGCTCCTGGAGCGGGCTGGTGTCGATGCCATTATCGTCCAAGACCTCGGCCTCGCCATGCTGTGCCGCACCGTGGCTCCCTCCATCGAAATCCATGCCTCCACCCAGATGACGATCACCTCGCCAGAAGGTCTGGAATTCATCGACTCACTCTACAAACTCGACCGCGCCGTCCTCTCTCGCGAACTCTCCCTCACGGAGATTAATAAGTTCCATCCAAGCGAATGTGTCCCACTTGAAGTTTTCGTTCATGGCGCCCTCTGTGTCGCCTACTCCGGCCAGTGCCTTACCTCTGAGTCACTCGGCCAGCGCTCTGCCAATAGAGGGGAATGTGCGCAAGCGTGCCGCATGCCCTATGAACTCGTTGTCGATGGCGAAACTGTCGACATGGGTGAAAAACGTTACCTGCTCTCACCTCAGGATCTCGCCGCAGTCGACCTCATCCCAGAACTCGTCGCACAAGGCGTCGTTTCCTATAAGATCGAGGGCCGGCTCAAGACTCCTGAATACGTGGCTGCGGTCACACGGGTCTATCGAAAAGCCATCGATGACGCCGTCGCCAAACGCCCCTCCACTATCACCAAACGCGATCGCTACGCCATGGAAATGACCTTCTCTCGAGGCCTCTCCACCGGTTGGCTCGCTGGCACCAATCACCCCTACCTCACCCACGGGAAATTTGGTAAAAAACGAGGTGTCCGCATCGGCACCGTCGAAAACTGTGGCCCAGGTTGGATCGTTCTCAACCAAGAGGGCGAACATGGACTCAAAGCCGGAGACGGAATCGTTTTCGACGCCGGTGAAAACCGCAACCTCGAACAAGGAACCCGTATCTGGAAAGTCGATGGAGATGTCCTCAACTTCCACCGCAAACATTCCAAAATTAATTGGGACCGCATCAAACCTGGAATCGTCATCTACAAAACAGATGACCCCAAACTCAATGCCGAAGTTAAAGCACTCTGGAAAAATGCCAAACTCACCCCGCTCAAAGATGGCCTCAATATCAAAGCCACCGGAATCGCAGGAACCTCACTCACCTTGGAATGTAATGGCATCTCAGTAAGCACATCCGAAATCCTTGAACCCGCAGAAAATCGACCACTCACCACTGAGCTCCTAGTCAAACAACTCGGAAGACTCGGTAATACAAATTACCAACTCGGCTCAGTCGAAAATCAAGTCGAAGAAGGACTCATCCTCCCAGTCTCCGCACTCAACCGACTCCGCCGCGCACTTGTCGAAAAACTCGACCAACAAGCAGCCGCACTCCCGCCAATCGAAAAACCCATCTCGAAACGCACACTGGCAAACATCATGCCAGAAAAAGTGACAACCGATACCAAAGCCCCTGAACTTTCCGTCCTCACCCGCCACCCTCACCAAATCGAGGCTGCACTCGAAAATGGCGTCAAACGCATCTACGCGGACTTCGAGGATATCCGCCGCTACAAAGACGCTGTTGAAATCGTCCGCGCAGCAGGAGGTGATGCCACGATCCACCTCGCTACCCCGCGTATCCAAAAGCCACAAGAAACCGGCTACTTCAAGTTCATCGACCGCTCAGCACCAGATGGCGTCCTCATCCGCAACCTCGGTGCTGTCACCTACTTCGCCGAAAAAGACTACTACCGCACCGGCGACTTCTCCCTCAACTGTGCCAACCCAGCAACAGCCAAAATTCTTAAAGAACGCGCAGCACTCGATCACCTCACGCTCTCATACGACCTCAATATCCAACAACTCTTGGATATGCTCAATCAAGCCCCCAGCGATTGGTTCGAGCTCACCCTCCACCAGCACATGCCCATGTTCCATATGGAGCACTGCGTCTTCTGTACCTTCATGTCAGAAGGCACCAGCTACAAAGACTGTGGCAGACCCTGTGAAAAACACCAAGTCCAACTCCGTGACCGTGTCGGCCAACTCCACACCCTCATGGCTGACGTCGGCTGCCGAAATACCCTCTTTAATGGACGCGCCCAAACTGCCGCCCGCTTCTACAACGATGTGCGCTCCACAGGCCTCCACCGCTACCGTATCGACTTCCTTAATGAAGACGCTACGGCCACCTCACTCACACTCCAAGCATACCAACAGCTTCTTTCTAACAAGACTGATGGCCACCTCCTCTGGCAAGACCTCGGCGTCATGGAAAAACTCGGCGTCACCGAAGGAACCCTTGAAGTGAAAAGCTAAGACCTTCCCAGTCTAACAAAGCCCCACTGCATCCCAGTGAGCACAAACCAGCCCCAGTAATGACTTACTAGGACTGGCTCTTTGCACATGTGGTTAGAGAGAACCTCAAACTTCTAACCACTAGCCCGAAATAGGGCCCACAATGAAAGGGTGACGATGAATAAGAGCGATGCCATAACGACAACCGCGGTCACTCGAGAGTCATGCTTATCTTGCGCATCGTGTCGTAATAATTCTCCATAGGTAAAATGGAGCGTATTCTTTTCTTTGTTCTGGGGGGGACGATCAAACATGGGGGGGCTGATTGATGTTGTACCCGAAGGTGCGGAGCCACCCTGCATCAGGTGACCCCGCTTTTCGGGGGGGATTCGGGGGAGTGTATGTTTTTTGTTACCATCAAGAGGAAAGGTAGCTCCATAGGAGGAAGAGAGAGCCGAAAAGTACGACGATACCGAGTAAAATAATGCCTGAGACAGCGAGAAATTGCTGCCGATAACGATCTTCATCACTGAGAAATTCAGCCAACCTTGGGTCAAGGTAACTGTCTCTCCTGTGTTTGCGGGAGTGGGCCATGGGAGTATGCTTGTGGGATATTCGGGGGATAATCAGCGGAACTGCCTAGGGGCGACAGTTCCGCTTATAGGGGGGATGTTTCTAGGATGAGTGAGCAGGTAGAAGCACTTGTATAATGAGATGTCCTTAGACCGTGTACAACACAGCACTGGATTGAGAATCTGGCCATCGAGCCATCACACTTATTGGAGAGATTCACCCTGCTGATTGGGAGATTATACAAACGCTCGAAATTGTCTATTCCCCCAATTGGGGGGGAGCTGTCTGAAAGATGCCCCCGACCCATCGACCTCCCTCACGCCAAGCTATTACCTACCAAGAATTTACTCATCAGCTGCGCATGCGAGCTCACCCCAAAGTGGCGGTAAATATCTTTGATGTATCCAGCAACAGTGTTTTCAGCCAATTCCATCTCGTGACTGATCTGCTTGCGCCCAAGGCCATCCAACATCAAGTTCAAAACCACGCGTTGCTGTGGATATAATTGTGGTCCCTTCGCTGTGATTTCGTTCGGCCAACCCGCCGAATGCAACCATGGGATCTCTTGAATCAATAAATGCGCAATCTTCATCTCCCGCTCTGAGAAAGCTGGCTTCCCTGTGGAACGATACATTCCAATCGCACTCATCGAATGGGCATCCACCGGAAACCCACTCACAAACAACTCTCCTATGTCCGCCTCACTCATCAACTGAGCCACCTCGCTATCGCTGAATAGGTGTTGCTTATCAAGTTGCTCTAAACTGTATGTCGCATGCTTCCCTTCCACAGCAACTTCATCCACCCACGGAGCCACAATCGCCTTGTTGTGTGGATGCTCAAAAACCTTCAACAATTTCGCGTAGCGTTCTTCATCAAAGCCTTGGTGCATAATCCCAACGTAGACGGGAGGCGCCCCCTCTTCTTGCCATGTACCCAATGACCAAACCCATGCATCAGCCCCAATGAGCTCGCAGAGCCCATTCATCAAAAAGCGTTTCTTCTCACTATGCCCCCCTTCTAGGGCGGCTGTGTTTCCTAACAAGCGTACAATGGCGCTAGCTTCTGTATCTGAAATCATTCTATATCCGTGTGGCAGTTCTGTCGACTGGACCTCTGCTACTGCGTGTAAAGCGACAAACACATCAGACCAGAGCTTGGTCAACATCTGGTATCGAAACCAGTGGTCATCTTGATCAGCAGATCCTAGACCATTTCGAGACAAATATCAGAATACTGGCAATGAGTGCAATCACAGATTCGACCATTATGCACTTCACCTCCCCTCCACGCACTGCCACAGTCCTTCTCACATCCATGCGACTCAAATTAACCATAGCCTACGATGGGCGCCCCTACTCAGGTTGGGCCACCCAACCCAACGCCACTACAGTCCAAGACCTCGTCCAAGACGCGCTCTCAAACGTGGCCAAAGAAACAATCAAAATCCAAGGTTCAGGCCGTACTGACACTGGTGTCCACGCCGATGCGCAAGTCGCCCATTTCGATGCCCCAGCTCACATGGACATGAACCCCTACAATTGGGTGCCAGCTCTCAATACAAAACTACCCGCCACCATACGTGTCACCGACTGCCAAGAGGTAGCTGACGACTTTCACTCCCGTTTTTCGGCTGAAGCAAAAACTTACACCTACTTCCTCGCCACCTGCCCAGTCCTTCACCCGATGCTCGCAGGAAGAGCCTGGCACCTGCCACGTCAGTTAGACCCTGACTTCCTACAAAAAGCACTCGACCACTATCTTGGCACCCATGATTTCCAAGCATTCGGAGCGCTGCGCGGCAATGAATCAGAAACCACCAGCTACCTGCGCACCCTTACCGAGGCTTCACTCCAAAGTACCACGGATGGCTACCTGCTCCGTTACACTGGTGATGGCTTTCTATATAAAATGGTTAGGCTCCTCACAGGCGCTGCAGTACATGTCGCCCAAGGCCGCCTACGCTTAGATGACCACCTAGCTCTGTTAGACCAACCCTCTGACCTTCCTCACGGACGCTCACCCTACTGCGCACCCGCCGCTGGACTCACCCTCACCGAAGTCACCTACCCATGAAATACTGCGCTATCATCACACTCGCACTCAGCCTCGCCTCCTGTGACAAAGCGGAACGTCAAGTCGCTGAATCCACCAAGCCCGCTCGTGAAGCCGGAAAAGAGTTAATCCAAGAATCAGCAGATGCCGTCGAGCAAATCGGTGGCGAAGTCGCAGACGATATCAAAAAAAGCAGTAAAGGGCTCAAACAAGAATTACAGCGCCAATCCAAAAAAGTAAGGAATGACGCCGCCGACCTGATCAAGCCCTGATCTCGCCCTGATCTCGCACAGCCTAGTGTCCTAAAAAGCTCTTCAACATCCAGATCGTCTTCTGATGGACCTGAATCCGCGCGATACATAAGTCTTCCGATTCAGAGTCACCCGCGTCACCCGCGTCACCCGCTAAGTCGCGCGCTTTGCTAAGCGATGCCACCACCAACTCGTTTGCCTTCGCTAGGTGAGCAACCATATCCACTGCATTGGAATCCTCTGCAAGTTCACTGATAGAGGAAGCCTTCGCCAAATTTCCTAAACCACCTGGCGCCAGTGCTCCCAGCGCTCTCACACGTTCCGCAATCTCGTCCACCGCGGTGAACAATTCTGTGTATTGCTCTTCGAATGCTGTATGCAGAGCAAAGAACTCGGGTCCGCGAACATTCCAATGGCATAAATGCGTCTGCCCCATCAAAGCATAGCTGTCTGCTACCACCTGGCGTAATGCCCCTACAACTGGAGAATCTGAATTAGACATGTCTAACATTAGCCAGAAAACCTGAAGCCAGCAAGTGAGATCGACCGCTACTATTCACTATTAGCTTCTGCTCTGTAACAGGTCGCAGAAAGCAATGTGCAAACCTTGCCCAACCAATAGTGGTCGACAGCGTCAAAATTTGCTGGGTAATCAGAATCAATGTCAAAGACAGCCACGACCTCTCCCTTGTCATCAACTACAGGGAGCACAATCTCTGATCGAGTACTGCTAGAACAAGCAATGTGGTCCTGCACAGCATTGACGTCATCCACGATTTGAACCTCGCCACTCCTCGCTGCAGCCCCACACACACCTCGCTCAAATGGAATTCGCAAACACCCATGCCCGCCTTGGTACGGTCCTACCATCAATACCCCAGGCTCCGTCACTCGATAAAAACCCACCCAGTGAAATCCCTCAAACGCATGAAACACTTCACAAGCCACCGTCGCCAAACATGCAATTTCATCTCGCACTCCGTCCAAAATAGCTTCTAGCTTTTTGAACACCATTGCGTAGTTCTCTTCCTTCGATTCCATGACTGAACACAGCAAAGCTAAAGCATACACGCAAGCATGGATCCCCCACCTTTAGACTACTCACTCAAATTTACTCCACCAAACCTTGAGCCAGTATCGCATCTTTGTTAGGCTACAGTATGGATCGCAGAGTACATTTTCTCTCAGAACTCCACCATGCTGACACTCGACTCAGAGCCTTAATTGATGACCTCAGTGATGCGCAACTCGCCGTACCCTACCACCGAGGTATCAACCCACCCATATGGGAGCTGGGTCACGTAGCCTTCTTCTACGAATACTTCTTACTGCGCCCCCTCGTAAACCTCGACCCATTCATGCCGGGCTTTGATGACGTCTGGGATTCCTTTGAACTCCACCACGAAGAACGCTGGAAAGAGAATGTCGTACCAGACCTCCCTAACACCCGTGCCTATTATAACAAGGTCATTGCTGAACTCGAAACACAGATCAGAACGCATCCGCTCACTGACGAATGGCTCTACCTCCTAGAATACGGTATCGCCCACCACCACATGCACATTGAGTCGCTCATATGGACACGCCAAACTCTTGCTTACCCAAAGCCAACCTTCACATCGGATGATAGCCTTTCTCCAGACACCCACTTTACAAAGGGAGATGCTGAAGTTCCCAGTGGCAGCTACCAAATAGGCATTTCATTGTTGGACACCCATGACCCTAGCTCAGCCCAACATTTCTGCTTTGACAACGAAAAACCTGGCTTTCATTTGCAGATAGAAAGCTTCAAAATTTCAAAATCTCTCGTCACTTGCGGCGAATTCCTCGCCTTCCTAGAAGATGGCAGCTACCAAAATCAAAGCCTCTGGAGCTTCGGTGGCAAGCATTGGCTCCAAGACGGACACACCCACCCCGAGTTTTGGCAAAAACGCAAAGGCACATGGTGGCTCAGGCGCTTTGACCAATGGATTCCCATTCCTCTGAACCACCCCATCCTTCATGTCAGCTTCTGGGAGGCAGAAGCATTCTGCCGCTGGGCCGATCGCAGGCTTCCAACAGAGTTCGAATGGGAAACCGCAGCCCGTGGCCACGATGCTAAGCTCTATCCCTGGGGCAATACGATGCAACACAATCGCGTAAGTATGGATGCATGCCACATGGGTAATCACGATGCCACAGCACTCAGTTCTAGCGCTAGCGACTGTGGCTGCATCCAAATGCTCGGAACCGCCTGGGAATGGACTGATAGCCAATTCCTACCGTACGACGGCTTCAGCAAAGACATGTACCCATACATGTCCACCCTCCAGTTCGGTGACCACAAAGTCGTCAAAGGTGGCTCATGTGCCAGTTCATCTCACATCATCCGCAATACCTACCGCCAAGCCTACCACCCGTTTCGCCGAGATGTCTTTGTCGGCTTCAGAACCTGCGCCCGCTAAACCTCCCACTGAGCCATAAAAAAAGCGGCTCCCCATCAGGAAAGCCGCTTTTGAAAATTACTAGGAAAGTAGTTTAGTCTACCTTCTTAACATTGGAGATGTGAATCGGTCCGTCGATCTCAACAATACCACCTTCTGGGTTTGCTTCAGAACGCTTGAGAGCCTTCTTGATCTTACGGACGCCTTCAACGATGACTCGTTGCTTAGCTTCGTTAACAGATGTCACTGTGCCAGTAGCACCTTTGTGACTGCCTGCGATAACTTGTACTTTGTCACCCTTCTTTACGTGTGCCATGATAGTTCAGTCAGTTAAAGTTAGAGTACCTCTGGTGCGAGGGAGACGATCTTCATGAACTGCTTCTCACGAAGTTCACGAGCAACTGGGCCGAAGATACGTGTACCTTTCGGGTTGTTGTCCTTATCAATGATGACGATTGCATTGCTGTCAAAACGAAGCACTGAACCGTCCTTACGACGAATCGGAGCTGCGGTACGAACAACAACTGCTTTCACTACTGTACCCTTCTTGATTGAAGCTGTTGGAATTGCTTCACGAACGTGTGCAGTGATGATGTCACCGACGTTAGCAGCCTTGGAACGAGTTCCGAGGACACCAATCATTTTTGCGGAACGAGCGCCTGTGTTGTCGGCGATCGCTACGGAGGATTCCATTTGAATCATAAATTTATAGTCAGTTAGATGTTACAGAGATGGAGATCGGCGCCCCGATTGGGACGCCGAATCCTGAAGTTTGATTAGTGTGAAAGAACTTCTGTAAGTTCCCAGCACTTAAGCTTAGAAATAGGCTTAGTTTCGGTGATACGCACCTTGTCGCCAACTGCTGCCTTGCCTTCTTCGTCGTGTGCGTAGAATTTCTTCGTGCGCTTAACGATTTTCTTGAAGCGTGGGTGAGGAACGCGAGCTACGTATTCAACTACGATAGTCTTGTTCATCTGAGTGGAGACAACAACGCCAACGCGGGACTTGCGCAAACCTGGCTTCTTTGTGTTTGTTTCGCTCATGTTTATTTATCCTTTGTTTGGTGTTACTTGTTACGAAGTTCTGTGAGAACGGTGTTCACACGTGCGACTTCGCGGCGGATTGCCTTGAGGCGTGCGGTGTTCTCAAGCTGGCCTGTAGCCTGCTGGAGACGGAGAGTAAGAGCTTCCTGCTTGAGTTCGCGGAGACGAGCGCTCAACTCCTCAGCAGTAAGTTCGCGGATTTCGCTAATTTTAGTAGCCATAATAGTGGTTATTCTATTTTCCGGTTAGTATTCTGAGGATTACGCAAGCTTGTTACGCTCTACGAAACGAGTGCGGAAACCAAGCTTGTTTGAAGCGAGACGAAGTGCTTCCTTCGCGTCTGCTTCTGGCACACCTGCGATCTCAAAGATCATAGTACCTGGCTTGATTACTGCAACCCAACGGTCAACAGCACCTTTACCTTTACCCATACGAGTTTCTGGTGGACGGCCTGTTACGGACTTGTGAGGGAAGACGCGGATGTAGACCTTACCCTTACGCTTGAGGTAGCGGTTGATGGAGATACGACAAGCTTCAATCTGACGGTTGCTCATCCATGAGCGACCAAGTGACTGGAGACCGAAGTCACCGAAGCTTACGTCAGTTCCGCGCTGTGCATTACCACCGCGATTACCACGCTGTGATTTGCGGAACTTTGTGCGTTTTGGCATTAAAGGCATAATTCTTAATTCCTATATGTTATAAGTTAATAAAGATTAGCCCTGACGACGCTCGCGACGTTCACCACCTGGACGACGACCACGACCACCACGGTCATTGCGGTTGTTGCCACCTGCTGTGAGCTTTTCTTCCTTCTTGTTGATCCATACTTTCACACCGATAATTCCGTAGACTGTGGAAGCTTCTGCGAAGCCGTAGTCGATTGGCACACGGAGTGTTTGAAGTGGCACTTTACCTTCGCGGTACCATTCAGCACGTGCGATGTCAGCACCACCAAGACGACCTGCGCAGCGAATACGGATACCTTCGGCACCGAATTCCATTGCTGTCTGGATGGAGCGTTTCATAGCGCGACGGAATGCGATACGACGCTCAAGCTGAACAGCGATGTTTTCTGCTACAAGCTGAGCATCAAGCTCAGGCTTGCGGATCTCAATGATGTCGATCTTAACTTGGCAGCCACCACAGATCTTGGAGATATCTGTAGTCATCTTTTCGATCTCTGCACCCTTACGACCAATCACAAGACCTGGACGTGATGTGTGAAGTGTGACGCGAACGCTGTTCCATGCACGCTCAATTGTGACGCGTGAAAGAGCAGCAAACTGAAGACGACCCTTGATGTATTTACGGATCTTAAGATCTTCGTGGAGCTTGTTGGAGTAATCTTGGCCCTTGGCATACCACTTAGAACGCCAGTCCTTAGAGACTGCGAGGCGGAATGCGATAGGATTTACTTTCTGTCCCATATTATTAGTTCTTTAGTGGTTGTTTATGCCTCTGCTTTTGGAGCAAGGGTGATGAAGATATGGCTAGTGCGCTTGCGGATACCGCCTGCAGATCCACGAGCACGTGGCTTGAATCGCTTGAAGGTAGGACCTTCACCGATGACTGCCTCTTTTACGAAGAGCTCGTCAGCGTCGAGTTCGAAGTTGTTTTCTGCGTTAGCGATTGCGGACTTGAGTGTCTTAGCAATGAGTGCAGCTGATTTCTTTGGTGTGAAGGTCAGTGCGTCAAGTGCGGAGGACACAGGAAGACCCTGGATTTCGCGGGCCACGTCACGTGCTTTCTTAGCGGAGACGCGAGCGTATTTGTATGTTGATTTTACTTCCATGGATTTGTTCCGTTGGATGATTGATTCCTGATTATTTAATCGTCTTGATTGATGCGATGTCGCCGAGGCGAACCGCGTTGTTGGTGTCTTCGAGTGTCACTACTAGGGCCCCAGAGATATCTGGTCGGACCCGAGCAATGATAGCTTCGGCTATTTGGCCGTTACCGCGTAGGATACGGAATGTCATGCCGATGCGCACTTGCTGCTTTTCCCCTGCATTCAGTACGAGTAAGCCAGATTGGCCGTCTATACTGATGACTTTCGCTTCCTGAAGGGAGCCAAAATCTACTTGGGGACGCGGCTTGTGCCTTATTCCGAGCTCGACGTCAAGTCCTCTGATTGCAGATTCTACATTTAGTCGTGCTTCGGCGTCAGCAGCAAAGGCGGTTTTGAGGTATTCACGCACCTGATCGGTGAGCTTCAGTGCCGCTGTTTCCAGCGAACTGAGGCGATCCTCGAGCACCTTGCGGTTGGCCACCGCTTGCATGAGTCGTTCGTCGTCAGTCCCGAGTGGGTAGGCGCCGAGCGCTTCAAGCTGTAAGCGGATTGTCTCTAGCTCTTTGGAAGCTTCTTGTTCTTGCTGTGAGGCATGCGCAAGAGCCTTGGAGAGCGTCTGGTTCTGTTGTTGAAGACTGGCGACTTTCGCTTCCAGTCTTGAGAGGCGAGCATCTTGGCTTTCGTTTTGTTGCGCGCTACCTACCCCAGTACTTAGAGCATAAGCTCCTAATGTAGCTGGTAGCAGTAGAGAAGCGCGCATAAACGAAATCAGACGATCTAAGAATTACTTCTTACCAATACCTCCGTGTGCTTTGAAGATACGTGTCGGTGCGAATTCACCGAGTTTGTGACCTACCATGTTCTCAGTTACATAAACAGCAACGAATGTCTTGCCGTTGTGAACTGCGAAGTTGTGGCCAACAAAATCAGGTGTGATCATTGAACGACGGCTCCATGTCTTGATCGGCTTTTTGTTGCCGCTTTCGATAGCAGCATCGATCTTATCAAGAAGCTTTTGGTCCACGAATGGTCCTTTTTTAAGTGATCTTGGCATAATGTTAAATAGTTAGATGATTCAGTGCTTGGTCAATTACTTGGTGCGACGAGATACGATGAACTTGTCACTGTGCTTGATCTTCTTACGAGTCTTCTGACCTTTAACGTGACCCCAAGGTGACTTGAGGTGCTGACGACCACCACCGGACTTTGACTTACCCTCACCACCACCGTTCGGGTGATCAACTGGGTTCATACACATACCACGCACGGTTGGGCGCTTGCCCTGCCAGCGTGAACGACCTGCCTTACCGGAAACTTCGTTCATGTGGTCGCGGTTACCGACCTGACCGATTGTGCAAAGGCACTGGTCATTGAACTTACGAATTTCGCCGGATGGCATCTTGATAAGCGCGTATCCTTCTTCACGGTTGGAGAGGATCGCTTCCTGACCTGCAGAACGTGCAACCTTACCACCTGCGCCCGGTACGAGCTCGATGTTGTGGATGCTGGTACCAAGAGGTACGTTCTTGAGAATCGTTGCGTTGCCTGGCTTAGGAGCCACGTTAAGTCCTGAAGATACCTTAGCACCGACCTGAAGGCCTACTGGTGCGAGGATGTAGCTCTTCTGACCGTCTGTGTACTCGATAAGAGCAATGCGGCAGGTACGGTTCGGATCGTATTCGATAGCAACGACTGTCGCTTCTACGTCGAACTTACGACGCTTGAAGTCAACGAGACGGTACTTACGCTTGTGACCGCCACCAATGTGACGGCATGTGATACGACCGCGGTTGTTACGACCACCAGTTCTTTTAAGTGGCTGAGTAAGCGACTTTTCTGGTGTTGTTTTTGTGATTTCATCGAACCCTGGAAGAACCTTGTAGCGGTTCGACGGGGTAAATGGTCTGAATGTTTTTAAAGGCATGATTCGCTATTCCTTTCGAATGATTTCGTTTTTGCAGCGTTAATAAATGCTCGGTCTCCTTGCTTAGATGAGATCGAGTGTATCGCCCTCCTTAAGGCGAACGATTGCCTTCTTCCAGTGAGCAGTGCGACCTGCATCACCACGACGTTGGCGTTTCAATTTTCCTGAGTAGTTACAGGTGCGGACAGACTCAACCTTCTTACCGAAGAGTTGTTCTACTGCGCGCTTGATTTCGAGCTTGTTTGCACGGCGATCAACCTTGAACACATATTCGTTGTTCAACTCAGCAAGGAGTGTGGCTTTTTCGCTCAGGCGAACAGTGTCGATTACTTGGTAGATATCTTTCATCGTATTCTATTCGGTTCGGGATTAAGCAGTACGCTTGGCGATTGTTTCGAGTGCTCCTTCAGTAATCACGACTGCGTTAGCGTGAAGGATTTGCTCGATGTTAGCTTCAGCTGCTGTGATGAGCTGAACGTTCTTTACGTTGCGGCCTGCAAGGAAGGTGTTGTCTGTGAACTCAGCACCGATAACGAGTACCTTCTTGGCATCTGTGATTGCGCTGACTGCAGATACGAAGTCCTTAGTCTTTGGCGCAGCAACTTCGAATGCTGGAACAGT
Organism: Rubritalea tangerina; assembly: GCF_042683245.1. Taxonomy (NCBI): domain Bacteria; kingdom Pseudomonadati; phylum Verrucomicrobiota; class Verrucomicrobiia; order Verrucomicrobiales; family Rubritaleaceae; genus Rubritalea; species Rubritalea tangerina. Next base: position 66,996 of record NZ_JBHUJB010000011.1, read on the forward strand.
GAGAACTTCACCAGCTTCGATCTTAGAAGTGAGAACGCGGCGAAGCGCAAGCTTACGGACGCTCTTAGTGACCTTCTTAGAGTAGTCGCGTGGCTTAGGGCCGAATACAACACCACCACCAACAAAGATAGGAGCACCACGATCGCCGTGACGAGCGTTGCCTGTTCCCTTTTGCTTGTACATCTTCTTACCAGTACCTGCTACTTCAGAACGAGTCTTTGTGTTAGCAGAACCAGAACGACGGTTTGCGCGGTAGGCTGTAATGAGGTCGTGAACTGCTTGAGTCCCTTTGTGACCTTCAACAAGATTGATGTTTGCAGATGTTGCGTCTGCTGCTGTAAGTGTTTTAGCTGACATTTCAGTGATTCTTTCTAATGGTTAAGATTACTTCTTATTCGCTTTCACACCTGGGCGGACAACAACGTAAGAACCCTTGTGACCTGGAACTGCGCCAGAGATAAGTACAACGCCGTCTTCTGCGCGGACTTGCACTACCTTGAGGTTCTGAACGGTGCGACGGTACTGACCGTGACGACCTGGCATCTTCTTGTTCTTCCATACGCGACCTGGCCATGTACCAGCACCAATACCACCTGGGCGGCGGTGCATCATGTGACCGTGTGAGTCTGGCTGACCTGCAAAGTTGTAACGCTTAACAACACCCTGGAAGCCTTTTGCTTTTGTGGTGCCGATAACGTCAACAACTTGACCGTCTTCGAAGAGAGCGGCACCTGGGTGTGCTTCTTCAGTATTTGGAAGTTGCTCGTCGCTTTCAAAACGGAATTCTTTAACAAGCTTCTTAGCTGTTCCGTTGTGCTTCTTGAAGTGACCTTTTGTAGGAGCGTTGAGGCGGTTTTCCTTTTGATCGTCGAAACCAACCTGAACTGCGGAGTAACCGTCAGTTTCGCTGGTCTTGACCTGAAGGAACTCATTGCCATTCACGTCTACAACTGTGACTGGGATCATGATACCTGCGTCCTTGTCGAACACGCGTGTCATGCCTACTTTTTTACCTAAAAGTCCGAGTGACATAGTAATATTAGTTTCTATGGGTTAGGGCTCAGATGCGGATTGTGATGTCAACACCAGCTGGGAGGTTGAGCTTCTTGAGCTCATCCACGGTGCGGGCTGTTGGATCTACGATATCAAGCAAGCGCTTGTGTGTGCGGATCTCGAACTGGTCTGCGGACTTCTTGTTCTGGTTAACGGAACGGTTTACGCTGAACTTTTCAACGTGGGTCGGCAGAGGAATCGGACCAGCGACTTTTGCGCCTGTGCGCTTAGCTGTCTCAACGATCTCTTGTGCGGAACGATCGATAGCACGATGGTCATACGCACGGAGACGGATTCTGATCTTCTGATTAGACATAATGAAGATGTGTTGTTTTTACCTTATTTATTGTTGTTTCTACATGCTTTCGCCGAACTTCTGATCGACGATCGCTTGTGGGACGGGTTCAAAACTGGCCGGCTCCATTGTGAATGAAGCTCGGCCAGAAGAGACTGTTCTGAGTGCGGTCATATAGCCAAACATTTCAGCAAGTGGCACTGTCGCTTTAAGCGTGCAGGCTGCCCCCTTACTTTCCATGCCAGCGATCTGTCCGCGGCGGCGGTTGAGGTCACCGAGAATATCTCCCTGATATTCATCCGGCGTAGTAACCTCAACATCCATAACGGGTTCCAAGAGGAGCGAACTCCCTTTTTCAAGCGCATCACGCATCGCGAATATCGTCGCCATGCGGAAAGCATTCTCGTTGGAATCAACGTCGTGGGCGTCTCCATCTACGATTTCAACGTGAATGTCAACCACAGGATAACCTGCTATCACTCCGTTGGTTGTGGAATCTTCGATTCCCTTGAAGACTGCATTGATAAATTCTTTTGGAATAGCACCACCCACCACTTTATTCTCGATGGTGAGCCCTTTGCCACGCTCGTTCGGGCGCACTGCAAGATTGACTTTCGCATACTGGCCTGAACCGCCAGTTTGCTTCTTAAGTACACCGAGACCGTCGGCAGCACTGGAAATTGTTTCACGGTAGGCAATTTGCGGCTTACCAGTATTAGCCTCCACCTTGAATTCACGCTTCAAACGATCCACAATCACCTCGAGGTGCAGCTCACCCATACCGGCAATAATACACTGCCCGGTGTCTTGGTCGGTTTTTACTACAAAGGTAGGATCCTCTTCTTGAAGGCGCGCGAGGCCGTTTGCCATCTTGTCCTGATCCGCCTTCGTTCTTGGCTCGACTGCCATCGCGATGACTGGCTCAGGGAATGTTGGTGGTTCGAGCAGAATGTCGAACTTTTTGGTGCAGAGTGTGTCACCAGTGGTCACATTCTTAATGCCCACAAATGCAGCGATGTCTCCTGCGTAACAGGTTTCAATCTCAATGTGCTTATCCGCCTGCATCTGAATCAGGCGCGAAACACGCTCTTGCTTGCGGGTACGCGGGTTGTAGACCATGTCTCCTTTCGAGACTGTGCCTGAATAGACACGGAAAAAGACAAGCTTACCAACGAATTTGTCTGCCCAAAGCTTGAAAGCTAGTGAGCAGAACTTTTCATTATCGTCAGCAGGTGCGAGGACGACTGCGTCCTCGTCATCAGCTTTTTGTCCCTGGGCTGCTTCAATGTCGACCGGGCTCGGTAGGTAGTCGATCACAGCATCTACAAGGAATTGTACACCTTTATTCTTAAAGGCAGATCCACCAGACACAGGAATAAACTGGTTGGCGATCGTGAGGCGTCGAATCGCAGACTTGAGGTCCGCATTGGTGATCTCTTCCTCCATGAGGAATTTCTCAGCAATCTCGTCATCGAGGTCAGCTACCACCTCGAGAAGCTCTTCACGTGCAGCTTCAGCCTCTAGTTTTAATTCACCATCGAGTTCCTCGACAGTGAATGTGGAGCCATACTTATCGTCATCCGAATAGATGACAGCTTTCTGGTTAACCACGTCGATTTGGCCACGAAGTTGATCTTCGGCACCAATTGGGATGAGTACGGCCGCGGCAGTTGCACCTAACTTCTCACGCACATCATTAAGGACGTGGTTGAAATCGGCACCAGTGCGGTCCATTTTGTTCACAAATACGATACGCGGAACGTTGTATTTATTGGCTTGTCGCCAGACTGTCTCAGTCTGTGGCTGAACGCCTGCGACTCCGCAAAACACAACGACTGCGCCATCGAGGACACGGAGAGAGCGCTCCACCTCGGCGGTGAAGTCAACGTGACCTGGAGTATCGATGATATTCACACGCTGCTTCTCATCTTCGAAAAGCTTGGTGATACCCTCGTTGGGCTTTTGAACCCACTCACAAGTCACAGCCGCGGAGGTGATTGTAATCCCACGTTCGCGCTCTTGCTCCATGTGATCGGTAGTGGCAGCACCATCGTGCACCTCACCGATCTTGTGAATCATGCCTGTGTAGAAGAGAATTCGCTCCGTCAATGTCGTCTTCCCCGCATCAATATGCGCCGCAATCCCGATGTTGCGCGTGCGCTGCAACGGGTAAGGGCGATTGGCTGAATTGGGATCCGAGGACATGATGGATAATTTCTTCTACTAAGTGTGCTTCAATTAGAAGCGGAAGTGAGCGAACGCACGGTTGGCCTGAGCCATCTTGTGCATGTCGTCACGCTTACGCACTGCAGCACCTGTGTTGTTTGCTGCGTCTTTGATCTCATTTGCGAGAGCCTTGTGCATTGGTACACCCTTCTTGTTGCGAGCGAAGGTAACGAGCCAGCGCATTGCGAGGGACTCAGAACGCTCAGGAGCAACTTCAAGAGGTACCTGGTAGGTTGCACCACCTACGCGGCGAGACTTAACCTCTACGCGTGGCTTTGCATTTTCAATTGCGCGAGTGATGACCTCAAGTGGATCAATGGTGTCAACACCATCGTTTGCTGCGTCAATTGCATTGTAAACGATACGCTCAGCGATGGAACGCTTACCGTCCTTCATCACTTTTGCGATGAGTGTGCCAACAAGTTGGCTGTCGTAACGTGCGTCGCGACGATCTTTCTTTGCGTGAACTTTTCTACGGCGTGCCATAATAAAATTTCCTAGTTAAATTTGATTTGCGAATTACTTCTTAGGCTTCTTAGCACCGTACTTAGAACGGGACTGCTTACGATCTGTGACACCAAGGGTATCAAGAGCACCACGAACGATGTGGTAACGCACACCTGGCAAATCCTTTACTCGACCACCACGAACAAGCACGATGCTGTGCTCCTGGAGGTTGTGACCTTCACCACCGATGTATGCCATCACTTCCTTACCATTGGTAAGACGCACCTTCGCAACTTTACGAAGAGCGGAGTTTGGCTTCTTTGGCGTACGTGTCATGACCTGAAGGCAGACACCGCGACGCTGTGGGCAGGCGTTGAGAGCACGTGACTTTGACTGCTCTACTGGTGTTTTACGTCCTTTACGAACGAGCTGATTAATTGTCGGCATAGATTCCTATTTGGTTAATTATAGGGCGCGACGGAAGGACGACGAGATTCTCTCGTAGAGCCATATTTTCCGGAGCTGCACCCGATAGTTTGTTGATTTCTCGATGTTGAGCGCCTCTCTCGTTGCCGAGTTGAGACACTTCGTGGGGCGGGCACTTTATGCATCAAACACGATCTGGCAAGCCCTATTTTACGGAATTTTCCACACCTCCCAAACCCAGCAAACCCACTCACCATCATGGAATCCGCCCACCCGCAGCCCCAAGCCTCAGGAATCAATAAAGGAAAGTAAATCACCCGCTCCTAAAGGCCCTATTTTTGGCTCATAAAGACACTCGCAGCAAATTTAGAACAAAAAAAAGGCCCGCATTTCTGCGAGCTTTACCTCAAAAAGACCAACTTTGTTAAAAAAGTTGGTAGCACGGAGGTGATTTGAACACCCGACCAAAGGCTTATGAGTCCTCTGCTCTACCACTGAGCTACCGTGCCACTTAACTTTTTGTGCGCCTGAAAGAGTTTCTCTCGGGCGGGCAGGGATTTACCCCAACTCCCTCCCCCTGTCTACAGAAAAAGTGCAGAATTTTCAATTTTCTAATCTCTCAAGACATCAGACATCCAGCCAAGCAACTTTTCCCGATAACGCCCCTCCTTGATGAAGAAACAATTGACGTGGTTCCCCCCTTCTACTGCCATCAACTCTTTTGGCTTCTTGGCGGCAGCATGAAGTTTCTGAGCCTGCTCAAAAGGAATCGTTTCATCGGCGGTGCCATGCACGATCAATATTGGCACCCCCGCCGGCAAGCCTCTCACACAATCCACTGGATCATGACTGGCTGAGACAACCTTGCGAGCTTTTGCCCCCGCAACCCGCTCTGCCATGTCTTGGTATGAGGAAAAGGTGGAATCAACCACAACCGCCTTGAGCCGCTCAGGCGCGACTTCCTTGAGTGCTGCGAGCGTTTTGGCCCCACCCAAACTGTGCCCAAAAGCAATAATGTCTCCTGCCCCCTCTCGCGCGCTCGCATACTTCAACGCTGCGGCCGCATCCATAACAATCCCATCCTTCGCCACCTTCCCACCTGATTTCCCGTAACCACGGTAATCATAGAGCAAGACATTATAACCGGCATCAATCAACCAGTACACAAAGACAAAATGATGCGCTACCGATCCCGCATTCCCATGCGCATACACAACAGTCGCCTTGGCCTCCTTTGCTGGAATCCACCATCCGTGAAGCTGGACGCCTCCATTGGAAGGGAAAGTCACATCCTCATAGGCATAGCCGTACTTCTTCGGAGTAAAAGGCGCATCCTTCGTCGGGTAATAAAATAGACGATCACCACCATCCTCGCCCATTAAACCAAGCGCAATAGCCGCAGTCAGATTCTTCTCCGTCGCACATGACGGAAATACCATCCCCAACACCGCCATGCACATGAGCAAGTAACTTCGCATACCCACCCATACCACAGCCCCATCCATTTGCCTAGGCGGTGTGGGCAAAATGGTTTGCCACCCGCTGAGAGTAGATTTTGCATCTGGCAAGACGGATTGCATGGAGTGGATAAACATCCTCGCATTGGAAGACAACAAAGCCAGATACAAAAGATGCCTCAGCCTCCCAAATCCCTTTGCTGCATACCAACTGACTCCATATCACCCTATCTAAAACGGGCGGTGATGCAATTTGTCCACACCGCCTTGAGCTTGCCTCCTTCCCCACCGACTATGCTTAACACGTAGGGCTCAGATCAAAGCACACTCCCGAATACCGCCCCCTTTATTCTCAAACAAGAAAGCACAGTAACAAAACGCCCACTCTGAAGAATAGATGACAGAATTAACAATCTCTGCTTGTTTAGTGCCATATGAAATGGACTTCACGCCTCACACTGCTGTTAGCACTCACTCTGAGCTGCACTGCCATCGCAGATGAAAAAAAGAAAGACAGCCCAAAAAGTAAATCCAAAGAACCTGTCAGCAAAGAGGCCTCTGTAACGATCGCAGGTGAGTCAATCGACTACACAGTCACCACCGGCGAACTCGCTCTCGAGAATGACAAAGGCGAAGTCCAGGCCAACGTGTTCCATGTGAGTTACATAAAAAAAGGGGTAAAGGATATCAACACACGTCCAGTTCTCTTCGCCTTCAACGGCGGCCCAGGCTCCTCAGCAGTCTGGCTCCACATGGGTGCCCTTGGACCAAGAATCATCCCCACGTCCGAAGATGGGACAGAGGCTCTCACCCCCCCCGTTACAGCTATCGAAAACCCACAGTCCATCCTAGACGTAACCGATCTCGTATTTGTTGACCCAGTCGCTACGGGGCTCTCACGCGCTGAAAGTAAGGATAAAGCGAAGCAATATCATGGAGTAAATGGAGATCTCGACTCAATGGCTGACTTCATCCGCCGCTGGGTTACCGACAACAAACGCTGGTCATCGCCAAAGTACATCCTAGGGGAAAGTTACGGTGCCCTCAGAGCCGCAGGCCTCTCAGCCAAAGTCCAACAACGCTATGGCATGCAACTCAATGGCGTCATCCTGCTCTCAGGCCTCCTCGACTACCGCACCCTGAGCCCAAGCTCTGGAAATGACCTTTCCTATGCACTTTTCCTCCCCTCACTCACCGCCACGGCGCACCACCATGGCAAGCTTACTGGCGACCGAGATGCCCTCGTAAAAGCATCCCTCGAATTTGCTTCCGGCGAATACATCACCGCCCTCCATAAAGGTCACACACTCAGTGACGACAAAAAGCAAGCCCTCGCCAAGAAGCTTTCCTCCCTCACCAGTCTCTCACCAGAGTGGATCCTGGAGAACCACCTGCGCATCTACCCAGCTAAATTCCGCAAAGAATTACTCCGTAAAGAAGGCAAAGTCGTTGGCCGCTTCGACAGCAGAGTGAGCTGGGACGCCATTGACTCCAGCTCGCCATACCCCAACTACGACCCATCCTACTCCGTTGTCCACGGCCCCATCTCCACAGCCATGCTCGACTACCTCACCAGAGACCTCGGCTGGAAAGACCCACGCGTCTACGAAATCCTCACCGGCAAAGTACACCCGTGGAAATGGGGAGCTGAAAACTCCTACGTCAACCTCAGCAGCTCGCTCGAGTCAGCACTCAAGCACAACCCCAAACTCCGCGTGCTTGTCCAATGTGGTTACACGGACCTCGCCACCCCTGCATATGGTATCCTCTATAGTATCGACCACCTCATGCTCCCAAAAGCACAACGCAATAACATCTCCGTCGCTTGGTATGATGCAGGACACATGTTCTACCTCAACCAAAAGGACATCGAAAAAATGCGTAAGGACCTCGTCGAATTCATCCAACCCAACTAACCATGCTCCTTAATTTCCATTACCATACTGAAATCGAAAGCCAGCAGTTCGCGCGAGATTTCTACCAACACCTCGCTAAACGCCGCACCGTACGCGACTTTGCTGAAACTCCCATCCCCGAGGGCGTCATCGAAAATTGCATCCTCGCTGCTGGCACCGCCCCCAATGGCGCAAACCTCCAGCCCTGGCATTTCGCCGTCGCCCAGTCACACGCTATCAAAAAACAAATTCGCGAGGCAGCCGAAGCCGAAGAGCGGGAATTCTACGGCGGCCGAGCCCCTCAAGAATGGCTCGACACACTCGCCCACCTCGGCACCGATGCCCACAAACCATTCCTCGAAAAAGCTCCCGCCCTCATCGCAATCTTCCAAAAATCACGCGACACCGACCACGAAGGCAAGGAAACCAAAACCTATTACCCAAAGGAATCCGTCGGCATAGCCACCGGCTTTCTCATCGCAGCACTCCATAACGCAGGCATTGCCACCCTCACGCACACGCCTAGCCCAATGAACTTCCTCAACGAAATCTTCGAACGCCCCAAACACGAGAAACCCTTTCTTCTCCTGGTCTGCGGCTACCCAGAGCAAGGCTGCGAAGTCCCCGATATTTCTAAAAAATCACTCGATCAAGTCTCCTCATTTCACTGACATAGTTGATAACAAAATATATGAAACTAATCACAGCTACCATGTGCAGCATTGCTGCCGCGACAGCCCTAACGGCTCAAGCCGAGGACCAACGCCCTAATATCATCTTGGTGATGGCCGACGACCAAGGCTACGGTGATTGCGGCTACACAGACCACCCCTTTGTCAAAACTCCTGAATTGGATGCCATGGCAAAGCAAAGTGTCGTCTTAGACCAATTCTACGCCGCCGCCCCAGTCTGCTCACCAACTCGCGCCAGCGTCATGACCGGACGCCACCCCATGCGCACAAACGTCCCAAACCACGGCCACTATATGCGCCCGAATGAAACTACTATCGCCGAGGCACTCCAAGCTTCCGGCTATGTCACTGGACACTTCGGTAAGTGGCACATCGGCTCCGTCCAACCAGAGAGCCCGACCTCACCCGGACAAGTCGGCTTCGATGAATGGCTCACAGGTCTCAACTTCTTCGACCAAGACCCCTACTTTGCAAAAAAGGGTGGCTACATCCAACTCAAGGGGCAAGGCTCAGTCCTCACCATGGATGCCACCATAGACTTCTTAGAAAAACACAAAGCTGGTGACAAACCTATGTTCGCGGTGACTTGGTTCCCAGCCCCGCACGACCCACATGAGGAAGTGCCTGTCGATTTCCCGGGAGCCGACACTCTCTACAATGACATCGAAAGTATGCACGGCATCAAACAACACTTTCGTGGCTACTTCCTTGAAATCACCTTGCTCGACCAACAAGTAGGTCGCCTCAGAAAAGCACTACGAGATATGAACATCGCTGACAACACCATCGTCTGGTATTGCTCAGACAATGGCGGCCTCGTCAAAGAATCTTCTGGTGGACGCGCTAAAAAAGGGAGCATCTATGAAGGTGGCCTCCGCGTCCCCTCGTTGATCGAATGGCCTGGCACCCTCAAGCCTCAAACCATATCCACACCATCCAACACCTCAGATATCTACCCCACCATCCTTAAAATTGCCAATGCGACAGTCACGAATCAACCACCACTCGATGGGGTTGATCTCGCCCCCATCATCGCTGGCAGCCAAAAAGAACGCCCAGCTATGGGATTCTGGCACGGCTACACAGGCGGACAACCAACCTGGAGTGACCGCATCATCAAGGCCCTCATGGAAGCCAAACAGGCCGGCAAACCAACGCCATTCCCAGAGCGCCTCAAAAAGAATATCGAACAATTCCCTAAGCGTGACCGCTCCAATTTCAACGGCCACGCCGCTTGGACCAAATGGCCATGGAAATTGCACCGCATCGTCCGAGGTGGAAAAGAAAAAGTGGAACTCTATAACCTGTCCAAGGACCCTATGGAGCAAAACGACCTCTCACAGAAAGATCCAAAACAAACCCAGTTGCTCCTCAAAGAACTCGAAAGCTGGCAAAACTCTGTCTTCGATTCCTGGGAAGGCAAAGACTACCAATAAGTCACTTCATCATTTAAAAAAGAGAGAGATAAAGGCACCTAAGAGCCACCTCCAATCAGCCATTTCCAATATCGCGGCACGCATCAGCGCGTCGCGATTTTTTCGCTCGTAAACTCAGCTCAGCCGACTCAATTGCCACCATCGCTTGCCTGACTTCCGCTTCTGAATCATGTGCTCGATCACCACAATCGCCAATATACAAAAGAGTCCCGCAAACAATACCTGCGCAATCCGAAGATAAAAATTTGAACTCGCACTCGAATCGCCTGAGGTCGAGCTCCCTAACAAAACGAGGAAAGTCGTAAACCCAGACGACCAGGCTGCCGACGACGGCTTTCCAGCCATGATCTGACGACTAAATATCAAGCCAATCGCAAAACATAATACTATCAAGAACCAATACTTTGGCACAGCCACAAGCAAGTTGTATGCAATCACTATAGCAATCCCCCCAATCAAACACGCCTTCGTATTCGCAGTCATCACCTTGACACTCGCATTTGTCGTCGGTGCCCCAGCCATCATGCAGATGTAAATCATCGCCAAAGAATATTGGACGAGATTTAAACTGTAAAAAAGCAACACAGCACTCGTCGCCACAATCGTGGAAACCAGCGCCAAACGAGCCCGCTCCTCCCTACTCGGAATCGGTTTAGCCGGTGGCCGTTGAGGCTTCGGCGCATTCGGGTCAACCTTAGCCATCGAGTTCGGCATCAACATGTGGAACAACCACATGAAAAATAAACCAGTCAACATGTTGATTAACAAATACCCTACCACCAAATGCGACGCCATAATTGCCTGTAATCCCAATATCGGAACCATCGTCACACCCATCGTCATGAAAATCGTCGCCAATGGCGGCGCCTTCGCATCATTGTAAAAAATATAAAAAAAGATCAATGCGTAGAGCGGCACACAAACCAGTGGCATCCGTATGAAATACTCAGCCACCACTAATCCTAACAGCAGACCAATGAATAACCTGCGCACAATCGCAAAGGCGTTCTTCCAACCAATCCACGGAAGCGGCATCGATAGAAACATCGCCACAAATAAAGGCGCCAAATAGGAGAGGGGCCAATTAACACCATAGCTCAGGGCGATGGCACACGTCACCCCTATACTCAATCGTAGCGCCCTAACAACAGGAAGAGTCATCGAACTACCCCCGACTAGTAAACATGTGAAAAGAAGCTAATCACCCGAATCCAGAGCTTCCCAACTCCGTTGAATAAAAAATTATCTCCCGTGTAGACAATCACGTTAGCCTGCCCACCAGCACGCTTGTACCCCTTGCCTGCTCCCTCATCAAAATCAATGATCACTGGGAAATGCTGAGCTTCTCGCAACCAACCCTGTGTCGTCTTCACAGTCGTTAGGCCGCCGATTTGGTTGTTCGTATTGTCAGAGACTCCCCAACCAACACTCCGAATAGTCCCGCCAAAAACTTGCCCAGGTGCCGCATCTAAAACAATTTCAACACGGTCTCCAGTCTCAATATTCCCCAAACTATTCTCACGCATGTCCGCCTGAATCCACACATCCTTGATAGAAATGAACGTCATCACAGGGGCTCCCGGGTTAGCATAGTGTCCCACATCGATCGAAAGGTTCGTGATGATTCCATCAGATGGTGCCACAATCGTTGCCCTAGCCAAATCTAAACGTGCCCGCTCAAGGTTCGTCAAAGCAGCCTGAATCTTCACGTTGTCCTGCCCTGTCTTCCCTAAGTTACTCTTTGCCTTCTCTAACTCAGATTTGGCACTCGCAAGTTTCGCTTCGCTTGCCGTAATCCGTGAACGCGCATCATCAGCCCGCGACATAGAGGCCGCTCCCTGCTGAGAAAGCTTGATGATCCTCTCACCCTTGACCCGAGCATTCTCCAAGTTCGCTTCTGCTTCCGCCACCTTTGCTTGCGCTGTCGAAACGCTCGCCGTGTCAGCATCCGAAACCTGGCTCGCCTGCTGGAGGTCGACCTCAGCCTGCTTCACCGCTAGCTCATACTTCTCCGAATCAATCTCGATTAACTTATCCCCCTCCTTCACCAGCTCGTTGTTAGTTACGTAGACCCGTGAAACACGTCCTGATACTTCAGCTGCCACTGGCACCACATATGCCTCCACTCGAGCATTCGCAGTGTAAGGCACATACTTGTCACTAAGAATGTGTGCAAAGAAAAGCACCACAACAGCTATCAAAGTCACGCGCGTCCAAAACTTGATTGGATCACGCTTCTTCTTTTCCTCTTTTTGCTCCTTAGCCTCTTCTGGTGCGGGCAAATCCGTTTTATCGTTCGACATAGCTTACTTCTGGTTCTCTGCTTCTACTTTCTGGCGTAGGGGCTTACCATACATCCCTACTAACCAAGCCACTAACACCGCAGTGTAAAATTGGCCAATAATTGCTTCCATTTGACATAGTGAAGCTGCTCCTAGACTTTGGGGCGTAATGTCACCATAACCTAACGAGGTTAGTGTCACTAAACTGAAATAGTTGAAGATATGAATCTGGGGCAACCCATCCTTCTCTAGCAGCGCCCCACTGTATGCCCCACCATCAAGAGCATAGATCAAGTTATACGCAGCCCCCCACAAAAGCCCAATGATAAGATAGGTACACAAACTCCCTGCTATCACCTGGCCCGTTACCTTCTTCGCATTCCAAAGTTGCTTCACAAACGAATAGAGAATCAACGCATAAAACCCTACAAATAATATGAGTGCGCTCTCACGACTGTATTGAATCACATCGTAGATTCCTAACCAGTATAGAATCAACGCAGGCCCTAACACAACTAAAGCAAATGGCTTCCTCGTCCCATCTCCCGCTGTGCGCGCTGCAAAAAATAAAACCACTGAGAGCCAGACGTGCATCACTGTGCTCGCTATCGAGTTCGCCGGAATGAAGGGGCTTACTATGATGTAGATTAACAATATTACTAACAACCTAGAAAAACCACTCGATAGTCTCTTACTCATAATTACCCCTTACTTGTCGCTTCACTCACTTGAATCGGCTCAGGAAGGTCGAGAAACCTCCCCCAGTCAGTCCGCTGCTTCATCTTCTCTCTAATCTCAGGTGGAAGCGCATCCTCGCGGTCGCGCATCTCCCAACCACCACCAAGCGCCTTGTACATCGCTATGAAATCCGTAGCTATCGTCCCCTTCACTGATGCGTACTGGTCTTGGCGCTGAGTCAGCGACCGAATCGAGTCCAACACCCTCTGATAGTCAGTGAGACCATCCTTATATTGAATCATAGAAATCTCTGTAGAGCGCTTAGAACTCTCGACACCCAATCTCAAAAACTCAGCTTCCTTCTTGGTATGAACAAATCCAGTCATCCCATCCTCAACCTCTCTCGCCGCATTGAGAACCGTATTTTGATACGCAGTAATCGTCTGCTCAAATCGCGCATCCTGCACCCTCACACTGTTCTTAATCCTTCCGTAATTGAGAATATTCCACCTGAAAGTAGGACCAAAGGTATACCCAACATTGTCGCTATCAAATGCATCTCCTAGCGAAGCGCCAGCTAAGTCAGTAGCACTCGTCCCTAGAAAACCTACAAGCGTAAAGCTTGGGTAAAGGTCAGCCTTAGCGATGCCAATCTGAGCACTCTGCGCCACTGCTAGCATCTCAGCTCTCCGAATATCTGGCCGCCTTCTCAACAGCTCAGCAGGCACTCCCACTGCCACCTTAATTGGCGCCTGAGGAATCCCCTTCCCGCCCCTCAACATCTGACGGATCGAATCCGCATCCTTCGCTAACAATACACTCAGAGCATTGTGCAGCTTGTAGAGGGTCGCTTGAAACCTCGGTATCTGTGACTGCGTATTCGTCAACAAGGTCTTAGCCTGTAAAACATCCAGCTCAGTGACCGTACCCGCCTCAAACTGCAATTCTACAATCTTTAACGACTCTTCCTGTAACTCAGCATTCTTTCGAGCAAGCTCAATGCGTTCCTCAATCGTCCTCACATTAACATAAGTCGTCGCAACCTCCGCCGTTAATGATGTCAAAATGTCATCAAAGTCTGCCACATCAGCCAACAAAGATGCGTCAGCGGAATCGATCGACTTCCGAAACTTCCCCCAAAAATCTAACTCCCATGCTGCATCAAACCCAAAGGAAGTAGATACGAGATCCTGACCAGCTCCTCCCGGCGCGCGAAGAGCCAACACATCACCACTCAAGGCCTGCCCCTGAGGATAGAGGTTGCCGTGCGCAATGCCTAATATGGCACGCGACTCTAGTATCCGTAGCGCCGCAGTGCGTAAGGTCAAATTCTCAGAATACGCGCTCTCAACTAATTGATTGAGCTGCACATCATTGAATTGCTTCCACCACTCAAGATCCACCTTAGACTTGGAACCACGTACTAGACTCGGATCCTTCAGGTCCCAGCTCTGTTGGATTGGAGCAACCGGTTCCACATACTCCGGCCCCACCATGCAACTCACCATACCTAATGGCAAAGTGGCTGCCACACCGCTGCTCAACCAGATTCCTTGTACTAATGACTTTCTCATCCTTTATGATGCTTCCTCTTGGAGTTCCTCATCTCCTGACGCTTGCTCAGGAGTATCACCAGCCTTCTCGTTGACCCATGCCATGAAGATTGCATAGGTGATAGAAAGTACCACCGCTCCAACAAAGAGCCCAACAATACCTGACATCATCATCCCCCCAATCGCTCCCAACAAAATCACCAACATTGGTGTGTCAACTCCACGCGCCATCAACACTGGCTTCAATACCCCATCACTTGCAGAGACTAAAAATGCCCAAATCAAGAAAATGATCGCTGGCGTCGTGTCATAAGCCGCAAACCCATATGCAGCAATCGGTCCCAAAATGATAATTGGCGGTAATTGAACAATCGCACAAATCAAAATTAACACACCCCAGACTCCCGCCGCTGGTATCCCCATTACCACCATTCCTATCGTCCCTAACACAGCTTGAATCACTGCCACACCTATCACGCCAGTCATCACACCTCTGATCGTTGCAACAGTGAGCTTCGTGAATTCCTCACCTCGGTTCGCATCGAAACTACGCGCAACCTTACTGGTGATGGCAAAGCCCTTCGCCGGATTAATCATCAAAACCCCAGCAATGATGAAAGATATCACAAACTGAACAATCCCACCTAAACCACTACCAATGCTCGCTACCAACTTTGTCGCCGCATCCTGAGCTAGCGGAGCGGTCGCCACAATAGCCCCCTTCAAATCAGTCGCCGCCATATTCCAAATCTCACTTACCTTCTTACCCACCACAGGTATTTCCTCCACCTTCTCTGGCGCCTCCTGAATAAAGTCAACCTTGTTGTCCTTTAAGTCCTCCGCAACATACTGCACCACCTCCAGTGACGAACTCGCCAATAACCAAACCGGAACCACTAACACCGCCACTGCTACTAAACTAAACCCTACGCATGCCATCTTCCGTCTCCCCCCAAGCCACTTAGTGACCTTGTCAATAAAAGGACCAAAGGCCACCGCTATGATGATCGCCCAAACCACAGGCAGTACAAATGGCTTAATGATGTTGTAAGATAAGACTAAAAGCAAACCGATCAGAAATATCTTGGCCGCTACATCAATCGAATTCTTGATAAAGTTCTTATCAGAGTCAGACGCGTTCATAAATAGTTAGGGTGCATGTGGTGATATTGTTAGAACAAGAGGCTAACAACTATTAGAACCATGCTATAAACACCTCCTAACTATCTTTCAAGAGTATTCTCCTTCCAGCTTCGACACAGACCACCCCTCACGACCTCTCAAAATACAAAAAACTGGCCACACTCCACAGTGTGACCAGCCGTGACAGACTTTTCTACCCACCTTCATGCGGGTGAAAATAGAACTTTACTTGCGGCGACGTAGAATCAGAGCCAAACCACCAAGCCCCAACAAGGCCGTGGTGCTCGGCTCAGGAACTGCCACAAAGTCATTGACGATGATATCATCAAAGCTCGCGCCACCAGTATTCGTTGCTCCGGAGTTGAGTAATAGACGTACTTTCTCATCCCCAGTTTGTTTGATAGCGACAGACTCATTTGTCCACCCCTCCTGCTCCAGTAAATCAATCGCCTTACGCATTGTTTTCCGACTTACCGAAAGCATCGATGCCAAAGAACGTTCTCCTGGTAAACTCCCGCTAAATTGCCCTGATAGAATGCTCTGCTTTAAAGCATTCGCAGTTTGTAGCACACGGTTTTCAATAGGCGGAATTGCAAGCATAGGACTTGGTTAGTATATGTCTCATAGAGAACTTCTCCCCCTGTTCCCAGTTTGAAAACATCATTCTGAGGACTGACGAATCTTGAGAAATGGCAACAGAAAGACAAAGAATGCCCCCAGCGCAGCATCTAGCAGAAACACTTGAAAGTAAGTGAACCCCCAGCCACCTTTGCCTGTTGCTGTCATTGCCTGCCCTTGCCACCAATAACAATACATCGTGACCACATTGATCAAGGCCATGCAGGCGGTAAAATGAGTCGCACTAATCTTTGGATTCACAATATCCATAAAAAAGGCGGTACGTACACCGTACATCAGCCCTTGAAAACAGGAATAGACAATACTCGCCATCCACCAAGCTCGAATCAAACCATCGTGCCTAGGCCACGTTCCATCCCCATTGCCCGCAGTAGGATAAATCCACCCCTCGCTCTGTAATCGCCACCCCATCCACAATGTCGGCAATAATGTCCCCAGACCAAAAATTGCCAACGCCTTCTTACGCCCAATTTTGTCTGACAAGTAGCCCCCCGTCATACAAAACACAATAAATACAATGGAGGCAACCAAGCCCATCAGAGCAATTTCATCGTCTTTCATCCCCAGTGTCGGAGTCAGTATTGTCGATACCACTAAGCTCAATGCCATCCCCCCAACAGGTAATAAAGCTAAGCAAAGCCCTAAGAACCCTTGCTTGCTCAAAAAGAACGTCTTCCCGACCTCTTTGAGGTACCCACCAACTTCAGCCACCGTATATTTCCACCCCCTAAGTTCCGCCATTTCCCCCTCCTCAGCATTCAACTTCTTTTCACAAATCCAGAAAACCACCATCAATAATACCCCTAACAAAAGAACGGGCACCATCATGCTCGCCATGCTGAAACCTAAGGATTCCTTCAAAAATAAAACTCCTGACCCACCAATCGCGGCCCCCAGTTGAGCCCCTGCAAACATCAAGCCATTCGCCAAACCACGCTCATGTTCCTCCAAAGTCGTACAAGCTAGCCCATCAATCGCCACATCCTGCGTCGCTGCAAAAACATTGTGAACGATCAATAAGACAGTAAAGAGACCAAGCCCCACTATCGTCCCACCCTCCATTTTTGGGAAGTAAGCCATCGCAAGCAACAAACTCAGCAACATTCCTATCTGGCTCCCGACAATCCATTGCTTGCGTGCACCAAAGCGACGAAAGTGTAAGTTATCGACAAAGGGTCCCATCAAAAACTTCCAGGACCAAGGTAACATGATCGTTGCTGCAAAGGTACCCAAAGCCGCAGCCTCCATCCCCATCCTCTTAAATTCTAACGCAAGAGCCACACCTGTGAAGCCTTGGGGCAATCCCTCGCTCACATATAACGCAAAAAATGCCGCTAACCTCCCCTTCTTGTGCTCGAGTAAATTCCCCATCAGCGGAGCCTACACATCCCCATGAGCCACGCACTGCTAGAATGCTCGAATGACAGTTTTTGATACAGATCACTCCCATATCTGCACAAAAAACGAGTGACTCAGTCTCCCAAGTCACTCGTTAAAATTTGCGGCTACTATCTCAGTTAAGCTGGGGCTCCTACCACTTCGCCAGCAAGCGGGTCGTCGTCCTCTTTTGAGTCTTCGACTTCCTTTTTCTTAGGCTCATCAATTGAGGGAGCCAATGGCGGTTCGGGTGGTGTCGGCGCACTCGGTGGATTCGTCATTTCCCCCTTCAACAAGAGGTCAGTGATCTGTTCGCCGTCCAAGGTCTCAAATTCAAGCAAAGCTTTTGCAATGAGGTCCAGTGACTCGCGATGCTCAGTCAACATATCAACAGCACGCTGGTAGGCATCATCAATGAAGGTCTTGATCTCAAAATCAATCTTTCGAGCGGTCTCTTCAGAATAGCTCTTGCCCTCATTGGGTACAAACATCTCGGTGTTGCTATCACTGCCGTACTCGACCATGCCGAGTTCCTCACTCATCCCCCACTCGCAGACCATCTTACGTGCAATGTTTGTCGCTTGGCGAATGTCTCCCATTGCCCCATTCGTCGGGTTCCCGAAGACGAGTTCCTCAGCCACGCGTCCACCCATCGCCACACAAAGTTGGTCGATCAATTCCGCTCTGCGGTAACTAAACTTATCCTCCTTCGGCAAGAACATCGCCATACCTAAGGACGGACCACGTGGAATAATAGTCACCTTGTGTAAGGCATCCGTGTGCTCACAGAGGATGTTCAAAATAGCGTGGCCAGCTTCGTGGTAGGCCGTATTCTCTTTCTCCTTGTCTGAGAGTGCCAAAGAACGACGCTCACGCCCCCATCGAACCTTGTCGCGCGCTTCTTCCATCTCTGCAATCGTCACTTCCACCTTGCCTAAACGAGCAGCCAGTAGTGCAGCTTCGTTGATCAAGTTAGCTAGCTCAGCTCCGGAGAAACCAGGTGTACCTCGTGCAACCACGCTGAGATCCACATCACCAGAGATCTTAATCTTCTTGGCATGCACCTTGAGAATTTGCTCACGCCCAACCACGTCTGGGAGTGACACACGCACCTGACGGTCAAAACGTCCAGGACGCAATAAGGCCGGATCGAGTACATCAGGGCGGTTCGTGGCAGCCACAATGATCACACCTGAACGTGCGTCGAAACCATCCATCTCAACCAATAAAGCATTGAGGGTTTGCTCGCGCTCGTCGTGACCACCGCCCATGCCGTGACCACGGTGACGGCCTACTGCATCAATCTCATCGATGAAAACAATACAAGGTGAGTTCTTCTTCCCTTGCTCAAACATGTCGCGCACGCGGCTCGCCCCCACACCCACAAACATCTCAACAAAGTCAGACCCAGAAATAGAGAAAAATGGCACATCCGCTTCTCCCGCGATCGCACGAGCCAAAAGCGTCTTACCAGTTCCCGGAGGGCCCACCATCAATACACCCTTAGGAATATTAGCACCCAACTTCTCAAATTTCTTAGGAGCCTTAAGGAAGTCAACAATCTCGTACAGCTCTTCCTTGGCCTCGTGAATACCTGCCACATCTTTGAAAGTCACTCTGCCCTTGTCCATAGAAAGCAACTTTGCCTTCGACTTGCCAAAGTTCATCGCGCCCTTGCCAGCATTCTTCATCTGGAATCGGAACAAGAAGAACAATAATCCCACGATCAATAAGATCGGTAAAATTTGCACCAGCACAAAGCCCATCGTGTTGCTCTCAGGAGTCGTGCGGGCCGACTCAAGTAAATTGCGCTCCGCCTCAGAGATGGCGAACAAATTCACTTCCACGGAAAATGGGACAAAAGTAGGTGTCACGTCAGCTTTCAATGGCCATACCTTTCTCACACCCTCCAATACCGCATCATTGCTATTAGCTGTCTTGTAGAGCTTTAGTGACCGTTCACCCGCTAATTCAACCTCGCCCAAAGCAATCCACTTGCGGAGTTCCTTGAGTGTGATGTTTTGAGAATCTGCAGCCGTCGATATGTCTTCAACCACGATCAATGGCACATTCTGCTCACGTCTCAGGCGGTCGACCTCGCGCTGGTCCAAACTCGTGTCAATCGCCACGCGGAAGCTCTCCATCTGCGGACTCGCGTCTTTGTTGCGGTACTCAGCAGTATCTATAAACCCTTTCACCTGACCTGAAGTCGTCGTCTCCTTCGTGACAAATTTCAGACGGCTCTCGGGGCTCAGTTTGAGATCCTTAAGTACTTTGTTTTTCTCCGCGGGATCCGTCACCGCTTTCACACTGTCGAGCTCGTATGGGTCAATCAGCACTTTCTCACTCTCCAAGGCGGTGCGGAACTGCGCAAAATCAATCTTCTTACCATTCTTCTCGGTAGTGCTCTGGTACGCTAAAATCAATACGCCAATGGCGAGTGCAAAAAGGATCATCACTCTCCAGTTCGGTCCCTTAGCCTGTTGAGGCTGACCGTTTTGTGGTCCTCTGGACTGGGGTGTTTTCTCAGGTGGTCGTTGGTCTGACATAGTAAGTCTATCTGGTCTGGGGCCCCTCTTGCTTCAGAGCCCCTCTAAATGCTTGCGCGAAAGGTAGTACGGCTTTCAGAAAAATAAATCCTTTTTTCTGTCGGCTTGCCATCGGTTAGATATGCGTGCACCATGGTTTCCAGTGAAACTGTCCTCGCAAGCAAGAGATAATAAAGGAAAAGCCCGACTTTTCAAGTCCTCCTCTCTGTTTAAGGCTTGGACACACAAGGCCCCACAGGGTATCCCCCTCGTTGCCTCACTCGTGGAAGTCTTTGCCGCCTTCGTCTCCCTCGATGAACGCGTCGACACCACCGAAGCCGAAGTCGCCCTCGACCTCCTGCGCCACGCCTTCCCTGAAGCCGACCACCATTGGCTTGCCCGTCGCCTCCAAAAAGCCCTTCGCACCCCACAAAGCACCACCACGCTCGCCAACAAGCTCGCCGTCCAACTCGAATATGAAGGCATCGTCTCCCTCGGACTCCAGCTCTATTTGCTCATCGATGCTTCCTCCCGCAGAAAACGTGGCCGCGCTGCCTTCCTCGACTTCTTCCAACGACTCGACGGCAATGGGCTCGGTGAACTCATCCTAAAAGAACTCGAAGAAGGATACTCAGGGACAAAAAAACTCCCCTTCACCCGCCTCATCTTCTCATCCACCGATAATGCCGACGTCTGCCTTCCTGAATCCACTGAGAATTATGCCTTCCGGGTCTACCAATCAGGCGAAGTCATCATCATCAGAAACACCGGGGGCCAAGCCCTCTGGCTCAGTGGCTCGAGTGTCGTCCCCGGTGGCATCATCCGTATGCGCTCCCACCAACGCATCATGCTACCCAGCTGGACAATTTCCTACAACGACCTCAACTTCTTCTTAAACTACAAGCGCACCCACCAACCGCGCGCTCTCTTCGTCCACGAGTCGGTCAATGGCCTCATGGCAGAACGTAGTAGAACACGCCTCTCCACCGTCCGCATCGACTTTGGGACACATGCTGAAATCACGGCTATCCGCCCGACGCAAATCACCTCCAATGGCGCAACCCTAGAGGTAGACAAAACCACCAAGCGCCACTTCCACGACGCTCTCACCCTCAGCAACGGCTCAGAGGTCGACCTCGAAAGCATCCGCAACCAAGCACTCGAAGCTGGTGGCCGCTTCCGCCTCAGTAGAGAAAAACAAACCTGCCTTGTCTCCAATGACCCCTCCGTCATCGGTAAAGGGGACCTCCTCATCTCCCCCAATCTCGCAGGCAAAATCACGCTCAAGATATCCTACGATCCTGCCACTTCCGTGGGCGAACTCGAGATCATCGAGTCCGAACGTACCTTGCTGATGAATAATCAAGCAGTGAAGTCCGGTGCCACACTCATGGATGGAGCTGTCATCCGCCTCAGTGCCAGCCAAGCCGTACGCTGCCGCTTTTCTGAGGGCTTGATTGATGAAGAGCGTACCGTCATTCAAGAACTCCATGTCGATGGTGTCACTCATCGCTTCACCCGCCATGCCACCGCCCTCGACAGCATCGACTTCAAAATTATGCGAGGAGAAATGCTCTGCATTATGGGGCCATCTGGCTGTGGTAAGTCCACCCTGCTGGCAACCCTCGCCGGCCAACTCAAGCCAGACCGTGGCCACATCCGCTTCAATGGCATCTCCCTCTACCAACACCGTGCCCGCCTCGCCCCCTTCATCACCTTCATGCCCCAGGAGGAGGCGCTTAACCCACACCTCACCGTGCGCGAGCACCTCATGCACGCATGTACTGTCAGGCGCCCACACCTCGCGAGCCCCGAACATTCCCGGCGCGTAGATAGTATCCTCGCGGAACTCGCACTCGAACCACTCGCCGACCGCAAGGTCGGCTCAGCCGGCGATAAAACTATCTCAGGTGGTGAGCGCGGACGCCTCAACCTCGGGCTCGATCTCGGCTCCGCCGCTGAAATTTTCCTCTTTGATGAACCCATTTCTGGACTCTCTTCAAAGGACTCAGAACACGTCGCCGAGTCTCTGCGTGCCCTCGCCCGAGATAAAATTGTCATCGCGTCCCTCCACCGCCCCGGAGCCTCAGTTCTTTCACTCTTCGACAAAGTCCTCCTCCTCGATAAAGAAGGAAAAGTCGCATACTTTGGCACTCCCGATGACATGGGCCGCTACTTCGAGGAAGCTAGTGTCGAGTTTAACATCCAGACACTCAACCGAGGGGATGGCAAAAATAGTCACGTCAATGGGGCCGACTTCGTCTTTGACGTCCTCGAAACACCCCTCCACGGCACTGTCGGCGCCAATGAATCCTCATCTTTCGCCAGACGCTTCCCCCCCTCATTCTGGCAAGAACGCCTCGAAAGCCATCGCCTCATCCAAAAAGTCACCGAGTCCGATAGCCAAGTGCAAACGCAACTCGGCGACATGCCCCGCGCCGACGATAACATGCCGGTGCCAGTCCCGCGACCGCGTCGCCCCCAAGACTATTGGAGACTCTTCCGTACCCACCTCAAACGCTCGATTCTCGCCAAATTCAGAAACCGAGGTACCTTCTACTGTACTATCCTCGAGGCCCCCTTGCTCGCCTTTCTCATCGCTCTCACACTGCGGGCTTCCGCTGAGGGGAAATACGAGTTTTCCTCAGGCCTTCACATCGTCACTTACCTCTTCCTCTCGGTCACTGTCGCCATGTTCCTCGGCCTAACAAATAGTGCCACCGAGATCCTGCGCGACTTGCCAGTGCTACGCCGTGAGAGAAACACCCGCTATGGAACGGGCCTCTACATCGCCGCCAAATGCACGACCCTCACTCTATTAGCCCTCATCCAATGCGCTATCTACGTCAGCATCGGCCACTACTTCCTTGAGATTAAAGAAATGTGGTTCACCCACTGGCTCTGGATGAGCACAACGGCCATCACTGGCACTGCCATGGCCATGCTGATTTCAACCATTGTCAAAAGCGAAAGAGCGGCACTCTCATCCATCCCCCTCCTGCTCGTCCCCCAGCTTCTCCTTGCCGGTGCTCTCGTCCCATTCGGAGAAATGAACCGTGGACTCTTCGTCGGCGGCGATGAAGCCCGTGAAAATGGTGCCGAGCCCGTACCCGCTATGTTCATGCCCCTGCGCTATTCCTTTGAAGGCATCATCCTCGCCCAAGCGACAGAAAACCCCTTCGAAAAAGAAAGACGCCGCATCCAAGAACGCATCGAAGTACTCAAAAAGAAAGTCATCCCCCAAGATGATACAAAAGAAGAAAATTTCCTAACCGACGAAGAAGCCGCGCGCATCAAAATCCTCACAGCTGGCCTCACCCGACTCTATGCTGCTGAAGCAATCGACCAAGATGGCGCCGCTCTCCTCTCACACCGGATTGCCAATGTCGCCCTCAATGGCACAATGGATGAACTAGAAAATCTGAACATCTACCTCGGTGATGAAGACGAGTCTGAACCCGTCCAGTCGTTTTTCCAAAACACGCGTACCGAATTGCTCGTGCGCCGGGCTGAAATCAACCGCGTTGATATGCGTGCCGAACAAGATCGCTCACTCTTCCTCGCTGAATGGAAATTCTGGTTCGGCAAAAAACTCAGCTCCACCTTCTGGTGTAAGTCAGTGCTCGCTGCCGTCTCCATCCTCAGCCTGCTCGCCGCTACCGCTGTCGTCACCCGCTGGAACCGCAAAGTCAGCTAACCCTAACTCCCAAAATTTCCATTGGATAAATCCTCAATGAGGTGCACTATCCTACCATGCAGATTGGTGAAGCGCTCCTCGCTCCTTCCAGCCAAACCTGGCTTCTTGAAGGGAAATTTGGCCTAGAAAAAGAACACGTCAGAGTCGATCTCGAAGGCAAACTCGCACAAACTCCACACCCCCACATCTTTGGCGACAAACTCGCCCACCCCTTCGTTACTGTTGACTTCTCCGAAAGCCAGTTAGAAATGATAACTCCACCTATGGACTCAATCCATGAGGCGCTGGGTTTCATGGAAACCATTCATGATGTCGTCACCGAAAACTTAGACAACGAGCTGCTCTGGCCGCAAAGTATGCCGCCAGCCTTGCCCGAAGATGGCTCCCAAATCCCACTCGCTCAATTTGACTCAGAACATCGAGCTCTCGCCGAATATAGACGCTTCCTCGCCCAAACCTACGGGCGGAAAAAACAAATGATCTCAGGCGTCCACGTCAACCTCAGCTTCTCAGAGTCCCTCCTCGAAAACCTCCAGCGTGAATCGAACCATTCTCAGCTCACTCAAACTGAATTTAAATCGCATGTCTACATGACTGCCATGCGCAACATGATGCGTTACCGCTGGATCATGATAGCGTTGTTAGGAAACACACCTGCCGCTGACAACAGCTACAGCACCATCTGCCCAGACCTCCCAGAAGTCGTCCCTCAGACATGCTGCGGAACAAAATCTGTATCCGTCCGCGCCAGCATTTGCGGCTACAGAAATAACGAAGAATTTACCCTAAATTATGCATCTTGGCCCCAATTCCATCGATCTGTCCGTGACCTCGTCGATGCTGGCAAACTCATCCACGAGAAAGAACTCTATAGCCCGATTAGACTCAAAACAAACCTCCAAACCGGTGAAATCACTCACCTTGAAGTTCGGTTGTTAGACCTCGACCCAACCACCAAATCCGGCATCCGCCCCGAGAGCCTCCACCTCCTTCACCTATTCATGCTCTGGTCTCTTGCAAAAGAAGAACCAGCTCCCTTCGACGCTGCCCAACAACGCATCGCATCGCAAAACCAATACCACTGTGCCTGTTGTGGCTACGATTCAAAGATCCTCGATGCTAATGGATCACCATTCCCTCACTCCCCCAAAGGTGCAGTCAGAAAATTCCTCCAAGAAATTGCTAATCTCGTCCCAGATGACGCACCTAACAACTACAACAGATCTATCAAATTCTTTGAGTCATGCCTCGATAACCCAGAGAACGCACCACTCGAAATTACGAGAAAAGGAATACAAAATCAGGGCTTCATCCCCTACAACCTCCAACAAGCAAAAAACTTCCAAGTAAATTCCCTTCACCAAAACTTCCGCTTCTCCGGCCTGGAAGACCTCGAACTCTCTACTCAACTCATCCTCCGTGAAGCCGTCCTGCGTGGCATCTCATTTGAGTTGTTAGACCGCTCAGAGAATTTCGTCGCACTCACGAAAAATAAGCATACTGAATACATCCAACAGGCAACAAAAACCTCAAAGGACAATTATGCCACCATCTTGATGATGGAGAACAAACTCGTAACAAAGAAGGTGCTCCAACGCTCGAACCTTACTGTTCCAGTCGGCGGCCATTACACTGACTTAAAACATGCCCTCGCAGATTTTAATCGCTATAAATCGCAAGCTATCGTCGTAAAACCTAAATCCACCAACTTCGGCCTCGGCATCACTATCCTTAAACAAAATTCTGACGAAAACCACTACCTAACTGCTCTCAAAATGGCTTTCGCTGAAGACAGCTCAGTCCTAGTTGAACCATTCATCGCAGGTCGAGAGTTTCGCTTCTTCCTCATCGATAATAAAGTGGAAGGCGTCCTCCATCGGGTCCCTGCCAATGTCATGGGTGACGGCTCACATTCTATCTCAGAACTCGTACGAATCAAAAACCAAGACCCTCTCCGAGGCAAAGGCTACGTCACACCACTCGAGAAAATTCAGCTCGGAGACGCCGAAAAGCTCTTCCTCGAAACCCAAGGACTCGACTTCAATTACACCCCAAAAAATCAGGAAATTATCTACCTAAGAGAAAATTCGAACATCAGCACAGGCGGCGATAGCCTCGACTTCACGGATGATATCCACCCCAGCTATAAACAAATCGCCTCAGATGCCGCCAAAGCCCTCAATGTCGCCATCACTGGACTCGATATGATCATCCCCAATATCTCTGAGCCCGCAAATGACGACAACTATGCAATCATTGAAATGAATTTCAACCCCGCTATCCACATCCATTGCTTCCCATTCAAAGGCTCCAACCGCCAACTTAACAAAAAGTTGTTAGACTACCTAGGCTTCTAGAGTCCCCCCACTTAGTTCTTCGCTATGCTGAGATCTACAAGGTCGAGAAACGCATAAATCAAATGCTGCCCATACAGGATTTTCATCACACTTTACACAATATTCACGCATTGCCATCACTCCTAAAACTTGGAGCCCCCCGATCAGCCTAGCAACTATACCCCCTCTGATTCATTCGCCATGTACACACTCCACAGTTGCTTTCAGACATTGAACCGCTAAGCTAACAGCCTTTCATTGATCGCTATGGATACGCCCCTACTCAAAACAAACCTCAGCCTCAGAGACGGACAACAATCAACACTCGCTGTTGGAGATTGGGTACTCAACACCGCTGAAATGGCCACTATCCTCAAGGCGACCTCTACGGCGGGCTTCAATTCCGCCGAGGTTGCTGGGGGCCAAAGTTTTCAAACCGCTATCAGTAATGGCTATAACCCATTTGTCATCAGTGACGCCCTGCATAATGCGATCACACATCATAACTCAGTCGCTGAACTCGACCTTCAAATGCTTTTCCGTGGCGCTAACGCACTTGGATTCCGCCACTATGATAAAGATGTCGTCGAAGCCACATTACTTGAATTCATCAAAAGCGGTATCACCAAAATTCGATTCTTCGACGCGCTCAATGATATCGATAACCTCGACTTGCCTGAATCGGTTAAGGCACTCAAACACGTCATCCTACAAGGTGCCATTTGCTTTGGAAACTACCCACAAGCCCCCGACCGCTACACAGATGCCTACTTTGTCAGCTACGCACAAAAGCTCGTAGCTAAGGGCTTCACACACATCGCCATCAAAGACATGTCTGGCCAAATGACCGCTCAGCGCATGGCCACCCTCCTCCCAGCCCTCCAATCCTACCTCACCCCCCTCAATATCCCCATCGAGCTCCACATTCACTCGACCAATGACACCAGCTCCCTCGAGGCTATCCGCAAAGCTATAGACCTCGGTATCCATTCGATTGAAACTGTCGAAGGCCCACTAGCCGGCGGTTCCTCACATCATTCACTCAGCTCGATCAATCCACAGCTCATCGATAACCAAGACGCCTATCATTCTCTAACTTCAACCAGTGAGAGGATCTGGAAAAACCCACAACGCAAAGACTTCGATATTCCCCTAGCCCTCAAAGAACAACTCTGTGCCGCCGGTGTGCCTGGAGGTGCGATGCCATTTGTCATCCGTGACCTAAAAACTCAAATGCCGACCATCGTCGCCAAGTACCAACAGCTCTCTAAGCGCCCCCCAAAACACACAACCAAGTTCGCAGTCGGTAAAACAAATCAGATCAAAGCCGAAAATCGCGCTCTCAAATTCCAAGATATCATCACACTCTTTATTACCGAGCTAAAGCGCGTCTGCGCAGATGCTGCTTACCCACTCCTCGTCACTCCAACCGCTGATATTTGCTGTAAACAAGCTATTGCAAATTTAGCTTTTGGAAATAACCCATATAGCGAATTGTTAGAAGATCGCTACCTCACTTCGAATGGCAACACTGGCGCCGACCCCCGCTTCACAAAACTCATACTTGGTCACTATGGTGAGTTTAAGTCCTACGATACCCCCAGCTCTAACTTCTCTCCCTCAGAAGCGGTCATTAGCTTCTTTGAAAAGCACAACCCACTCGGTATCACCAGAGCTAAAACACACCCCTCACTACAAGCAGCCAAAGACAAACCAGTGAGCGACATGCAAGAAGCTCGCTCAGCAGCTTGGAAACTCATTCAAACCCTCGGCCCCAAAGCACTCTCCTTTGCAAACTTCGACCAGCTCACTCTCATGTACGCACTCAAGCCTTCCGGTGCACACGGAGTCGACCCGATCGCTAAAGCTGTCAGCGCCTACAATCAACGAGCTCAAGGAGCACGTATCAATGCTTCTGGGGTCACTTTTCCTGGCTACGAGAACATCATGCAACCCATTCTCGAGCATCTTGGCGCCCTCCATGCCGTCTCCCCCACATCACTTCCTAAAGATGTCATGGAGCTAAAACTCTCGGACCTCGGACGCAATCTCTACAGAAGACTCTTCCGCACCTACGCAACACTCCCCCTCACCCAAGAAGTCACCCGAGTGCGCAACAACCTCACCAACCTCATCTCTTCAGATCATACGAATGCCACTCTCAAACAAGCTGTGGCCTATGTCGGAGATAGCTTTCGAAACCTAGATTTCCTCCCAGAAAACCAAGGTGAAGCCGCCTACGAACGCGCACGCGAGGACTTCCGCCAACTCACACTCTGCCAACTCTTCGGCGCCCTCGCCCTCACACACAGCCTCGTCAATAGCGTCGATAAGCACGGCACCGATCCCTTCATGCCCGCAGAACGTAGCATCCAACTTGAAGATATCCCACGCTTCGCACATAGCCAACCTAACAAAGAGCATTCACTCTGGGAGAGACGACTCCACACGGCCATCAGCTCACGCCACTTCCAAGTAGAAAATGACCTCCAAAATAGACTCGCTCATTGGAGAAAAATCTAACTACTCAGAGCACCCACTCTACGAGCGGCAATCTGAGCCTCCGCCTACTACAGTCTCAGTTCTTCGCTAAAACACTGCAACAACTCACACACTATCCACGAGATCACGAACAACTCGTTAGATCTAGCATGCTCCCATCGACATACAAGCGGGCATGCTTCCCCCCCTCAAATTGGTTCAGCACTTAATGCTAGCCATTTCTAGATGTGCGATACCGATGCCGACCGATATCCCCTCCTACTAAGCTTTGAGTCGATCGAGCTTCCCCTGCGCAGTCTCCTCTAACTGCTGACACACTAAGCCGCATAGATCGAATAGCAAGGGCTGCGCAATACGGTAATATACATAATTCCCCTCCTTCTGACGGCTCAATAAATCGGCATCACTCAATATCTTTAAGTGCTTCGAGACATTTCCCTGCTTCAATGCTGTCAACTCCACTATTTCGCCAACCGTCTTACTGCCTTCCATCAAACATGATAAAATACGCAGACGAACCGGCTCAGAAAGCGTCTTAAATAATTTCGCCACGTCCTCCAGCTGCTCCTCTCTCATTGCTGAACTACCGTTTGATCTTTTCTTTTGCACATTCCTATATCGCGATATAGTTAAACTTAACCTAAGATTTGAACGATGACAACCATCACCATCAAAGAATACCTCGAAAACCCAAGTGCGTATTATCTGACCGATGTGCGTACGCCAAATGAGTTTGAAGAAGCACACATTGAACAAGCACACATGCACCCGCTTGATGGATTGAATGCAGGAGAAATACGCTTTAAGGCTCAAGGTAAGAAAGTAGTCCTCACCTGCCTCACAGGAGCGCGTTGCAAGAAAGCCGCCTCAGCCCTAAAAAAATCGGGCATCGAGCTCTTTGCGCTCGATGGTTCACTACAAGCTTGGGAAAAAGCCGGACATCCAGTGGTACGCGGGGTACCCAAGGGCTTACCCCTGATCCGCCAGGTCCATATCACCGTCGGCTCAATCAATTTAATAGCCGCCGTAATGTGTGCTACAGTCAGCCCTCTTTGGATCTGGGTGCTGATTGCTACAGCCTGCGGTCTCTTGCTGGCTGGCACTACTGGCTTTTGTGGTCTAGGTGTCGTACTTGCCAAGATGCCTTGGAATCGCCCTGCCAAAGATGTAGAGGCGTGCTCAGAAGGGTGAACGATCTAAACAAATAAGCTCAAGAGTTCTTGAGCGATGGACAGTAACACCGATGTGGAGGCACTTCCCCCCTCCAGATGATCGAAGACCTTGCTTGAAGCTTGACAGCCTAACAGAGAAACTATGAGCTATGTGTCCTCATGAAAAAGATACTCCCTATTCTTGTCGTCATTGCAATCGTTGTAGGTCTGAAATTCTACAATAAGTCGAAGGTCAGTAATGAAATCAAAGCGGACGCCACAGAACAATTACAACAGGAGCTTGGACCAGCCCTTGGCGAAGAATACGTCGCAGAATTAGTAGACTACGCCCATCCAGAAGCAATGGAACAAGCATACAAAATGGGGGGTAAAAGAAGCTCCGAGGAATTTGATAATGCAACCTATCAACGTATCTTCGTCCGAAAGATCCTTGAAAAGTTACAGAACGACGGCAAACAAGATGCCGCCTCAATGCTCTAAAAAAACAGAGTTAGAATCCCCCACCCACTCACTACGAGCCCCTTGCAAAGCGCGTGCTCCAGCCACCCTTGTGCCCATTTGATCCTGATACCAAATAAAATGGCACAGTCATGAGTTTAGATTGCTATCTAACCAGATCCCTGTTTTCTTGATAGGTGATGACTACAGATCACCCCACACGCCATAAAGCCCTAACTAAATGGGTCAACAAGATGATCGATCTCTGCGAGCCAAAAGCAGTGCATTGGTGCGATGGCTCACAAGATGAATGGAATCAACTCACTAACGAACTCGTCGAAAAAGGCACCCTCATCCGCCTAAACCCAGAAAAACGCCCCAACAGCTTTCTAGCACGATCAGCCCCATCTGATGTCGCTCGCGTCGAAGAACGCACATTCATTTCGACTAAGCGCAAAGACCAAGCCGGCCCAACCAATAATTGGTGTGAGGACGCTGCCATGAAAAAAGAAATCCTCCAAGTTTTCAAAGGATCGATGAAAGGCCGCACCATGTATGTCGTGCCTTTCTGTATGGGGCCATTAGACTCCCCACTCGCCAAAATTGGTGTGCAGGTTACAGACTCCGCATACGCTGTGTTGAATATGCGTATCATGACCCAGATGGGTTCACACGTCCTCGAGCGCCTTGAGAAAGAGGCATTCGGTGAAATTGAATCCCGCCGGACAAAACCTGGCTTCTTCATTCCTTGTCTCCACTCAGTCGGCGCTCCCCTAGAAGAAGGACAAGCAGATGTACCTTGGCCCTGTAACGATGAAAAATACATCGTCCATTTTGTCCGCTCACGTGAAATAGCCTCTTATGGCTCTGGCTACGGTGGCAATGCCCTCCTCGGCAAGAAATGTCTCGCGCTTCGGATCGCCTCTAATATTGCTCGCGAGCACGACTGGATGGCAGAGCACATGCTCATTCTGGGCCTTGAGTCCCCCACGGGTGAAAAAACTTACGTCACTGGAGCTTTCCCTTCCGCATGCGGAAAAACCAACCTCTCCATGCTCGTCCCCCCTGAAAAGTATCGCAAAGAAGGTTGGAAGACGACAATTGTTGGAGATGACATTGCTTGGCTCTGGCCACACGAAGATGGCAGCCTGCATGCAATCAACCCTGAGACTGGCTACTTCGGTGTTGCTCCGGGGACATCCTACGAGTCGAATCCAAATGCTATGGAGTCGATGAAAGAAAACTGCATCTTCACCAACGTCGCACTCACCGATGACGGCGACGTCTGGTGGGAAGGAATGGACGGCCCTCCTCCTGCACACGCCATTGATTGGCAAGGTAATGACTGGACTCCCAAAGACGGTGAGAATGGCGTCAAAGCAGCACACCCGAATGCCCGCTTCACAGCTCCAGCAAACCAATGCCCGACAATTGACCCCGATTGGCAGAATCCTGAAGGTGTCCCCATCTCTGCAATCATCTTTGGCGGACGGCGTAAAACCACCATGCCTCTCGTCTACCAAAGCTTCAATTGGTCTCATGGTGTCTACATTGGTGCAACAATGGGTTCAGAAACTACTGCCGCCGCTGCCGGAGCCATTGGGCAAGTCCGACGCGATCCCATGGCGATGCTCCCCTTCTGTGGCTATAACATGGGCAACTACTTCCGCCATTGGCTTAAAATGGGTAAGAAAATCGAACGCCTACCAAAAATGTTCCACGTCAATTGGTTCCGCCTAGACCAAGATGGAAAATTCCTCTGGCCTGGATTTGGGGAAAATATGCGCGTCCTCGAGTGGATCGTAAACCGCTGTAAAGGACGAGCCCTCGGGCATGAAACAGCCATCGGATGGGTCCCCAAACTCGCCGAAATGGACCTCGAACAACTCGAGCAATTCAGCCAAGAAGACTTCGCTGAAGTCATGGCAATCAACCCAGAAGAGTGGGAGCAAGAAATCCTTAGCCAAGGAGAACTCTTCCTGAAACTCCACCACTCTATCCCTAAAGAACTCATCTACCAACGTGAACTCCTCGCATCGCGTATTGTAGATTAAACTCACTTTTCACCCAAATGGCGGAGAACTTCCAAGCTCTCCGCCATTTTTGTTGGTGATCAGAACTTGCCAACACTCCAGAACTCCCTACTTTAAGATCACATGAAAAAACCTCTCTCTCTCGCCTGTGCTGTCTTAGGACTCATGCAGCCTCTCTCAGCAGAAGATCGGCAACACAACCCAGATTCCTTCATCTGGCAGCCAGAGCTCTCAAAAGACGGCCCAGTGCTTATCACCGTGAGCCTCAAAACTCAAACTGCAGCAGTCTACCGTAATGGCATTAAGATCGGTAGCTCCGAAGTCAGTACCGGCTTCAAGGGGCACGAAACCCCCACCGGCGTCTTCCATATCCTTAATAAAGATGCTGACCACCGCTCCCGCACGTATGGGAATGCGCCCATGCCCTACTCTGAGCGCCTCACATGGGGTGGAGTCGCACTCCACGCAGGAGCTCTCCCAGGCCACCCGTCTTCCCATGGCTGTATCCACCTCCCATACGACTTTTCGAAAAAACTCTTCGGAGTCACTCACAAAGGAACCACCGTCATTGTGACCAATGATGCCCCAGATATCCATGTCTCCAATGGCCACAAAGTTCAATTTGCTGACGGCTCAAGCTCCAACTTTATCTGGCAGCCAGAACTCTCCCCCTCTGGCCCAGTATCCCTGCTTTACAGTAAGGCCGATAAAAAACTCTACCTTATCAGAAATGGAATCACCATTGGTGAATGCCCAGTTTCTACAAAACTCTTCGGAAACCATGTCAAAGGTACCACTGCCTTCATCTTCAGCGGATGGAAAGTCGATGCCAAAAATAATCAAACCACCTCAGCCTGGACTCAAGTAAGTGGCCATAAAGCCCACCATACCGAAACACTCGATGAATGGTTTAAAATCGACCCACGCTTCCAACACCTCCTCCAAGGCATGCTCACCCCTGGTACAAACCTCGTCGTCACTAACGACTCTATCAAAAAGTCCACTGGTAAAGGATTTCCTATTCTACAAGGACACAAAGAGGAACAACAACGTAAAGAAGACGCTAGCTCCTAACCCCATGCAGCCAACAAACCTCGAACCGCACCCCGAAGGCGGCAATTACCGAGAAGTCTTCCGCTCCATCCATAAAGTCGATGCCAAAAACTTAGGTACTCGATCAGCTCTAACACATATATATTTTCTGTTAGAAAAACCTGAGAAGAGCTGCTTCCATAAAGTCAGCAGTGAAGAAGTCTGGAACCTCTATAAAGGAGAAGGCATCCGACTCTATCAATGGGACGGAGAAAGTGATGAAGTTGAAGTCATCGAGCTCTCCGAAGCTGCTAACCAATTCTGCCACGTTGTACCTGCCCATCATTGGCAAGCAGCTGAACCCATCGGTGACTCGGCACTCGTAGGATGCAGCGTCGCACCAGGTTTCGAGTTTCAGGATTTCACCCTAATCCGAGACTGTGTTGGCCACGCCGAATTACTCAAAAAAAACCAAGCCCAACTGAGCCACCTTATCTAACAAATCTAGCCTCCCCCCATACTCTGATCTCCTGCTATCCTAGTGATAGCCCTGAGCATAGAGTGCTTTGTATGAGTTTACTATGTGTGGCCAAATCAGACCTCCTACCTGAATCTATCTATTGTTAAAACTTCTATCCAATGCTTTCACGGCTACCGCTATGCTCACCTTGCGCCGTAGACAATAGAATTTCCGCACTTTCCACTTCCATCAGCCACTCTCCCGGCTACACCTCTGTGCATGGCTGATCAGAGTTTAGAAGTTCGTCCATCGAAAAAAGCTGGATACGTCCTCAGCCTCGAAGGCAAGGAACTCAAGATCCCACTTGGCTGGGCCTTGCTCAAACCAGGTGATGCGGCCTTATCCCGGCGTATCAAAAAAGACGGCCCCAGCTGGACTGTGAAAGAACCTAAGGGTAGGAAACTCTTCTCCAAAGGAATCTGGGCGCCAGCAACACGGATCGAAGCCTTGCGCAATGCACTGCTTGCTGAGCGAGAAGACCCTGCTTACCAAAAGAAGTTAGATGCTGGTCGTGCGCGCCGAGCTAAAGAACAAGAACGCTACGTGCTTGAATTTACAGCTGCAGTCCAACACTTCCTTAATTTCTCATATGCATACGACGCATTTGAAGATCAATTAGCAAAACGAGTCGCTGAACACGCAGTCCCCGTTGGCAGCGGCACCGTGGCTCGTACCCAGCGTATCCCCATTGAACAACGCGCGGAATCCGCCGTCATCGCTTGGATGCGGCACCAAACAACAGCCTATGACGATATGGTCATCCCCAGAGAAAAAGGTAAACGCCGTGAAGTTCGTAGAATGTTAGCGAAACGTTCGCGTGCTCTCTTAGACAAATACCGAGATCACGCACCCATCGACCTAAAGCGCTGCCCACTCTATCAAGCCTTACAAAAGGCGCAGTAGAATTTATTCTTCCTCAATGATGAGCGCTCTGCGAGGCGGCGCTTCCCCCCCGTCTTCGGGCTCGGGTGCAGGGCGTTCAATAATACCCTCTGGTAGAGGCCTAAGATCTGGCACATCGACCTCATCTTCGACTGGCACAGCCCGTGGTGTATCATCAGGAACGAGGGCTTCATCTTCCTCAACGAGGACTGCCCGAGGAGCTGGCGGTGCATCAGGTAAATCTTGTGCCTCATCAATCACCATTGCACGTCCCGGAACCCCCAAATCGTCTGGGAGCGTCTCTGGCTCCTCTTCTTCTACGACCAATGCCCTTACGGGTGGGTTCACCCGAAACATGACCTCATCTTTAATCGGCTGGAAGAAACTCTTCACCATTGGAGCAGCCTTACTACCCCCACTAACTTTCTCGCCGGGACGCCCCTCGTAGACCATTGCAAAAGCGTACTTCGGATTGTTTAAGGGGAAGAAACCCGTAAACCACCCCAAGCGTTGTTCCTTTTCTTTTGGCCCCCACTGGGCAGTACCAGTCTTACCACAGACAATTGTGTAGTCCAGATAGGCACGTTTACCCGTACCTGCAGGATCATTCACAACCTTCATCAATCCCTCCTGCACCAATGCCACGTCAGTCGCACTCATATTGAGTAACTGCCTTGGCTCATCGCGATTGTACTTGATGATACGACCATTCGCATCCTGAACCTGACGAACCAATTGAAGCTTCGGTAACTTCCCTCCATTCGCTATCGCCGCCATACCCTGAGCTACTTGAAGCGGTGTCGCTAACACCACACCCTGACCAATAGACATATTCGCCGTATCACCATCGGTCATGCGACGCTTGTGATGCTTCCGCATATACGCATCACTCGGTAAAAGTCCCTTCTTCTCACCAACAAGTGGTAAGCCAGTCTTCTTTCCATAGCCTAATTGCTCCGCGGTCTGCACAATATTCTGTGGCCGCGTGGCTATGCCAACCTGAATAAAAAATGGGTTGTTAGAGCGATAAAGCCCTTTGACTATATTCATCAAACCTTCCGGCTTCTTCGACCAGTTCCACATCTGGTGCTTCCCTAACTGAATGAATGCCGGAGTATTGATCTGGGTATAACGATCTAACACACCGTGCTGAAGAGCCGAAAGAGCCACTACTGCCTTGAAAGTAGAGGCGGGAGGATACTCACCTTGGTACGATCGTGCAAATAATGGAGCATCTGGGTCTTCTCTGAGCGCCGTATAATCCTTGGAGGTTATGAATGGCACGAAGGTATTGAGGTCATAGGAAGGTCGCGAGGCCATGGCTACCAACTCGCCAGTACGCACATCAATGATCACTAAAGCCCCTTTATGGGCATGCTGCGCTAACACTTCTTCGGCTCTCTTCTGCCATTCGAGGTCAATGGTCGTTACCACTGTCCCCCCCTGCTGCGGAGCACGCTTTTCTTCCCTTAGAACCTCTGCTCCTGAAGAATCATATTGCAACTTTCTCAGTCCAGGAATCCCTGTAAGTTCCTTGTCATAAAGCTTTTCAAAGCCAGCCCTCCCCTCAGTAAATTCAAAGATTGGATCTCCATAGTTAATAGGCCCCTTCTCTAACTTCCCCTTGGAGCCGACATAACCAATGAGGTGCGCAGCGAGCTCCCCCTGCGGGTAATACCTTTGGTAAAGCGGGTGAAGAATCAAACCATCAATCAACTGAGGCTCTAACAATGCCTTGCGTTCGGCATCCACAACGTGTGTGAAGGGCATGGCCAACCAACGCCTGTGACGATAGTGCTCCCAAAGCTCATCATCACTCACCTTCCACTCGATACCAAAGATCTCATTGGCTTTCGTAATCCGCTCACGTGCCCAAGCTACCACAAACGCCTTGTCTGCATTTTCAAATTGCTGGTACTGCAGAGCTGGGTACCAAACGACTTTATTCTGAGCTAAGGGATTACCATAGCGGTCGAGAATCTGACCACGTAACCCAGGAATTGAAAGCGTCATCGTCCGAGCATTCGGACGTGTCTCAATGGCTGCTAAATCGGCCGAACGCTTCATCGGCGCGTCCAACTCGGAAATGGCATCCACTGCCGACTCACTTTGCACAGCCACCAACGATCCCGCTCGCTGGCTGGCACTCACACTTTGCCGTACAGTTCTGCTCTGAGCCTTGGGCTGACGCACTCCCAGCCCCGAAGCCTCCATCGCATTACCCGATTTGGGCTTCTCAACAACCTTTGGCTTTTCAACAACCTTTGGCTTTTCAACTACCTTTGGCTTTTCAACTACCTTTGGCTTTTCAACTACCTTTGGCTTTTCAACTACCTTGGGCTTCTCAACTACCTTGGGTTTCTCAACTACCTTTGGCTTCTCAACTACCTTTGGCTTTTCAACCACCTTGGGTTTCTCAACCACCTTGGGTTTCTCAACAACCTTGGGCTTCGCAACAACCTTTGGTTTTTCAAGCTCCTCCGCTTCTGGCGCGGGCTTGGGTTGCTTAGACTGACTCGCACTCCGTCTTTTTGCAAATTGAGACTCAAGTTCGCGGAGGGCTTCTGAACGATCAGCCTGTAGCTGCGTTGAAAGCATCAGAGCCAAGACAACACACCCCGTTACCTTCGAAGAATGCCAAAATGAGATGCCCTGAGATAAATTCACTAAAAAGACTACTAAGCGGTTCGCGCCAGAGATTCAATCATTGATCTCTGAAGTTAGGTTCCGAGCATTTCTTGCTCCAGCGGAAAGAAACCTCTCCACCCTGAGGAAATAGCCCAGAACACAATGCCCCATTAGAGCGTAATGCCTAAAATTTCTTCCGTGGCTTCACGCGGGCGTGCTGTCAAAATATCTGGGCCATCTTTGCCCACACACACGGTGTGCTCAAAATGAGCAGAGTATTTCTTATCGCCTGTGATCACTGTCCAGCCATCATCTAAAATCTTCACACGTGGTGTCCCAGCATTAATCATCGGCTCAACCGCCAAAACCATCCCCTCTTTAAGTCGAGGCGTGCGACCAAGTGGTCGGTAGTTCGGAACCTGAGGTTCCTCATGTAGTTCTTTCCCAACACCATGCCCAACAAACTCTTTCACCACTCCAAGCTTGAAGGGTTTCACATACTCGGCCACAGCTCCACAGAGATCAGCCAATGGCACCCCGTCTCTGGCAAAAGACAAGGCTTCGTAAAGCGATTGTTCAGTCACAGCGAGCAAACGCTTTGTTTCATCAGAAATAGCACCTACTGGCACCGTCGTAGCATTGTCACCAATCCACCCATTCTTTACCACGCCGATATCAATACTGATCACATCTCCATCTTGAATGACACGATCTGAGCCAATCCCATGAACCACCTCCTCATTGGGAGAAATACAAATATTCCCGGGAAATCCGCGATAGCCAAGAAACGCTGAGATACAATCCCTCTCCTTGATCAACTCAGCCGCATAGAGATCAACTTCCTTTGTCGTCTTCCCGGCTTCTATAAATTTTGCCGTAGCTTGGAGGATCTCGCTCGCAGTCTCACATGCCACACGCATCTGTTTGATGTCTTCTGGTGACTTGATTGGGATCTTGTTCTTGTTTGGTTTGCGTTTGGCCATGGATCGATTCTTTCTATAGGAAATTAGTTAAATGGGACACCAGTCTCGCTAGCTGACCTCCTGAGTCAGATGATTTTCAATGACTGAGTAGACATCATCCGGACTTGCAGTCCCATCTACGACCAGCAACTTACCTTGCGCGGCATAGTAGTCAAACAAGGGTTGAGTCAGATCACGGTAATTTGCATATCGTGCACGAAAATTCTCCAAATCGTCATCTGCGCGAGATACCAATGCCCCTCCACAATCCGGACAAATGTCCATAGTTCCATTCACCACTGAAAAGGTGGCCCCACACTCAGAACACTCACGACGATTGTTGATCCGCCCCTCTAAAACAGCCTGAGGCACGTCCAATGCTATCGCTAAACTCGGCGCTTGAAAGCCTGAGTCGCTTTCTAGAGCCTGAGCTTGAGCCAAAGTACGGGGAAATCCATCCAGCAACCAACCAGCCTCCCCGTGCTCAGCCATCCATGACTGCACCAGTCGCATAATCAAACCATCTGGCACATAAGCACCTTTGCTCAAATAACCGTCAACCTCCTGCCCCAAATCGGAGCCCGATTCCACTTCGCGACGCAATAGATTTCCCGTGCCTAATGTCGGTACGCCCAATAAGCTCTCAATCCTCTTACATTGTGTCCCCTTACCAC
This sequence comes from Rubritalea tangerina, assembly GCF_042683245.1. Classification (NCBI taxonomy): domain Bacteria; kingdom Pseudomonadati; phylum Verrucomicrobiota; class Verrucomicrobiia; order Verrucomicrobiales; family Rubritaleaceae; genus Rubritalea; species Rubritalea tangerina. Next base: position 105,999 of record NZ_JBHUJB010000011.1, read on the forward strand.
TCGCTGGTGGTCCAATTAATACAATTCGGTGCATTTCAATTTAAATGGTTATGAGCACAGCCTCCACATCAACGACCCTCTCTGTGCCCCTGGAAAAAAATGGCCGCTAGTGTCTCAACACAGCGGCCATTATAAAAGTGTCTTTTCTATCCTCTAGCCTTTCATCGAAAGAGCAACGATACCAAGGATGAAGATCAGAGCAACAATCACCAAGAGGTAAAGCATGTTGTTGCTGCTCTTAGCTGCGAGTTGCTTATTGCGGCGATCAACAGCTCCTTTGAGCTTACCCTGACGAAGGAATCCGTCGTAGTTGCGCTGGAGAAGCTGAGTCTCTACTTGACGCATGATGTCGAGAATCACACCCACCATAATGAGCAATGAAGTACCACCAAAGAATCCCGTAATCATCTGGTTCAATGGGTCCTCACCAAAGAGCCTTGGCATCTGAGAAACCACAAATGGAAGAGCAAAAATGATCGTCAAGAAGACTGCCCCCGCAAAAGTAAGACGAGTCATCGTGAAATCGAGGAACTTCGCAGTTGGCTCACCTGGACGAATGCCCGGGATATACCCACCACTGCGCTTGAGGTTCTCAGCAATCTCTGAAGGCTGGAACATCGTGGCTACCCAGAAGTAAGAGAAGAAGAAGATCATCACACCTGCGATCACGTAGAACCACGGGCTGTTACCTCCAAGAATCTCATTCAAAGTCATTCCCCAGCTCGCAGTCGGGAAAAGCTGGCTCACAATCACTGTAGGAATCCCTAAAATGGCTGTCGCAAAAATAATGGGCATCACGTTCGCGTAGTTCAGCTTCAACGGCAAATACTGAGTCTGTCCACCGTATTGCTTACGACCAACCACACGTTTAGCATACTGAATTGCTATGCGGCGCTGTGCCTGCGTAATCGCAATGGTAGCTGCAATCACGAAGATCAAGAAAGCAAAGAGGAAAACAACAAAGGCTGCACCTGCTGGTGTGCCATTGCTGATAAGTGACTTCCAAAGCAAAGCCAAGGACGCTGGCAACGCGGAAATGATGTTCACCGTAATGATGATCGAGGTTCCATTACCAATCCCCTTCTCAGTCATTTGGTCACCAATCCACATCAAGAGAAGTGTCCCAGTTACTACTGACAGTGTGAAGATGATGATGAATGCAATCCCTGGATTCGGTACCACCTTGCCCACTTCTTCAATACCCGTGAAAAATGGTAAAGACCCTGGGTTGCTGGAAATTTGATTCGCAAGTAATCCCCCCTGCACCAAGGCTATCAAAATTGTAATAAAACGCGTGTACTGGTTGATCTTCTGACGACCTCCATCCTCACGCGAAAGCTTCGCAAGCTTCGGCATCACCGCTGTCATCAGCTGCATCAAAATCGACGCCGAAATGTAGGGCATAATCCCCAAAGCAAAAAGTCCTAGCTTCTGCAAACCACCGCCCGAAAAGATCGTAGCCATGGTTTCAAGCATTCCACCACCTTCGCCACCCTTCTCAGCGATGTTCTTCATGTGTTGGTCAATCACCCCAGCGTCAATGCCTGGTAGTGATATGTGAACACCCAAACGGACAATAACGATCATCACCAAGACGTAGATGATGCGTTCACGTAGCTCGGCTACTTTCCATGTATTCGCAAATGCGGAAATCATAATTTAGTTAGATTGTGCGGCGGCTTGTATAAAGAAGTGAGGAAGCGCGCAAGCGCTTCCTCACTAAAAGTGTAAATTAGATGCTCAAGCACCTAGTTTAGCGAGAGAGCATTAAGCTACGGAGCCGCCAGCTTTCTCGATTTTCTCCTTGGCGGAGGCGCTAAGTGCGTCAACTGAAACTGTGAGTTTCTTGCTGAGTTCACCGTTACCGAGCACCTTGATCTGATCAAAAGCACCCTTAACAAGTCCCTTAGCACGAAGTGTTTCTTCGTTCACTGTGTCACCTTCTTCGAAGAACTTCTGAAGGTGCGCTGTGTTCACAACTACCACTTTGTCTGCAAAGCGAACGTTGTTGAAACCACGCTTAGGAAGACGACGGTGGATAGGCATCTGACCACCTTCGAAACCGACGCGTACGCCTGATCCTGAGCGAGCCTTCTGACCCTTGTGACCCTTACCTGCTGTCTTACCAAGGCCAGAGCTTTCACCCTTACCAAGACGCTTGATGCGGTGCTTAGATCCTGGGTTAGTTTTGAGATTGTGAAGATTCATTATCTTAAATTTCTAATGGTTGAGAATGGAGCCGTCTGTTTTCCAGCGACCCCATCTGATTAACTTAGAGAGACTCAGCTTTGAGCTTACCACGTGAGCCGAGTACGTCTTCGCGAGTACGAAGCTGTGCAAGTGCTGCTACTGTAGCTTTCACTACGTTTGCGTGGTTGTTGGAACCGAGTGACTTACCGAGAACGTTGTGGATACCGACTGCTTCGCAGACTGCACGTACACCACCACCAGCAATCACACCAGTACCTGGACATGCCGGCTTGAGAAGTACCTTACCACCGCCAAATTCAGCGTATGTTTCATGCGGGATAGTACCATCTACGATTGCGTAACGCTTGATGTCGCGCTTCGCATCTTCAGATGCCTTGCGGATACAGTCAGTTACCTCGTTCGCCTTACCGAAACCTACACCAACACGACCTTCGAGGGTGCCGGAGACCATCAGTGCGGAGAATGAGAAACGACGACCACCTTTAACCACCTTAGCACAGCGGTTGATGAATACGACTTTCTCTACGAGCTCAACACCGTCTTCTGTAGTTGGTTTAGCTGGAGCCTGGCGCTGTGGACGCTCACGGCGACCACCTTTGCCACCACGACCACCACGGCCACCGCGCTCTTGCTTAGGAGCTTCAGTAGTTGCAGCAGCTGCGTCAGCTTTGGCTTCTGCAGGTTTTGCTTCTGCGTTTTCTTTATTTTCAGACATGGTTTCGTGGATGATTAGAATTTAAGACCAGCTTCACGTGCTGCTTCAGCAAGTGCTTTGACTTTACCGTGGAAAAGGTGACCACCGCGGTCGAAAACCACGGATTCAATGTTCTTTTCCTTAGCGCGCTCTGCGATGAGAGTACCGACCTGTGCTGCTGTTGCAACATTAGAAGCTGCATTCTCCACTGACTTGTCGAGTGATGATGCTGCTGTGAGTGTGTTACCTGCTACGTCATCAATCACCTGCACGTAGATGTGCTGGTTAGAGTAGTTGACTGCAAGACGTGGACGCTCAGCAGTGCCGGATACCTTCTTACGGATACGGTTGTGAATGCGCTGGCGTACTGATTTACGATTGAGTTTGCTCATTTTGTGAATTCAGTTTGTGTTAATAATGTGCGTCAATGATTACTTACCAACGCTCTTACCAGCCTTACGACGTACGTATTCACCAACGTAGCGAATACCCTTACCCTTGTATGGCTCTGGCTTATAGTAGGCGCGTACCTCAGCGGCAAACTGTCCTACTTCCTGCTTATCGATACCTTCAACCTTAACCTTCGTGTTCTCAGTCACTGTGACTGTGAGACCTTCCGGAATTGGGTGAAGTACTGGGTGTGACTTACCGATGCTGAGGTCGAGGGCCTTGCCTGCAACCTTAGCACGGAAACCAACACCAATGATTTCAAGATCCTTAGTGTATCCAGCAGACACACCGATGATCATGTTGTTAACGAGGGAACGTGCTGTCCCGTGAAGTGCGCGAAGCTGACGGCTCTCGTTCGCACGTGTGATTGTTACTGTTCCTTCTTCCTGCTCAAAGCCGATGCCTTGTGGAAGTTGGAAGTCAAGCTTACCCTTCGGGCCTTCAACTGCAACGAGACCATTTGCCTCAGTAACAGTGACCTTCTCAGGAAGCGTGATTGGTTTAAGTCCTACTCGTGACATTGTATTATCTCCTTAAGTTAGGGTTACCAAATGTTAGCGAGATGCTCGCCACCTACGTTTTGCTTCTTCGCAGCTGCTCCAGTCAACAATCCTTTAGACGTTGAAAGGATAGAAATGCCAAGACCATTGAGAACGCGTGGTACTTCACCTGCTCCGACGTACTGACGAAGACCTGGCTTGGAAACGCGCTTCACGTTGGTGAGTACTGCCTTACCTTCTGGTGTGTATTTTACTGTAACAGTGAGGGTCTTTTCTACACCTTCACCTGATACTTCATACTTCCAGACGTAACCTTCATCAGCAAGGATGCCTGCAATCGCTTCCTTCATCTTGCTGTAAGGTGCTGTGAATGTTTCGTTACCTGCTGCTGAAGCATTCTTCAGGCGAGTAAGGAAATCGGAAATTGGGTCGCTAAGAACTGCCATGATATTTTCCTATCTATAAATAATGAGTTAATTGAATTAGGCAGTAGCCTCTTCTTTCTTGGCGTTCTCGCGGAACGGCATACCGAGTGCACGAAGAAGTGCACGTCCTGCATCGTCAGTTGTCGCAGTCGTTACGAAAATAAGGTCGAAACCGATCTGACGCTTGATCTGATCAAGCTCAACTTCTGGGAAAATAGATTGATCTGCGATACCTACTGCGTAGTTGCCTTGACCGTCAAAACTCTTCGGTGAAATACCACGGAAGTCACGGATGTTTGGCGCAGTGATGTGGATGAAGCGATCGAGGAATTCCCACATGTGTGCACCACGAAGAGTGACACGGGCACCTACTGCTTCACCAGCACGGACCTTAAAGTTAGCGACGGACTTACGAGCGTAAGAAACACTTGGCTTTTGGCCAGTGATCTTAGAGATCTCTTCGACGGCGTCTTCTACAGCCTGCTTGCGGTCATTGGCTCCACCACAGTGAGTGGTCACAACGATCTTCTCCAAACGAGGCACCTGGTGAGGGTTAGTGCACTCAAGCTCTTTAGTGAGAGCTGGCACTACCTTCTCCTGATAGTATGTTTGCATTGTTGGTTTCATAATTTGCGGGTCAGCTTTTTAGTTCTGAATGCTTAGCTTAAGCGCTACCGGAATCCCTCCTACTTGCTCTGCAAATAAGAAGGCGGACGGGGGCTTTACATCACAATCCCCAGATCAGCAAGCGGAAAGCGCGGATTTTAACTTTTTTCTTCTACCCACCTCCAATCACCCCCCCTCCTGCTCAATTCCTCATAAAAGCGCCCCCTCTTCCACACAGAAAAAAGTGACGGCCTCCCATTTCGAACAATAGAAGGCCGTCGCATACCTATCACACACACGGTCAGCTGTCGCTGATGCACATAGTACTAACAGCCCTACCCTTGTAGCTCATAATCGATTCCCCTGATTTGATCATCGATTCAGTCGATCCTTTCATCGCCATTTTCAAAACCTAAAAGCCCCCCCAACCAAGCTAGAATCAATTCAAGTACACATTCATTGCTTATGAAAACACCACTCGGCCTTTCCCTCATAATTACAGGCATACTCTCCACCCTCTGGGCTGAAGAGCCCCCAATCAATACAGATCGAGCCAAAAACTCTATTCAAGAAGTCCTCCTCCACTATCCATCGGGGCAACTCCGCGAAAAATACTTCCTAAAGAAAAATAAAAAACATGGCGTACACACAAGCTTCGACAAAGACGGCAACATTATAACCCAAACCCAATACCTACGAGGCCATCCAATAGGCATAATCAAAGACCGACAACACAAACCACAGACCACAAAAAAGACTCCCGAAAAATCAATAGATAAAAACAAGACCGATAAATCCATAGAATTCCACCCAAATGGTCAAATCAAGCGCTCAGGTTCATTCTTAAAAGGGAAAAAACATGGCCTCTTTTCACATTGGAATAGTGAAGGGCAAAAAACTTACGAGATCACCTATTCCAACGGAAAACGTCATGGCAAATTTACCAGATGGTTCGATCAGAAAAGAATTCAGACTGGCTACTACGCAGATAACAAACTCCACGGCACAGTCACTAGCTGGAACCACGGGAACACAAAAAAATCAGAAGTTAATTACTTTAGAGGTCAGAAAACACGAGCAATCGAATTTTCAGAGAACAACATAGTCAGTGAAACCAGGTACCAACACAACAAGAAACACGGAATCGCTAAAACATGGAACCCAAATGGACGAAAAGCTTCCATGAGCCACTACCAAACTGGGCAACTCCAAGGCCTCAAAGAAACTTGGCACTCCAATGGCCGAAAAGCCAGCCAAGAAAACTACGTAAACAACCGTAGACACGGAAAAGCCCAATATTGGATCTACAGTGAACACAGCAAAACGTACCACTACGAGGTTGTCCACTTTAACCATGGCCACTACCTGAGAACTGTCAGAAACGGGAAAAGCAAGAAGGAACCATTGCGCGGTTTTTTCGACGGCATTCTTTACCCATAATCCCCCCTTACTCCACAAAAAAGCGGCCTGTAAGCATTGCTTACAGGCCGCTTAAACAAAGAGTTCAAGAAAGCTTACTTCGCGTTGCGCTCAGCAGCTTCTGCAATCACCTTCTCAGAGATGTTCTTCGGACATGGTGCGTAGTGGGAGAACTCCATGGAGAACTGACCACGACCAGATGTCATTGTACGAAGGTCACCGATGTAACCGAACATTTCAGAAAGTGCAGCCTCAGCCTTAATGCGGATCACACCAGATGGTGTTGTTTCCTGGGACTGAATCATGCCACGACGACGGTTAAGGTCACCGATCACGTCACCCACTTTTTCTTCTGGAGTGAAGACGTCGAGCTTCATGATTGGCTCAAGGATCTGTGGACCAGCCTTAGGAATGGATGCACGGTACGCTGCCTTAGCTGCGATTTCGAATGCTACTGCAGAGGAGTCAACTGCGTGGAAGCCACCGTCAGTAAGAGTAACTTTCACGTCTTCCATTGGGTATCCTGCAAGAACACCTTGGTCCATGGAAAGCTTGAAGCCCTTCTCAACAGCTGGCCAGTATTCCTTAGGAACGTTACCACCAACAACGGTGGACTCGAAGAGGAAGCCTGTACCTGCTTCACCTGGCTCGATAGTGTAGTCGATCTTACCAAACTGACCAGAACCACCGGACTGCTTCTTGTGAGTGTAGGAATCAGAGATAGTCTTAGTGATGGACTCACGGTAAGCAACCTGTGGAGCACCTACAGACACTTCAACACCGTGGGTACGCTTGAGGATGTCTACCTTAATGTCGAGGTGAAGCTCACCCATGCCCTTAAGAATTGTCTCACCAGTCTCTTCATCAGACTCAACGTAGAATGATGGATCTTCTGCAACCATTTTACCGATCGCAACACCGAGCTTCTCTGCGTTCGCCTTGTCCTTAGGAGCAACTGCGATGGAGATAACTGGCTCAGGGAATACCATTGGTTCGAGAGTCGCTGGGGACTTCTGATCACAAAGTGTGTGACCTGTCTGTGTGTTCTTGAGACCTACGAGAGCGATGATGTCACCTGCTTGCGCAGAATCGAGCTCTGTACGCTCATCAGCGTGCATTTCTACGATACGGCCAACACGCTCAGTCTTACCTGTGAAGCTGTTAAGAACCACGTCACCCTTGTTAAGAACACCTGAGTAAATACGTGTGAATGTAAGTGCACCGAACTTGTCATCCATGATCTTGAATGCAAGAGCTCGAAGAGGAGCATCAGTCTTCACTTCAGCGAAAACACCAGTTTCGTTACCTTCTGGGTCAACTTCTGGCTGTGGGTCTACTTCTGTTGGGTTAGGAAGGTAGTCAACAACAGCGTCGAGAACGAGCTGAACACCCTTGTTCTTGAAGGATGAACCACAGTATGTCGGGAAGAAGTCGAGAGCGATTGTTCCCTTACGAATACAACGCTTGATGTCTTCCATTGCTGGCTCTTCCATTGTTTCAAGGTAAGCTTCCATGAGCTCATCGTCTTGCTCGAGAGCAGTTTCGATAAGTTGCTCACGGTATTCTTCTACCTTGTCGACCATGTCAGCTGGCACGTCCTGGATCTCGTAGTTTTCTGGCTGACCAGAGTCATCCCATACCCACGCCTTACGTGTAAGAAGGTCAACAACACCAATGAAATCAGATTCGATACCGATAGGAAGAACCATGACGAGTGGGGTAGCACCGAGAATGTTCTTCACTTGGTCAACCACGCGGTAGAAGTCACCACCGACACGGTCGAGCTTGTTTACGTAGATAACACGAGAAACTTCAGACTCATCAGCGTAACGCCAGTTAGTTTCGGACTGAGGCTCAACACCACCAGAAGCACAGAATACACCCACACCACCATCAAGAACCTTAAGAGAACGGTAAACTTCTACAGTGAAGTCAACGTGACCAGGAGTATCGATGATGTTGAAACGGTGGTCATTCCAGAAACATGTTGTAGCAGCAGACTGAATTGTGATGCCGCGCTCAGCTTCCTGTTCCATGAAGTCAGTTGTGGACTCACCATCGTGAACCTCACCGATCTTGTGGATTTTACCTGTAAGGGAGAGGATACGCTCCGTAGTAGTCGTCTTACCCGCATCAACGTGCGCGAAGATACCGATGTTTCTGTATTTGCTTAGGTCTGTTGCCATATCAATGGTCCTTTCAGTATTAGAAAGTTGTTGCTCATGCACCCTCTGTTAAGACTGGATGCTGAGATACTTGCAGCGCTGCTTACATCGCCACCAACCATTTGGCAATCACTCTATGCGGATTTGGCAAAAAAAGATGTTTCCTGACCACTCACCCATCCCCTTTTGCCAACAATTCTCCCCCTCGCCGCTCACATCACACCCACGCAATACTTACGAGATCTTTATCAGTTTTAGCCGTCTCTCGTAAACTAGGGTCCAACTCAAATGCTTGACGCAAGTACCTCTGAGCTTCCACTGGGTCCTCCAATACCGCCGAATAACAAGCCATGTTATAGTGAAATAACGCATCTTTCATCAGACTTTTCGGACCGCTCATCAAAAAACTTTTCGCCGCGAGAGTGTCTCCCGTTTCGTGCAAACAAAAGGCCGCATGCAAAAAATACGCACGCTTGTGAGGTTTAAGCTGGCAGAGCTCTCTAGCCAAGTCAGCCCCCCGATTCCAGTGCTTTTGCATCATTTCCGCCGCCAATTCCAATTCCTTCGCATGAAATTTCTCACGCACACCTCTCGGCAACTGCACCAATTCATGCATCGCCTCACCTGGCATCTCAAGTTGTAGGTATCCTTCCGCAGCCTGCAGGCATCGATCCACGTTCATAGGAGGACAAGGCTAGCACGGCTCAAAACAGAAGAGCAACTACCGATCACTTAAAATACTTCTGAGAAAATGCCACCCTCTCCTCTGACCTCGCCAGCACTCTGTCTCGGCGACTCAAGCCCTCAACGCGCTGTAACCTCGGCAACAAACCAATATTGTTGGCCACCTGAATCGCTAAACCAGGACGCGCATTGAGCTCCAATATCATCGGCCCCAATTCCTTATCCAATACAATGTCCGCTCCCAAGTACCCTAACTCTGTCATCTCATAGGTCTGAGCAGCAAGATGCACCAAGCTTTGCCATTCAGGCACGACTAACTCATGAAGATCCCTCCCAGTATCTGGATGACGCTGGACTGGCCGACCAAACTGCACTGCACTCCGAGCTCTGCCTGTCACCAAATCAATCCCTACCCCCACAGCACCTTGGTGTAAGTTCGCTTTCCCATCAGATGCCTCGGTCGACAGACGCATCATCGCCATCACTGGATACCCAAGAAAAGTCACCACCCGTATGTCGGGCACCCCCTGATAAGAAAACCCCTCAAAGGCATCACTGAATTTAATCGCATACTCGACCATCGCCTTGTCATTCCTCCCACCAAGACTGTAAAGACCACTCAAGGTATTGTTCACATGCCTTCTCATATCAGCATGCTGCTGAACCTCACCACTCGGTTTGTAGAATGTCTCACCCTCGCGGTCTAAAATGACCATGATCCCCTTGCCCGCACTGCCCTGAGCAGGCTTGATCACAAATTGATCATGCCCTTCCAAGATCGCAGGCAACTCTCTCACCTGAGACTGCCTCTCAATCACCCCGTAAAGCTCTGGCACATTGAGACCAAACTCCTTCGCCAACAACTTCGTTTCTAACTTATCATCCACTCTAGGGTAAAGCTCCCTGCGGTTATAGCGTGCAATGTAGCGCGCATTGCGCTGGTTCATTCCAACAATCCCAGCCTTACGCAGCTGTGAAGGACTACACCACTGTACCCCTAAGAAGCTTTTCACGCCTCACCTCCCTTCTGCCTGTCAAAAAACGGGGCAAACCGAATCAACTCTGACACCCGATACCCAGCATACTGACCCAAGGCCAAAATCACCGCTAGCACCACCAACAAAATCTCAGGAAAAATAAATACCTGATACCGCAACATCCCATTGCCCATAACGGCATAAGCCATCAACGCCACAATCAAGCTACCCCCAGTCTGAACTGCAACTTCCCTAGCCCCATCTTCTTCCCATAAAATCGATAACCGCTCTACCGTCCATGCCAAAATAATTGTCGGAAACAAAGTCACCGACTGGACCAAACCCACCTCAAACTTCGACCCCAAGATCCCAAAACTCACCATGATCCCAATCACCACCACAACCACTGCCGAAATTCTCGGCACCAACAACAAATCCAACTTCGATAAGTAACTCCGCACCACTAATCCCGAACTCACAACCACCACAAAAAGACAGATTCCAGGTAGCAAATCGGTTTTCAAAAATGCCATCGCCAACAAAATCGGCATGAATGTCCCTGAGGTTTTCACTCCTATGATGTTACGCATCACCACAACAACCAATGCTCCAAAGGGAATCATCAGTAACAGCCGGTAGGCGTTCTGCTGTTCGATTGAAAGCGACAACAATGAAAAATCTACTAAGCCCTTGTCGGAACGCATCGCTGACTGTTGCTGTACGAACTCCGAGGGCAGCTGCTGCTCCATCACCGAAAAGGACACCTTCGCATTCTTCCCCCCCTGTAATTCAACCAATGCAGGCCCTCCACGCTGCCACGCCAAGACTCTCTCCGTGTCCACTGGCCGAATCTCTCCTACTTCAGAGAGTAAACGATCCCCCTCATGACGCACAAACACCGCTGACTTCAATGGAACCCGACTCGCACTCTCTCCTAACTCGATGTAGCGCACCAAATGAGCCTCATATCCCGCCTTGAGTAAAAGATTCAACAAAACCCGAGTTCTTGCTAAATCACTCCCCTTGCCCGCCATCAATGTCTGAACATTCTGGTTCGTATCACTCGCCAATGTCTCATTCAACTTGCTTGTAAAACTGGGCATATCAGCCGAGTACTTCCGCGCAGTCGCTATCACCTCATCAGCCGCTACTGCTACCGGACCATCCGTGTATGCTGGATCTAACTCCACAACCTCAAACTCCCCCCGCATCCTTTCTTCTACTGTCCTGCTGAAAATATTGACCCGGTAATATAACTCCTGCGGCCCCTCAGCCTTCTCTTTTGCCCAAGTTACGGTGCGATACACAGAATTACCATCCTCCGGCGGTACTGCTGGGATGAAACCATAGTCGCTCGAAGCCCCGCTTTCCTCCAACACCCCATACAACCTCTGTTCCCCAGGCACCGCAAATCGAACCTTCACCGCCTCACCCTTCGCCTCAAAATTGATTTTCGCCTCTATCGTCCATACCGCCGACTTCTCCCTCGGAAAAAACGGATAACCCACACTCAGGTGCTTGAACAATGCCAAGCCCACCCCAATAAGACTCAGACAGATAATCACCACCCTCAACTGAACACCTGCCTTCACTTCTTCCCTCCCTTCTTAAAGGGTTTCACCTTCAACACCTCTTTCTGACTCACATCCACTACCACCGCGCCTCGCAACAAATTGCGCCCAACCAGTAATGGATAGGTATACCCCGAACGATCCGCCAAGGAAAACTCTAACACTGGCTCACGCCCTGCAAACCGAGCCTTCAGCTTGACCACATACCTCTTCTGGGATTCAGCCCCATGCCGCTTAATCTCCGCCACTCGCACCACGCGCTTCTCTAAAACCTTCGCCTTACCCTTCTCCTGCGGATTCACTAACTCAAAACGCACCCAGTCCTCACCATCCCTCTCAAACGCTTCCACCTTCTCCGCATGAATCGAACTCGTCGTCGCCCCAGTATCTATACGTGCAGGATAATGCCAGCGAGCCTCCACAATCCCAATGGCCTCAACCTCCCCCATGGTGATGACCTCATTGGCTGTCTCCACTTCCTCAGCCATACTCGGCGGCGCAATACAAAAACCACTCAAAAATAACGTAGATAATAAACGATGTCGGATCATGATTAATCCACTTTCTAACATCATTTTTGACTCTATCCAAGAAGGAAGAGACATTTCACCCACCAAGAGCCTCACAACCAGCCACCAACTGTCTGATCAACCTAACCGTATACAATCGCAGCACAATACGTCAAAACCAAGAGCACTAAACAGATCAATGGGAGGGGTTCATTTTTCATCTATCTAGCAGATTAACTTTTAGATCTCGACTGCCAAGATCTTTTTCACCCCCTCATCAATTTGCCCCACAAAAGCCAATCCCTCAGCTCCCCATCGCGCCTCAACTCCAGCCATAACACTCACTGAAATTTCCATTTTACTAGTCTTGCATATTAAATAATCCCTTAGCAGACTCCCGCGCATGACACCTGAGCGACGCCAGCCAGTAGAATGCGAATTCATGCCAGATGATTATTTCAGCCGGCTTGACCCAACATGCCTCTTTGAAAATGACCAACCACTCGAGATCGACCTCGGCTGCGGGGACGGGTCATTCCTCATCGCTATGGCCAAACAATTCCCTGATCGCAATTTTCTCGGCGTCGAACGACTCCTTGGTCGTGTCAAAAAAGTCTGCAGAAAGGCCCACAATGAAGGCCTCAGCAATTGTAAAGTCCTCAGGCTCGAGTCCAAATACGTGATCGAATGGCTCTTCCCTGAAAACTCCATCGACCGCCTCCACCTCCTCTGCCCAGACCCATGGCCAAAGGCCCGCCACCACAAAAACCGCCTCGTCCAACAAGGCTTCCTCCAGGCCCTCTACAAAGCCCTCAAGCCCGGCGGTGAATTTTGCTTCAAAACCGACCACCCAGAATATTTCGAGTGGGTCGCTGAACAAATGCAGAAATTTAAAAAATTTGAACAACTCGACTGGCCAGAAGACGCCTTCTTCTACCCAAAAACCGACTTCCAAATCCAATGGGAAGCCGAGGGCAAAGTCGTCGAGCGCGCGCGCTTCCGCAAACCCGAATAAACTCTATTTGACCTTTTTACCATACGCGTAAACCATAAACGAAACACCGCTCTGCTAAGCTGAGCTGATGCCATGAAATCCGATAACATCCGCAAATACCGCCCTTTTCCTCCAGTCAAATTGACTGACCGCACCTGGCCTGACCAGCAGATTACCTCTGCTCCCATCTGGTGCTCAGTGGACCTAAGAGATGGTAACCAAGCACTCCCCCAACCAATGACTGTAGAAGAAAAGCTCGAGTTCTTCGACCTCCTCTGCCGCATTGGCTTCAAACAAATTGAAATCGGCTTTCCCTCAGCAGCGGACACTGAGTTTAACTTCTGTCGCCGCCTCATCGAAGAAAACCGCATCCCTGAAGATGTCACGATCCAAATCCTGGTTCAAACCCGTGAACACCTCATCCGTCGGTCCTTCGAGGCAATCAAAGGAGCGAAACGTGCCATCGTGCACATCTATAACTCCACCTCTCCACTCCAACGCCGCGTGACCTTCAGCGATGCATCGCGTGAACAAATCCGCGATATCGCCGTCGCCGGCGCCGAACTCGTCAAACAACTCACCCCCACAATTCCAGAGACTGAGGTCGTCCTCCAATATTCTCCAGAGTCATTCTCCGATACCGAACTCGATTTTGCTGTCGAATGCTGTAACGCCGTCATCGATGTCTGGGAACCAACTCCCGAGAAAAAGATGATCATCAACCTCCCCGATACGGTCCAATGGGCAACCCCCAATATCCATGCCGACCAAATCGAGTGGATGTGCCGCAACCTCCACCGTCGCGAAGCACTCGATGTCTCACTCCATACACACAATGACCGTGGCACCGGCACGGCTGCCACCGAACTTGGCCTCATGGCTGGAGCCGACCGAGTTGAAGGCACCCTCTTCGGTAATGGCGAGCGCACAGGGAACCTCGACATCATTAATGTCGCCCTCAACATGAACTCTCACGGAGTCCCAACCGGCCTCGACTTCAGCAACCTGGCTGACATCCGCGCCGTCTACGAGCGCGTCACCCGCATGACCGTCTCCGAACGCGCCCCCTACGCCGGAGAACTCGTCTTCACAGCCTTCTCAGGTTCACACCAAGACGCCATCAAGAAAGGACTCGACCGACGCAAAAAAGAAGTCGCTGATCAACCCGACCTCGCATGGGGCGTCCCATACCTCACCATCGACCCTGAGGATATTGGTAGATCCTATGAAGCGATTATCCGGATTAACTCACAATCTGGTAAAGGCGGTGTCGCCTACATCCTCGACCGCGAACATGGCTTTGACCTCCCCAAAACCATGCACCCACAAGTCGGAAAAACAATCTACGACCTCGCTGACTCACAAAGTAAAGAACTCGATGCCAACGAAATCCGTGACGCCTTCTTCGATTGTTTCGTCAACCTCCAGTCACCTCTGGAATTGCTCGACTACGAACTCGACCACCTCGGCGCCGGCGAAGTCAAGTGCCACGCCACCATCGCTATCAATGGAGAAACTCAGAAAATCTCCGGCTCAGGTAATGGCCCCATTAATTCGTTCGTCCATGCCCTCGAAGTCGCAGGCCTGAAGAATTTCACCCTCACCGACTATCGCTCGCACGCCATCCGTGGTGGCTCAGACTCAGATTCAGCAGCATACATCCAGCTACGCTCTAACGACTCTAACCTCACCCTCTGGGGCTGCGGAGTCGACCCCTCCATTGAAATGGCTGGCCTCAAAGCGCTTGTCTGTGCCTACAACCTTCTCGCCAACGCCTAAGCATGGTTGAATTCAAAATCTTTGGCATCCCAGTCCGAGTAGAAATGAGCTTCTGGTTCACTCTCGGACTTATTGGCCTCATCGGATCCAATGTTCAAAGCTCTAACGCATTGTTAGAGCTAGCCCTCTTCGTTCTTGCAGGATTCCTCTCAATCCTCATCCACGAACTCGGGCATGCACTGATGATCAAAAAGTACCGCCTTCCAACTCAAATCGTACTCTCCAGCTTTGGGGGCTACGCCATGTTCCCTGCAGGTGTACTCAATCGCCTCCAAGCCTTTCTCGTCACTGCCGCTGGCCCCGCACTCCAAATCCTTACAGCTGTCCTATTCTGGTTCACCATCAAACAAGTTGAAATGGGCGACAACATGCTCACCCACTTCTGCCTCATTTTTGTGGCTATCAGCATCTTTTGGGGACTGCTCAACTGCCTCCCCATCGTGCCGCTCGATGGAGGCCAAATGCTCGCATCCATCCTTGGCCCCAAAAAGACCCGCACTGTCTACCTCATCAGTGTCATCACCGCCATTGCGATCGGCGCTGTGGCCGTCTACTTCAGAGCCCCATTCGGCATCCTCCTAGCTGGCCTCTTCGCCTACCAGAACTACAAAGCCTGGCAGCAAACTAAACCCTAACCACGGGCCAGCCCATCGCTTCAACCAGAAGCTGCCTAGACTCATAATAAAAGAGCCGTAGTGAATTTCCACACTACGGCTCTTTGTATTTTTGAAAATGATCTCTGTTTACTGAACTTGGTGCATATGCACGTCTTGCTGCGGGAATGGAATAGAAATACCCTCTGCATCAAATGCCTTCTTCACAGCCTCAATTGTCGTGAAGTGGACATCCCAAAAATCAGCAGCTTTTACCCATACACGTACCGTGAAATTGACACTGCTATCAGCCAACTCACCTACCTTGATGAAGGGTTCTCTCCCTTCTTGATCGGTGATAATGGCCGATTGAGCTCCGAGAACCGATTGCAGCACCTCGCGCGCTTTGTCAATGTCGTCGCCGTAACCAATACCAAAACTGAAATCCACACGACGCTCAGGCATCGTTGAGTAATTCACCAGCGAGTCGTTAGAAACCTTCCCATTCGGAAGATGAATCATCTTGTTATCTGGTGTCAGCAAAATCGTCTGAAAAATCTGAATCTCCTTCACACACCCCGTGAACCCCTGAGTCTCGATAACATCACCCACCTTGAATGGACGGAATAATAACAACATCACCCCGCCAGCAAAATTCTGCAAAGTACCACTCAGTGCCATACCAATCGCCAAACCCATTGCTGCAAAGATTGCCGCAAAAGATGTCGCCTGCACTCCTACCGTCTCAATCGCTGAAACCACCACCCCGACCTTCACCAAGGTCGCTACCAAGGTGCAAATAAATGGCTTAATCGTCGCATCCACCCCCTTCTTGTCGAGCTGCTTGCCTACCAAAATGCCAAGCCAACCCGCCACTTTCCACCCCACAAAGAGCGTCACTAATGCCAAAAGTACTCTCATACCCCAATCCGCTCCCTGAGCTAATAAGTATGCCGTATCAAATGCTGCGATCATTGTATTCATCACTGCACCCTATAACTGTTAGCCCCAACTTTTTCTACCTCTATTTTTAAAACGATCGATCGCTCACAAGCCACCTTCCAGTTTCATTTTCTCCAAAAGTGGCTGCATATCTTCCAAGCCATCCCATACCTCTTTTAGGAAATACACCGGCGCACCACAACGCACAGCCAGCGCAATACAATCACTCGGCCGAGCATCCATCTCCACAATTTTGCGCTCCATGATTTCATTCTGAGCTTCAATGAAAAGCCGCGCATAATAAACCTCATCTTCCACACGCACAATCAATGCACGCATCATCCGCCCACCCAGCGCCTGCAATGTGCTGTTAAATAAATCATGGGTCAGCGGACGCACCACTTCCTCATTTGCCAAAGCAATATTGATCGCCGCCCCAATCGATGGGTCCACATAAAACACCGTCACCTTTTCACCATCCCCTAAAAACACCGCACACCCCGCTTGGGTTGGCATCAAGGCCACAGGCTCCACTCTCACTACTTCTGCTGACATAATCGATCTCCCTCACTTTATTGGCCATCACGAGCCATATACTTGCGTGACTGTAGCACATACTTTTCAGCCCAATGCTTCACATTGCGTTGATCTTCCAAATCGAGCGTTTTGACCACCTTTGCCGGTGAGCCCATCACCAATGACCCAGGTGGTATCACTGTGCCCCCTGTCACAAGAGCATTTGCCCCAATGATAGAACGCTCCCCAATCACTGCTCCATCCAAGATACATGCCCCCATGCCTACCAAAACCTCATCCTTCACTGTCGCAGCATGGACGATCGCCCCATGCCCCACTGTCACTAACTCTCCCAAGTAACTTCCATAATCGTCTGCCAAATGAATCACCGCATTGTCCTGCACATTGGACTTCGGCCCAATCACAATCTCGTTGATGTCCCCACGCAATGTCGCGTTGTACCAAATACTCGCCTCCTCACCCACTCTGACACGCCCAATGACGTCAGCACTACCCGCGATAAATGCCGAAGGGTGGATCTCTGGACGGTAAGATTCATATGTTTCAATCGCCATGCCTGCAAAGTAACGCCCAATCCCATCGCCTCAATGGTTTTTTTAGCCTTCCCTTGCTCTTGACGTATTCCTGAGCGATTCTATATCCCTTTCCGCTGTCTCCTCCCGATACAGCGAAAATTTAGATCCACCATACAAATGACAATACCGGCAGCCCCCCATAAATGCCCCATGCCTATACCCGAATAGCCTGATAGGCACCATTCCTAGAAATAATCAAAACTGCGGTCAGCGGACGAAACTCTTTGTCCAGATGACCTAGACATCTCACATGCAAGAATCCCTCACAGTTATCGGCATTATCCTCATCGGCATGGCTTTGCGCTCCTGTCGCAAACGCCTATTCCGCAAACTCGGAGCCCTTGTCTACCTCCTCGCTAGCGGCGTGATCGTCTACTTCCTCACCGCAAACCTCCTGCTTTCCATCGCATCCATCTTCCTATGGTTCTTACTCCCCTGGATCGAACTGGGCTCGCGCGTCCGAAAACTGAGACTCCCACTCAAAAACCACCTCCATGAAGAGGGCCGCCCAAGACTCCAGCATTTCCCCGAAGCTGCACACAATATCGATGAACTCGAAGCCCTCGATTTCGAACATAGCTCAGACTATAGCTGGGACTGGGCCGGTTCCTCCCAACATTACAGCTTCTACTGGCACCCAGAGGAACGTGCCGTCGTCACCATCTGCCTCTGTAAACAATCCAATATCGCCTTCTCCTACCTCACTATCTCATCACGCTGTAAAGACGGTAAGGTCTACCGCACCAGCAACTTCCCCTTCTCTCCGACCCTCAAAAACGCCCCGCACGTCTCCTGGAACCAACTCACCTGCAGGCACTGCACACTCGAAGACTCCCTCAATAACCACCGACGATTTATCCAGAAAAAAGGCACGGACTTCGATGCCCTCATGATGCCTGACCCCGACGCCCTCAATGAAGAAGTCGAAAATGATATGGCCACCCAAATTCAACATAACCTCGACTCCGGGATCATCACTCTCAGTGAAAATGGCAAATTCCGCTATTCCTTCAGAGGACTTTGCTTCCTCTGGAGACAATTTATCAAAGACATGATTCGCCTATCCTAGGCATCCACATTTTGGCATCTCCGTTCTGGTCATGCCCTTATTCTCACCTACACTCAGCCCCATGAATCATGAATGCTCAGAACCTCTTCCCGCTAAGAATATCATCTTAGTTGGTTTTATGGGTTCGGGAAAATCCACCATCGGCAGAGAACTCGGCCAACTCCTCAGCTACCCACTCATCGATACCGATAGTAAAATCGAAGAAAACGAAAAACTCTCCGTCGCCGATATCTTCTCACTCAAAGGCGAAGATTACTTCCGAGAATCAGAAACCCTCACCGTCCAACAACTCATCTCCGACGGCCTCACCCATCATATCATAGCCACTGGTGGTGGCCTCCCCGTTCGTCCAGAAAACCGCCCACTCCTCCGTGAACTCGGCTACGTCGTCTGGCTCGACGCAAATACTGACACCATCCTCGAACGCACCTCCCGTAACTCTAACCGACCGCTCCTGCAAACCGAGAACCCTCGTGCAACCATCGAAAAAATGCTAGCTCAGCGTAATGCAATCTACCAAGAAGTTGCGCACCTCCACCTCCAAACCACAGGACTCAATATCGCAGAAACTGCCCACGGCATCCTCGAAAGCGCAAGATACTTCTTCGGCCACTCGTAACCGACACGATTACGGTTGCATCTAGCCGCCGACTGTGAAGAATCCTCGCCCCCAGCCCTCAGCACTCGCATACACGTAGACCACATGGCACTCCTCAAACCATTTTCTGACTCAAAAGGACGCATCGCTTTCGATCTCGTCCGCAAGGAAATTAAGCAGGTTGAAAAACAAATTTCCCAGCAGGTCAATGCCTTTGACCCAGAGGTTGCCCCCTACATCGATTATATCTGTAACACCAGCGGCAAACGTATCCGCCCAGCTCTCGCTGTCCTCGCCGGTGGCGCACTCGGAAAAATCTCAGATGATAACCTCAAAATTGGCGTCATCTTTGAACTCATCCACATGGCAACCCTCGTCCACGACGATATTATCGATGAGGCCGATACCCGCCGTAAAACCCCCACCCCAAATGCAAAATGGGGCAATGGCATGGCCGTACTCCTCGGCGACGCCCTCTTCTCTCACGCTCTCCTCCTCGCTACCGAATTCGGCTGCATCGATATCTGCCGAAAAGTCGGTACCGCCTCGCGCGAAGTCTGCCAAGGTGAAGTCATCCAAACCCAACGCCGCTTCGACCTCAGCCTGACCAAAGAAGAATACTTTCAGGTCATCGCCATGAAAACGGGTGCGCTCTTCGCTGCATCCGCTGGTATCTCAGCCTCACTCTCAGGCGCCAACTCCGATACCGAACAAAAAATCTACGACTACGGCCTCAAACTCGGTACCGCATTCCAAATCTATGACGATTGCCTCGACCTCGTAGGATCCGAAGATACCGTCGGTAAAACACTCAGAACAGATCTCGAAAAAGGGAAACTCACCCTCCCACTTCTCAATCTCCTCGAAACCGCACCTAACAGTACTAAGAAGCAACTCCAAAAATCTATTAAAGATAAGGAGCCGCTCGACTTCGAAGGCCTAGTCGGTAAAGAAGCATACGCAGAAGCTGTTGACGACTCCCTCAATACTGCAGCCCAAATGCTCCAAGAGGCACGTTCTAACCTCGATTGCTTGCAACCTAACGACTACACTACTGGGTTGTTAGAAATTACAAAATATCTCGAGGACCTCATTGACAAATGTCGCCGCTAATACGGAGCTCACTTGAGCTATCCCATCTGGCATGCTAACCTCTCCTTCATGCCCATCAGAAGACTCATCGGACTCTCCATGATCCTAGCTGGATTCGTTTCCTCCTTCTACGGTATTACCGGTTTAGTCATCGCCACC
Organism: Rubritalea tangerina; assembly: GCF_042683245.1. Lineage (NCBI taxonomy): Bacteria > Pseudomonadati > Verrucomicrobiota > Verrucomicrobiia > Verrucomicrobiales > Rubritaleaceae > Rubritalea > Rubritalea tangerina. The sequence continues at coordinate 126,548 of NZ_JBHUJB010000011.1, forward strand.
TTCCTATGGGTGATCGGTGCAGCCATGTTCTCCCATAGCTTCCTCAAATAACTCAGCCCCCCGGTCACAGTGTCCATCCCTCTTCACGAGGAATTCTAACCTTGGTTCTAACGACGAGTTCGTATACCATTGCTAGAATACAAATTGTCGCTTCTGCGCTCTCATTGGTTTTTCGTGAATAAGTTCCACAACTTCCACCTCCTACTAACATGACTAAAAAATCCTTCTGTGACATCGACAACTTCATGCAGGGCCTCGTGCGCCGCAACCCAGCAGAGCCAAATTTTCACCAAGCCGTTCATGAAGTCGTGGAGAGTGTCATGCCCCTCATAGCCTCAACCCAACGATACCGTGATGCCAGCGTCTTAGAACGCATGACGGAACCCGACCGCATTATCACCTTCCGAGTAACTTGGATGGATGATGCCGGCAATGTCAGAGCTAACCGAGCCTGGCGCGTCCAATTCAACAATAGCATCGGCCCCTACAAAGGCGGACTCCGCTTCCATAAAGACGTCGACCTCGACACCCTCAAATTCCTTGGCTTCGAACAAACTTTTAAAAACTCTCTCACTGGACTCCCCATGGGCGGCGCTAAAGGAGGCTCAAACTTCAACCCAAAAGGTAAAAGTGACGCCGAAGTCATGCGCTTCTGCCACGCCATGATGACCGAACTCCAACGCCATATTGGTGAAGACACTGACGTGCCAGCCGGCGATATCGGAGTCGGAGGCAGAGAACTTGGCTACCTCTTCGGACAATACAAAAGACTCAATAACCGCTTCGCCGGTGTCATGACCGGGAAGGGCCTCTCCTTCGGTGGGAGTGCAGGACGTAAAGAAGCTACTGGTCACGGTGCCGTCTACTTTCTCCGAGAAATCCTCCAACACCGAGGTGAAAGCCTAGAGAACAAAACCGCTCTCGTCTCTGGCTCCGGAAACGTGGCCCTCTACGCCATCGAAAAACTCGACGAACTCGGCTGTAAAGCTCTGACCGCCTCCGATTCTTCAGGATTCATCTACGACCGAGATGGTATCTCCGGAGAAAAACTCGAATTCCTGAAAGACCTCAAAGAAGTGCGCCGCGGCCGCATCCATGAATACGCTGACGCCTTCGGCTGCGAGTTTCACGCCAAGAAACGTCCATGGGCCGTCAAAGCTGACTTCGCTCTCCCCTGCGCTACCCAAAATGAAATCAACGAGTCAGACGCCCAACATCTCGTCAAAAATGGTATCCATGCACTTGTGGAAGGCGCTAATATGCCAACCACCGCAGAGGGTGTACTCACACTGCAAAATGGAGGTGTCATTTTCGGCCCCGCAAAAGCAGCCAATGCTGGTGGCGTGGCAGTCTCTGGATTAGAACAAAGCCAAAATGCCCTGCGCATCGCTTGGTCCCGTGAAGAAGTCGACACCCGACTCAAAACGATCATGGCAGACATCCACCACAAGTGCCTCACGCATAGCCAAGAAGTCCACGGAGATATCGACTACGTGAAAGGCGCCAACCTCGCTGGCTTCGTCAAAGTCGCCGATGCCATGGTCGCCTACGGCGCCATCTGATCTACCAGTTGGTACCAGATTCAAACCACAGAGAATTCTAGATGGAAGATTCGAAGCGTGACGCTAGTACCTTTACTATGCTCAAAACAATCACCACAGCCATCCTGAGCCTCTGCATTATCTCGCAGGCACAAGCTATCAGTGGACCTGAACTTGCAAAACGCCAGTGCCGCTCAGTCCACCTCGGCTACAAAAAATCTGTCAATGACCCAAGCTATGCCTACATCGACCTCAAAGTCGATAAATCAGCTCCCGGCACCTACTTCTGCGCTCTAGGCTTCCACATGGGCTACCTCGGTATGCAAGAGCTCCCAAATGGAAAAAAGGTCGTGATCTTCTCCATCTGGGAACCCAATCATGGCCAAAACCCAAAAGCAGTGCCAGAAGACCGACGCACCAAACTCATCCGTAAAGGCGAGGGCGTTCGCACCGGCCGCTTCGGCAACGAAGGCACCGGCGGACAAAGCTTCTATAACTACGACTGGAAAGTCGGTGAATCCGTCAGCTTCCTCGTCAAGTCCCAGCGCATCAACGACGCAGCCACTCGCTACACCGGCTACTTCTTCAACAACCAAAGCCAGCAATGGCAGTTGATGACCGAATTCCAAACCCTCGCAAAAGGTAAACAACTCGGAAATGGCATCTACTCATTTGTGGAAGACTTCCGCCGAAACTACGAGTCAGCGAAAATCTCTCGCAGGGCGCAATACCTCAATGCCTATGCATCAGCAGACGGTAAAACTTGGAAACCCATGACCAACGCACGCTTCACCGCCGACAATACTCCCTCAGAAAATGTCGACGCCGGCCCGGTCAAGCAAGGCTTCTTCCTTCAAACCGGTGGAGAAACCACCCAGACAACGACCAAACTCTGGCAAGGGATGGAGACGAACACCGTACCCCAAACAGCGATGAAGCCTCTCCCTAAAGAAATTCAAGACAGCCTCAAATAGAATTCCTATCATCTGCTGTTTCCTAATTCTCCAGCCCTGACTTCTTGAGCAATTGCCTCGGAGTCAGGGCTTTTCTTTTGCATCCATCCGCTTCATCCCAACCAACCCTCAAGCTCAGTCTCTACCCCACCTTCTATCAAATCGACCAACTCTGGGTCCATATATGTGTATAGGTCAGGAATCTCCAAGTTGACAATTTCTGGCATCTCAACCAACTCCCCACGAAACCGTTGAACCAATTTCGCCCCTTGATCCCCCTCCATCACAAATACCAAATCAGCCCATTCCAAATCAGCCCTGCGGACGCAGCGCCGCGCCTTCTCACTCACCCCAGCGGATCGTACCGCCAGCCGCTGGTCATTCTGGTAAATCGTCTCTCCAGTCGGACTGCGCCATTGGTTTTTCCCACAAACAAAAAGGACATGAAGCCGCTCCATGCCCACTCTCTAGCAACTCTCCCCGCCAGTAGCAATCAGTTCTATTTCTCCGCCAATTGAGCAGAAATTTTCTTCGCCACCTGCTCTGCCATCAAGGCCGAACCCTGAGGCTTAAAATGCACATTCTTTGCTCTCTGAACTTCCCCCAGCCTCGGTAACATCAAGGCGTATAAGTCATTCACCTCTATGCCTTCTGAACCAACTACTTTCAAAGCTGCCTCATTGTATCGCTTTGCGTCAGCAGGGTCTCTGTAGGGAGACACGCCAGCTGGAAAAGGTGTCGTCGTCGCAAAAATTAACTGAGCCCCAGACCCTTTCAGCTTTGCCACTACCCTCTCTAAATTTTCCGTGTAAGTCTTCAAATCCGCCTGATATGGATCCTTGGGGTCATCGCTATTCTGAGAGCTGCCCGCCACTTTCACACGCTTCAGGTCGTGCAAGCCAAGGTTGAAATGAATCACATCCCATTTCTGCAATTTCAACCAATCGTCCAAATGCTTCAATGTGTGGGTCGTTCCTTGGCTGTTCCCTGGGTTGTGAATGACATTTGCTTTCCCCTTCAGCAATTTGCGCACCCCAGAGGTATAGCCAATAGAGATCGAATCCCCCAATATCAAAACCATCGGTAAGGAGGGGTCCACTTTCATCTCCTTCTTGCCCCGTTTCTTTCTGAGTTCATCAGATCCCTCCTCAGGAACATAACCTCCCTGCGCAAAACCTAAACAGCTCAGCGCAGCCCATAAACTCACAATCAACTTCATCATACTCCTAATAACGTACTCATCTCCCAATTTAGGACACCACTCTCCTAACTTCCCTCCCAATAATGATGCTATCAGAAACCTGCAGAACACTCTGGAGGAATGTCTATCGACAAGCAATAGCTCCAGCACGAACAAGCATTCAGCCGATAAAACTTAAGTAAACGATTTTTACCTTTTCTCACTTCACACCCAAAGAACTTCACACCACACTCGCCCACGTGCAACAATCCGCAAAAGTCCTCATCGATGGTCCCTCAGAACTTATGTTCGATTACCTCGTCCCCGAGACTATGCAGATCCTCCCTGGCTGCCGTGTGCGCGTGCCTCTCCGAAGCAGAGATTCTACGGGCACCGTTATCGACATTGGCCCTCCACCACAAACGAACTTCGCTCTACGCCAAATCAGTGCCCTGATTGACCCAGAGCCACTCATCACCCCCAAGCTGATGCAGCTGGGAAAATGGATCGCCAATTACTACGTCGCACCTCTCGAGCAAGTCATGCGAGCCCTCCTCCCCGAGTCAGTTAGACAAGACGCGCATAGTGAGAAAACTAGGAAAGTTGCCTCACTCACCGCCATGCCTGAAGCTGACGAGCTCGAAAAAATGGCAAAACGCGCTCCCAAACAACACATCATCCTCAAGCTTCTCCAAGCCAATGGTGGAACGATGAGCCTCAAAGAACTCGGGGGGGGATCCGTCAGTGCCGCAGTCAAATCACTTGAGAAAAAAGGCCACCTCCAGCTCATTGAAGAGGCTGTCCGCCGCAACCCAGACGAAGACCAAGAATTCCTCGAAACCACACCACTTAATCTCAACCCCGAACAAAAACAAGCTCTCGACCAGATCACCACACCTAAGACTAACCAATCTGGCACCCCTAAACCTATCCTCCTCCACGGCGTCACTGGCTCCGGCAAAACTGAGGTTTACCTCCAAGCCGTCCAACATACTCTGGACCAAGGCAAAAGCGCCCTCGTCCTGATTCCTGAAATTTCACTCACCCCCCAAACAGTCCAACGCTTTAAATCCCGCTTCGCATCTCTCCAAGACCAAGTGGCCGTCCTTCACTCCCACCTCTCTCAGGGGGAACGCTTCGATGAATGGCACCGCATTCGAAACGGAGAAGCCCGCATCGTCATCGGCGCACGCTCCGCCATCTTCGCCCCACTCACCAACCTCGGCATCATCATTGTCGACGAAGAACACGAGAACACCTACAAACAAGAAACTGCCCCCCGCTACCATGGCCGCGATATCGCTGTCCTGCGAGCACACTTCGAAAAAGCGACCGTCGTCCTCGGCTCTGCCACCCCCTCACTCGAATCCTTCCAGAATACCCAATCGGGAAAGTATGAACTCATCCGGCTCACCCAAAGGGCCGATTCCCAAGCAATGCCCATCATGCGCGTCCTCGATATGCGCATCGAAGCCCAAAAACAAAAAGGCCGTGTCGCCATCCTCTCCGATCGACTTCGCGTCTCGATGGAAAAAAAACTCAAACAAGGGGAACAAATTATCCTCTTTCTCAACCGCCGAGGATTCGCCCGCTCACTCCAATGCCCCCCCTGTGGCCACGTGTGCGAGTGCCAGCATTGTGCCATCCCCCTAACATACCACCGCACTGAAGAACGGCTCATCTGCCACATGTGTGGCTACCAGGCACTCCCACCAAAAAAATGCCCGAGCTGCGGCGACGAGGCCATCCGCCTCCAAGGCTTCGGAACCCAAAAAGTAGAAGAGGTCATCCAGAAAGTCTTCCCCCAAGCACGCATGGCACGTATCGATGCCGATACCATGCGCCGCAAAAATGCCCTGCGCGATACCCTAAATAAATTCAAAGCTCACAAAATTGACATCATCATTGGTACGCAAATGATCGCGAAAGGCCTGCACTTCCCCAATGTCACACTCGTGGGGATCCTCAATGCCGACCTCGGACTCCACGTCCCCGATTTCAGAGCAGGTGAACGCACCTTCCAGCTTCTCACCCAGGTTGCTGGCAGAGCCGGCCGCGGCGAGTTAGAAGGTGAAGTCATTGTCCAAACATTCACCCCTCACAGTCCTAGCATCCAGTTCGCCCGCCATCACGACTTCGATGGATATGCAGAACAAGAACTCCAATTCCGCAACCAGTTCGTCTACCCCCCATTCTCACACTGCGCCCTGCTTGGCACCCGATCCACCCATGAGCGGCGCGCAGAATTCACCCTAGAAAACCTCCACAAGCGTCTCCAAAAAGATCTCCCTCCACAAATTGAAATCGGAGAACCGATGCCCTCCCCACTCACTCGCGCCCACGGCCAGTTCCGCTACCAACTCATGCTGAAATCCACCTCGGCGCGCGCCCTCCACCAACATGTCCAACGCACTCTAGCGGCTACCCCACCACCTGAAGACGTCACAATTATCTTCGATATGGACGCCCTAGGCTTCTTCTAAGACCATTGATAGAAACGGAATGGACGAAAGCTCATTCCGATTAACTCTAAAATCGCGAAGCGCAAACTTCACCAGACTGAACCACACTCGATTCATCTATTCCTAGTCGAGAGATAGTAAAAGCAAGAAACCGATTTTCCTACCGGCTAGGTGACGCGCAGTGCCTCTACAGTACGTCTCGTTGCACCTTGATGTAGCTCTAACACTTGCTGCGCAGCTGCAACACCTTGGCTACAAGCACCACTCAATGCGCGACGCACAGCCTCCCCGATCTCAGCCCCGCTCCCTAAACACTCAATGCCCCCCACCTCTCTCAACATCGAAACTAACGGTTCAAAATTACTCATGTCAGGCCCCGTGATGACGGGTACACCTGCCGCCACCGCTTCAGTCGGGTTCTGTCCCCCGATTCCAAGAAAACTTTTACCAATGATAGCCACATCCGCATGAGCTGTCCAATCACGTAACTCACCCGTGCTATCAATCACAAAACACGCACTCTCAGGATTACGCGGAACCCGAAATTGGCTTCGGAGAATCACCTCATAACCTAACCTCTCCAAATCCCCCCTCACCTCATCACGGCGTTCAGCATGACGAGGCACAATCACACATAACCCCTCTTCTTCTAACATAGCTTCGGCTACCATTGCCTCTTCCCCAGCATGAGTACTCAATGCCATAACCACCTTGCGACCACGTCCAAAGGCATCGAGCATCTCCTGAAACTCAGGCCGACAACGCGGTGCAACTGCTCCTGCCTGATCAAACTTAATACTCCCTGTTACCTCGATCGCTTTTCTTGAGACTCCAATAGATTGCCACCTCTCACTATCCGCCGCATCGGGAACCCCAACCTTATCAAACAAGCCAAAAATAGGAGCCACCAAGCCACGAACCTTTTGGTAACGCCTCTCAGACCGTGGCGAAAGACGTGCGTTGCCAACCGTAATCGGTATCCTACGCTCATGTGCCATCGCTAATAAATTTGGCCAAACCTCCGATTCTATCAAAACCAATTGCTTCGGCTCAAAACGCTTCAACATGCCTCCCACCACCCATGGTAAATCCACTGGGCTATAAATCACCCTAACATTACTCGGTGCCTGCTCCACCGCCACTGCATGCCCAGTCGCCGTCGTCGGCGCTAATACAATAGAATCCTCCGAATACATATTCTGCCACGATGCTATCAACTTCAAGGCAATCAAAACCTCACCCACACTCACAGCATGGATATACACCACCCCACTCGGCTCAAAATCCACAGATTCGTCATAGATTCCAATGCGCTCTAATAAACCTGTGCCAAAACCTCCCCGCTTCAACATCTTAATGACCCACGGACCCACCCCAATAACCAATAAAATAGGTAAGATCAGATTGTACACTAATCGCACCCAAAATAATCCACTCACTTTCATCTAAGACCCTACTTTCTTGATAAATAACATCGTACATCCACCATAAGTCCGCTTGTCCACAAGCCTCCAACCCATTCCCAATTCTGGCTTGTGCTGAGAATCTACCTCTACAACTAACAAGCCATCATCGGCTAACATCCCGAGCAGCCCCGCTTCGCTTAACAATTGAGAAGCAAAGTCAGTATCCCCAGGAACCTTATAATAAGGAGGGTCCGCAAAAATAAGATCAAAACTTTCCCTCCCCCTCTTTACATAGGCCAGAGCATCACTCTGAACCACAGTGCCACCAGCTAAGCCCAAGCTTGCCAAATTCTCCCCCACAACCTTCACACATCCCTTATTCTGCTCCACAAAAGTACAGGAATGCGCACCACGACTCAATGCCTCCAACCCCAATGACCCCGCTCCCGCAAATAAATCCAATACCCGCGCACCATCAACATATGCCTGTAAAATGGAAAATAAGGCTTCACGTGCACGGTCCGTCGTCGGCCTCACTAAAGCCTTCGGAACTCGGATCTCTCTTCTCTTAGCACTACCTGCAATGATTCGCATACGCGACTGCTACCAATTCAACCCTCACTTGAGAATGCTAAAAAAAGCCCCTCTTCTACCTCCCCGCCTCTCCAACTCTCACCTCAGCCCCCCTCACACCATCTTCTCCTCCACTGTGACTGTGCAAAATTTGCACACCCCTGGCTCCCTCACCTCTCGCCCCCTCTCCCACCCCAAACGTGACTCACTCACTGTAAGACACAAAGACAAACACACTAACATTTTCGACTGACTCTTTGACTTGACCCTAACAAGTGAGTTTGCGTATATTGTTCTATCTTGGACAAAATCGGCTGAGAGCATCTTTTCTGATTTTGCCAGATTCCCTCAACTCAAATTGAGCATCCAACGCCATGCCAGTCCTCCATCTCACCATCTTTATATCACTCCTCTTAGCTGTGATATTCATCGTGTGTTTTGCCGCTGAATCATGGCGTAAAAAAGGAAGCAGCACTGACCGATCAGCGCTGCTTCCTTTGTTAGAGGATGACGAATTTGAGCCATCTACCAAAGACCAAACAAAAAATGATTCCCTATGAATCAAACAACCATTACCTACAACGATAAATGCGTTCGCTATTTCCTTTGGGCTGCCATCATTTGGGGGCTTGTCGGAATGGCTGCTGGGGTTCTCGCCTCACTCCAACTTAACATCTCATGGGGCGCAGTCCGTGACTCAGCAGCACTGGGACCTATCATCCAATTCTTCTCGGGTGGTACAGCCGAAAGTGAAGGTATCCCATACATCACCTTCGGACGCCTTCGTCCAGTTCATACCAATGCCGCCATCTTCGCCTTTGTAGGCAATATGATGTTCGCTGGTATCTACTACTCGACTCAGCGCCTCTGCCGCTGTCGCGTCGCATCCGATAAGCTCACATGGCTTCATTTCTGGCTCTGGCAGCTCATTATCGTCGCTGCAGCTGTCACCCTCCCACTCGGCCTCACTCAAGGTAAAGAATACGCAGAGCTCATCTGGCCAATCGATTTGTTGGTCGCGGTCACTTGGCTCATCTTTGGATGGAACTTCTTCTGGACTCTCATCAAGCGTAACGAACAGTCGCTCTACGTTTCACTCTGGTTCTACATCGCTACGATCATCACGATCACTATGCTCTATGTAGTCAATAACCTCCAAATACCGACCTCACTCACCCATTCCTACCCAATCTTTGGTGGCGTCCAAGACGCTCTCGTTCAATGGTGGTATGGACACAATGCGGTCGCCTTCTTCCTGACGACCCCCATTCTGGGTATCATGTATTACTTCCTGCCAAAAGCAGCGAACCGCCCCGTCTACTCCTACCGACTCTCCATCATCCACTTCTGGGCACTCGTCTTTATCTACATCTGGGCGGGCCCTCACCACCTCTTGAATACAGCACTTCCCGAGTGGTTACAAATCCTCGGTATGCTCTTCTCAGTGATCTTATGGGCTCCCTCATGGGGAGGCATGCTTAACGGCTTGCTCACCCTCCGCGGTGCATGGAGCAAACTTCACACCGACCCGGTGATTAAGTTCTTCGCTGCCGCCGTAACCTTCTACGGTATGGCCACATTCGAAGGCCCACTACTCTCTATCAAGTCCGTAAACGCCCTTTCCCACTACACTGACTGGACCATCGGTCACGTTCACTCAGGCACGCTCGGCTGGAACGGTTTCATGGCTGCAGGCATGTTCTACTGGCTCGCCCCACGCCTCTGGAAAACCGAACTCTACTCAAAATCACTCGCCAATGCCCACTTCTGGGTCGGCTTCATCGGCATCCTCCTCTATGTCGCTTCCATGTGGGTTGCCGGTATCGGTCAATCACTCGCCCTCAACGAAACGCAAAATGGCTACGTCGTGAAGCAGTTCGTTCAGACCCTCGATGAAGCACAGCTCATGCTCGTCATGCGCTCACTCGGTGGAGGCCTCTACCTCATCGGCTTCTTCCTTCTCGCCTACAACCTCTTCATGACCTGTAAGCGAGGCAATGCCATCGACACCACCGTCGAAGTCGTAGTACGCGACCGTAAGGAAGTCGACCGAGTCACCGTCGGCACCGTTGTCAAACAAGACCCCTTCGCTGCCGTACTCGGTTTCATCCTCGCCCTCGTATTCTGGGTGACCAATCCAGGTAACTGGTTTGCCCTCGCCGGCATGGTCTTCTTTGGAGTCCTCTCCTTCATCCGATTCAAGAGAAATGCGAAAACTTGGGCTGACTGGCATGACACAATCACTGCCAACTACCTCCCCTTCACCATCGTAACCTTCTTCACGGCTGCCATCGGTGGTGCCGTCCAGATAATTCCTAACACACTCACTGCCAAAGCTGAGATTATCGATGACCGCCTCCAGGTCGTCTACACACCTCTCGAACTCGCAGGCCGTGATGTCTACATCGCAGAAGGCTGCTATAACTGCCACTCACAGATGATTCGCTTGCTCGAAACCGACTACGTCCGTTACGGCGACTACTCGCGCCTCGGTGAATCACTCTACGACCACCCATTCCAGTGGGGCTCCAAACGTACAGGACCAGACCTCGCCCGCGAAGGGGGGGACATCGTCGATGGCTCCAAAGTCATGCGCTCAGGTATCCGTGATAACTTCTGGCACTACCGCCATTTCATGAACCCGCGCGATATCGAAGTGAAGTCTAATATGCCTTCCTACTCGTCACTCGTCTCAACAGAAACTGATTTCAAGGCACTGCCAAAGAAAATCAAAATCCAAAAAGACATGTTTAAAGTGCCATTCCCAATCATGTCTGACGACGAGATCCAACAGCATGCCTACGAGCAAGCACTCGAAATCTCTAAGTCCATCGTCGACAAAAACCCATCCATCCCATGGGCCGGCAATGACATGAGCCGCGAAGAAATTGAAGCGAAACTCGCCGAAAAAGAAATCATCGCCCTCATCGCATACATGCAAAAACTCGGAGCTTGGGAAGTCCCTCTCGATGAAGATGGAAATCCAAAAGAACCCGCTCCCGCTCCATTCGAGGACCCGGACCGTAAAATTAAAAAAGATACCGCCAAACGCTAACCCGATAACACGATGATCAAAAAATACGTCTTAGAAAATCCGGAGCAGCTGGCTCAAATTACCTTCTTCATCATTACCCTCGGACTCTTCGTCTTCAACATGGTCTACGCCATGAAAATGGATAAGGAGAAAGCTCAGCAAATCGCTAAAAATGCGATCGACCTCGACGACTAACCCCCAACCAATTTGACCCATGGATAAAATGGAACAAGATCCTATCACTTCTAACGAAGCTATCAAACGTGCCGATTACGCACGCGAAAAGGGAGAAATCGTCCTGCGCGAACACGAATACGATGGTATCCAAGAATACGACCAGAAACTCCCTAACTGGTGGCTCTTCACCCTCTGGGGGGCAATCGCTGCATTCTTCATCTACTACACCCTCTACTACACACTCGACCTACTTCCCTCATCCACACAGGTGATGGACCAGCGAGTCGCAAAAATTGAGGAACAGCGAGCTCAGGCGCTCAAAGCACTCCTCGATAACATGGATGACAGCTCACTCGTCAATGACTGGGCAACCGATACCGCGGTCGTCTCCGCGGGTGAAGGTATCTATACTTCTATGTGCGCTGCTTGCCATGGTGCTGACCTCGCCGCAAATGGAGGCACCACAGGCCGTGCCCTCAATGACGGAGAATGGCACTACGGCGCCAAACCCATGGACGTCTTCAAAATTATCAATGAAGGCACACCTGAAGGCAGTAACGGATACAATGGCCTCAAGATGGTTGCATGGGGGAAATCCGGCCTCTCAGCCGAACAAGTCGCTCAAGTCACAGCCTACCTCATCAGCCTCAACCCTGATGACTTCAAAGAATACAAAAAATAATTCCTCCCAATGCGCCATGAGGCGTGGGCTCCGTCCCTACGCTTGCGCCTCATGGCAACACCTAACAAAGTAACCTATCAATCGATGCAACACCCAGATCCCAACCGTAAAAAAGAGCCCTGCAAAGACAAATGCACCGCATGCAAGAATTGCCAAGAACGTGCTAAACTTGCGTCTCAGCTCAGCAAACCCACAGCCACTCCCCAACAAGACCCCAAGTAAATAAGGCACTGTGGACCAACACCAAAAATCACCGAACTTAGACACCCTCTCCACCATCAATCAAGATGGGTCTAAGTTCAATATCCACCCAGCGGATGTCAAAGGGTCCTTCACCATTCGCCGCCGCATCACGGCATGGGTCCTCATCCTTATCTACATCCTCTTGCCATGGATACAAATCAATGGCTACCCAGCCGTCTTCATCGACCTCGCTGAAAGACGCTTCCACTTTTTTGGCCTCACCCTCCTGACTCAAGACTTCTGGGTTTTCTTCTTCCTCGTCTCTGGACTCGCTTTCAGCCTCTTCGTTCTCGCCTCACTCGTCGGCCGTGTCTGGTGTGGCTGGTTCTGCCCATACACCGTCTTCCTCGAACACCTCTATCGCCGAATCGAACGCTTCGTAGATGGTGACGGCCCAAAACGTAAAAAGCTCGATGCCGCGCCCATGTCAGGATCAAAAGCCCTCAAGCGCACCATCAAATGGGGACTCTATATCCTAGCCTCCTTCATCCTCGCACATATCTTTCTCGCCTACTTTGTCTCCATCCCAGGCGTCTGGGAAAAAATGACTTCGGCTCCCACAGAAAATATTAGCCAGTTCCTCTTCATCCTCTCATTTACGGCCATCTTCACCTTCTGCTTTGGCTGGTTCCGTGAACAATTCTGTATCATCCTCTGCCCCTACGGGAGATTCCAATCAGCCCTCACCGATGACCAAACTGTCACCGTCTTCTACGACCATAAACGCGGTGAACCTCGCGGCAAAATGCGCAAAGGTGACACGACCCCAAAAGGTGACTGTATCGACTGCAAACGCTGTATCAATGTCTGCCCAACAGGTATCGATATCCGCAATGGCCTCCAACTCGAGTGCGTCGCTTGCTCCGCCTGTATCGATGCCTGTAATGACATCATGAAAAAGGTCAACCGACCCACTGGCCTCATCCGCTACGATTCCACTGCTGGAATTGAAACTGGAAAGCGTAAAATCATTCGCCCGCGTATCCTCCTCTACCTCCTCTTTACCCTGATGGGGCTCAGCGCACTCACCGCCACTTTCATCAGTAAGGCAAAACCCTTCTACGCCGACCTCACTCGCATGCGCCAAACCACCTATAACGCAAGCAAAGAAGGAGTCCGCAATACCTTCGTCGTCAACATTACTAATAAACGCAACAGAGAAGCGACTTATACCATCGCCCTCGATGATAAAGCGACTAACAAACTTGTAGTCGATGACAGATCCATGACCGTCTCTCCCCTCGGTAGCTCTACAATCACCCTCTCGGTTCTATCCCCCGTCGATGACTACAATGGCCCAATCAATATCCAGTTCACCGTCACCGCTGATGACGACTCCCAACAACAACTTTCCTCACGCTTCCTGGGCCCTAACCCAAGACTCTACAAAGAAGATCTCAAATGAAGATACTCCAATTCTATAAAAGCCTATGGTTCTGGGTCATTCTCATGCACATCATCCTCGTCTGTGCCTGGTTTACCATCATCTCCATCTCTAAACAATAACCTCACTCTCAGTACCAATGACTGAAATGAGTACCATCGCTGCACTCAGTGCAGGACTCGCTACCAGTATCCACTGCGTCGGCATGTGCGGCCCACTCGCATGCTCGGTTACCAGTAAATCAAAAAGTCGAGATCATGCGCTGTTAGAAACTACAGCCTACCACCTCGGCAGAGTCGTCTCCTACACCATTATCGGTGGACTCGCTGGTCTCATAGGAAAGCAACCACTCAGCTTCTTCTTCGACTCACCAGCGGTCATCCTACCGTGGCTGATGATTCCATTTCTCCTCGTCACAGCCTTCCCTAATCTCATCCAAGTCCCAAAACTCAAGTTTCTCACCCTCCCATACTACAAGGCCAAGGCTTGGGCTCAGAATAAACCTCCAGGTGTTGCAGGGGGGCTCTTAGGTGTCATCTCACCCTGCCTTCCCTGTACCCCACTCTACCTCATATTCGGTGTTTCTTTACTCTCAGGATCTACTCTAACAGGCGCTAAAATCGCGCTTTGCTTCAGCCTTGGAACCATCCCCCTGCTCTGGGCGGCACAGTCCTCAACTCGACTCCTAACAAAATGGATCCCAGGGCCATGGAAGAACCGACTACGCAGCACTTTTCTTGTTGCCGTAACCGTCATCCTAGCAATCCGACTCCAAGGCACCTTACCCTTCACGAACAACGCTCAGGCTGCTGAAGAACAAAACCCGAATCAAGAGGCAGCTGAAACACCGGCGGAGGCAACTACAAAGGATCTCCCCAGCTGTTGCCACTAGAGTTCTACCATCATTCATATCCTTCTATCACCTTGTCTGCCTGCAAACATTGCTCCACCCCTATTCTCAAGAGTACCTCAGTGGAATTCTGCTGCCGCGGTTGCGAAAGCGTCTACAACCTCATTCACGACGAAGGTCTCGACTTATTTTACAAGCTTAAGTCTAACGATACCCTCTCCCCCCTCCGAGAACGCCCCTTCCAAGAAAAAGACTGGAGCTGGCTCCAAGAAAGTGCCAACGCAGACACCCAAGAATCCATTGTAAGCCTAGAGCTTGGTCTCAGCGGCATGTCCTGTATGGCTTGTGTATGGCTTGTGGAAACCGCAGCAAAAAAACACAAGGGAGTCCTAGAAACCTGTGCCGACAACACCCAAGGCTCCATCGACCTCACTATCGACATAAACCAATGTGATCTTGCCGAGGTCGCCGATGACCTCTTTAAACTCGGATACGAAATCCTTCCCAAAAAATTAGGCAAACACAAAGGCACTACCGACTCGCTAGTGATGCGACTCGGAATTTGTGGTGGTCTCGCCATGAACACCATGGCCTTCACCCTCCCACGCTATAATGGCATGGAAACCAGTGAGGACCTCTCAAGCCTCCTTACCATCATTGTCGTGGCGTCCTCCACCCTCACCTTGCTCGTCGGAGGGTCTTACTTCTTTAAGCGTGCATGGACAGCACTGCGACTCGGTGGCATCCATATGGATCTCCCCATCTCTCTGGGACTCATTCTCTCCTATGTCGGCTCACTCATCGGTTGGTATACTGGCCACGAAGCTCTCTTCTACTTCGACTTTGTGGCGATCTTTACCTTCCTCATGCTGCTCGGGAAACAACTGCAAATCTCCTCACTCAATCGTGCCAATAAGAGATTCCAAACTGACACTACCATTCCTGAGTTTTATCGCACCCCAGAAGGCGAGCAGTTAGATACTGAAAATATTCCGTCAGATAGCGTCATCATCGTCCCCCCAGGTACAGTCGTCCCAGTCGAATCAAGCCTCCTTGCAGAAAAGGCCGATCTCTCACTCGCTTGGCTCACAGGGGAGCCCAGTTCCCAACTCTTTAAGCACGCTGCCATCATCCCAGCAGGTGCAGTCAACCAAAGCGCCACCCCAATATCCGTACAAACGAACACCTCCACCACCGAAGATAACTCGATCGCAAAACTCCTCAGTACCGATACGCGACAATCTAACAATACAAACAAGCAAGCGCAGCAAAAAGCAATCCAAGTCTACCTCGCGGTCATCATCGTCTTAGGTCTGGTCGCAGGAGCCGCTTGGCTGCTAGTGACCGGCGATTGGGTAAAGTCATTTCAGGTTCTCATCTCCATTTATGTCGTCTCCTGCCCCTGCGGCATCGGTTTGGCCCTCCCCCTACTCGACACCAGAAGCTCAAAATACGCCCATTACTTTGGTATCTTCCCACTCACTTCACGCTTCTGGGAGCACCTCACGCGCATTGGTAAAGTCGTTTTCGACAAAACAGGCACCCTCACACTCGATAAACCTCAACTCACTGAGACCACACCTCTGGAATCCCTATCCACTGAACATAAAGAAATTCTTTTCACCCTCACCAGACGCTCACTCCACCCACTCAGCAGATCCCTTTTCTCACAACTCATCCAAATCGGAACCACCAATAGCTCCTTCACTAACGAAGTTGTCGAAACTCCTGGCCGCGGTACCTCCATGACCCTAGATGATGGTCGCAACTTCCAATTAGGCCGCAACTCTTCTGGCCATGATGCAGAATCACTCCACTGCGCGTTTACCTCTGACACACACACAATCCGCGACTTCTACTTCTCTGAGTCAGCACGTAGTGAAGCCACCCAAGCTATCACCGCTATTAATAACACCTTGACAAGCCCCTGCAGAATACTCTCTGGCGATGCCCAAAAACGCGTCCACGAACTCGCCAAACATCTCGGCATCCAAGAGTTCCAAGGTGACCTCCTCCCTCACGATAAACTCGAAGCAATTGAGTTGTTAGAAAAGCAACAGCCAGTTCTCTACCTTGGCGACGGAGTCAATGACCTCCCCGCTCTCCAAGCGGCCTCACTCAGCGGCGCCCCCTTTGCCAACATCAACATGCTCACCGCTGATGTCGACTTCCTCTTCACCGATGAAACCATGGCTTTCCTCCCAGAAATGATCCGCATCGGCGCCCAAAGACGGAGACGTAAGCTCAATTTAATTGCCTACACCCTCCTCTACAATGCCACGGTGCTAATCGTTGCCGTACTGGGTCTCATGTCCCCCTTGATCGCTGCGATCGTGATGCCACTTAGTTCCCTGCTGAGCATCGCTATTGTCAGCCAACCCTACCAACGTAATCGCTCATGAGCTCCCTCACTCTCCACAGTTGCGATGGCCAACCGCTTATGCTAGTTTCCCCACGCGGAGCAAGCAGCCTCCCCTACTGGATGACCAAAACAACGCACAACAGCATTCCTAAAGAAGCCGATACCATCTATACCGAACTTCTCGCCACCGACCTCTTCTCGATCTACCGAACAGCCTTCGAACAAGTCACAGGTCAAACCTTGGCTCTCATTCATCCCGATATCATCAGTACCCCTGAAGATGAATCCTCTCGCTGCAAGAATGACTTCTGCTCCCTCATGCTCGATACTGAAGTCTGTAAAAATCGTTGCACTGAACACACTCTCGACCTCTCAAAACGCATCGACCAACAAGCATTCACTGCTACCTGCGATGCCAATATCACCACCACCCTCATCCCCGTAAACACCAAACTCGGTATCGTCGCCTACCTCCGCTCAGGACAAGTCCGTACCGACAATAAAGAAATCGACCCTGACTTCTTTCTAAAAGTCTCCGAGGCCATGCCACCACACGTTGCCCGTGATGTCGTCTACCTCTTCGACGAAGCCAAAGTCTATACTAAAGACGAGTACAAATCCCGACTCACCTTGCTCGGCGCCTTCGCCCTCCAACTCTCGGATCTCGCCAACAACCTCCTGATCAAACCTAACCCCAAGTCCGGTGGCATCGTCGATATTACCAAACGCTATATACACGAAAAACTCTCAGAAAAAATCAGCCTCGACGCCCTCGCCGAAAATGCCAATGTAACCAATAGCTACCTCTGTAAACAATTCAAGAAAGCTACCGGCCTCACCGTCGTAGAATATATCAACCGACACCGAATCGAAATGGCCAAAGAGTTGCTCACCAGCAAAAACGTGCGCATTATCGAAATCGCCTACGAAACTGGCTTCCAATCACTCTCACAGTTCAACCGTAGCTTCCACCGCTACACCGGACAATCACCCACCGAATATAAAGCGGAACTCTCAAACTAACATCTACTCATGAAAACCCTCATCATACCTGCCGCTGCCACCCTCCTCGCCTGCATCGCGGCCTGTACCCAACCAAAAAATGATGACCCATTCGCCCCCTCAAAGGCCATGGCCGCATCCACAGGCACCCCGCTCGAAGACCTCGGTAAAGGCCACGCCATCTTCATGCGCCAATGCACACAATGCCATGAACGATGGATCCCAAATGAAATCCCCACTAAAGAGTGGCACAAGATCGTTCCCGGGATGGCTTGGAATGCCGGGCTCTCAGAAGAAGAAGAACGCCTCGTTACCGAGTACGTCATCGCCGCTAGCAAAGTGAAAAAAGAGGCTGCCTCCCAAAACTAATTTTTTAACCCTCCCCCCCTCTCTCGAGCGCCCACATCGGGCGCTTTTTTTGTTCCCCCACCTCACAATTTGATCTGTTAGGCAAAATATGCGCAGCTTTGGAGCAATCGCTGCACAGCAGAATCCCCCGCCACAAGCTAGCGTAACCACATCAGCCGAGCACCCCTCGGTTCCACCAATATCAGGATTCAATCATTATGAAAAACTACCTTATTGCTACAGGCCTTCTAGCTGGCCTTTCTATCACTGCACAAGCAGGTCCCCCCATGGCTCCTGTCGCGGCCACTCCCGACGCCTTTGCCAATGCCATCACACCTATTTCCAACCCAACTTTCCATGGCAACGCTCTCCCTAAGACTAACATCCACGGTATCTACATGTACCACAAGCTGCCCGACCAAATTTCCGCAGCCGGCACCAAGGTTCCTGTTGGAGGGGATGTAAATATCTTCGCCGTTCAGTTAGAGTACGCCTTTAACGAACGCATCTCACTGATTGCCACAAAGGATGGCTATGTCGACTTTAACCCAGACAAGTCAGTTCCCCAAGCCACTGGCTTTGCCAACCTCGCAGCTGGCCTCAAATACGCATTCATCTACGACCCTACCAATGAGTTCGTCCTCTCCGGATCTGGTGTCATCGAAGTGCCCACTGGTAACCGCGATGTCTACCAAGGCTATGGAGATGGAGCAGCGAATCTCATCATGTCAGCCCTGAAACTTCACGATGGTTGGCAGTTCTCTGGAGCCCTAGGCACTCGACTTCCCTTCGACGGCCGTGAAGAATCCACTACTGCCTTCCTCAGTGGCCACGTGAGCTATCATGTCACCGAAAAATTCGTTCCACTCCTCGAACTCAATTGGTTCCGCGTGCTCAGCGAAGGCGAGGGTCAAGGAGCAAATCTCGGCCAACTCCTCGAATTCGACGGCCTCGACCTCATCAACTTTGGTTCTAAAGATGGACGCGTCAACAAAGACACAGTGACCCTGGCTGCAGGTGCACGCTATAAATTCACCGATTGCGTCAATGTGGGTGCCGCCTATGAGATCCCCCTCACTAATGATGAAGACGGACTCACCGATTCACGCATCACCCTTGATATCGTCTGGACCTTCTAGACAAATTTCCCCCCATAAGTTCACTTTCTGAGTAGTGATAGTATTAAAGAGCCGTTGTGGATTGGCTGCCACAGCGGCTCTTTTTTCATCATTTTAAGCAGCTCCATCTAAGAAAATCTCCAGCTCATGAGTTATGAGGGTATGAGTATTCACGCTATGACCTCCCCACATGCTCGTGCTGCCTTAGCTGCTCAGAGACGTAACTCGACGATCTCCTCCCTCCTGATTGCCATCCTTGGAACCTTTCTCGTGGGCCTCATCCTCTTCATCATCACGATGAGCATTGAGCAAAAGACAAACCTCGAGATGATCCCTTTCAAGACCTCCCTCACCGACGACCCTCCAATTGAAAAACCTCAGACGCGCACCGAAGTGGAGCGTAAACCCACTTCCCCCACCTCAGCCATGACACCCACAATCGTCGCCAACATGGCCTCAGCAATCTCGATCCCAACACTGGATGTGGAAGCCACTGAATTGAACCTCGATTTCGGCATTGGTGATGACTTCGGTCTCGGCGATGGAACCGACTTCGGTACAGGAGCTGGCGGAGCCGCATCTGGCTTCGGCACCCCCACGAAGCTCAGTGGCACCCTCGGTGGATTCCTCTACGATTTCAAACAAGACAAACGTGGTAATACCCGCAAAGACTATACCGTTGGCAACAATGCGGACTTCATCAAGTTTGCTAAAAAATTCCAGAGCTCTCGCTTCAAGGCTTCCGGTCTGCGCGACCACTTTAAAGCCCCTGACGAGCTCTTCGTGCGCTACATTGCCATTCCATTCTCAAATGCCAATGCAGCCCCCACCTTCTTCAATGTCCAAGACATCGTCAAACCCAGTGGCTGGATGGTCCACTACAGCGGTAAAGTCAAAGCTCCGAAATCCGGGACCTTTCGCCTCGTGGGCTTCGGCGACGACTACCTCGGTGCTGCCATCAACAATAACGCTAAACTTATCGCACCTTGGCCAAACATCAGACCCGCACTCGAAAAACGTGGAGCCAACTCCCGTGACCAGCCGTCACACAAGAGCCCCTTTGGCCCCAACCTCGTCTACGGTGATTGGTTCACCCTCCGCGAAGGAGAGACCATCCAACTCGATATCGGCATCGGTGAAAACCCAGGCGGTAAAGTCGGATTCGTGCTCATGATCGAAGAGAAAGGAAAAGAATACACAAAAGGCTCCGATGGCCGTAACATACTCCCCCCACTCGTCTTCGGCCATCTTGCAAACGAAGATTATAAAGCACTGCGCGAGTTCCCCGGCTGGCAATTTGACCTCAACGATATTCCTATCTTCCAAGCCGAATAACCCCACTTTTGCTTCAACCTCAAGGAAGCTCCAGATCCCCTCGCTTTGATGTCGTGAAGCTAGGGGATCGCTCCCGTTCTGCACACCGACACCAGATTGCTCGAAAAAGTGTTGTCCTCACTGACAAATCCCCTTTCTATGACCTGACACATGTTCGAAGTCAGGGAAAAACCAGAAATGGTCGAGCGCGCATTGCTCGTGCGTATTTCATTCGACCGCCGCGCCCAAGATGATGATATCAGCCTCCTCGAAGAACTCGAAGAGCTCGTCACCACTCTAGGTATCGGCATCGCTGAACTCCATCTCGCCCACTCCCGGTCAATGCATAAAAAGTACCTATGCGGTACCGGAAAAGCCGCAGAAATAGCCGAGTACGCCCGCGCCCATGAATGCGATTGCATCGTCTTCGATAACCAACTCGCCCCCTCACAACAACGTGAATGGGAAGAATTAAGCCAGATCTGCGTCATCGACCGCGAAGAAGTCATCCTCGATATCTTTGCCCAACGCGCTCAAACCAAAGAAGCACGCCTCCAAGTCGACCTCGCCCGCATGCAATACGCCCTCCCACGCATGGCGCGAATGTGGGGGCACCTCGACCGCGAAGGGGGCGGCGGCTCCGGCGGAAGTGGCGCCGCACGCGGAATGGGGGAACAACAAATCGAAGTCGATAGACGACTCGCCCGGAAACGAATCGATCGTACCAAACGTGAACTCGAAGCCGTGCGCACCCAGCGTGCTACCCGCCGCAAGGACCGAGAAAAGAATGACACAGCCCACGCCGCCATCGTCGGATACACCAATGCGGGCAAATCCACCCTCCTCAACAAACTCTCTGGTGCTGACATCCTCGCCAAAGACATGCTCTTTGCGACTCTTGACACCACCACCCGTTCTATCGAACTCCCCGACGGTCAAACCCTCCTCTTGACTGACACGGTTGGATTCGTGCGCAACCTTCCTCACCGACTCGTCGAAGCCTTCAAGGCCACCCTCGAAGAAGCTGTCCTAGCCCAGTTTCTCATCCACGTGCTCGATGCCAGTGACCCACGCGCCATCGAATTTTTCGAAACTACCATGCACGTGCTCGGAGAACTTGGAGCGGAAGACAAACCCATGATCACTGTCCTCAATAAGGTAGACACCATCGAGGACGATAGCATCCTCGCATCACTCCAAGACCGCTTCCCTAACACCATTCTCGTATCGGCTAAACAAGGAATCGGCATCGATGAACTCCAGCATAAATGTTCTGAAATGCTCGGCGATAGAGTGCGACGCCGCACCTACAAGATTCCTCAAAGCCGAGGTGACCTCACAGCTCTCCTCCACTCGGAAGCTAAAGTCATCTCCACCGACTACGAAGGTAACGACATCATCGTAAACGCGATCGTTCCAAGCATCATCGCTGGAAGACTCGACCCTTTCCTCAGCGAATAAGTCCTACCTCCACTGGCTCAAACTTGATTCTTCCACGAAAGAGTGGAATGGTAGCGGCGTAATCATCAGACACCTATGCGTTCGCTCGTTTTCATCTGGCTCAGCCCACTCGCTCTTCTGGCACAAACTACCCAGCCCACTGCGCTGTCCACAGATCCCGTGCCTCCTGTTCCCAACCCCGCTGAAGCCAGTCAACTCCCATACGCCAGCCCCCCAAAAGCCCAACCCATCGATGAAGGCTCAGGCCAAGATATCAAAATCCCCAAAGATCGCGAAGAAATCGCACGCCTCCAAATTTTCCTAGACCAACAAAATTTCGGCCCAGGTGTCCTCGATGGAAAAATGGGCACCTACACAAAAATGGCGATAGAAGCTTACAATTTTAAGTTCGGCCGAAAAGATAGCGAGTGGGACAAAGTCAAAGAAGACGCCCGCCAGTCAGTTCCCACCCTCTACGCCACCGCCATCGTCCCCGAAATCGCTACCAAGTATGTCGATACAGGCTTCCGCTGGGGTGACAACCGCGGTTACCAAGCAACTCGTAAAGATATGCCATACCGCTCTATCGCCGAATTCATGGCAGAGCGCTACCATACCACCGTCGACTTTCTTAAACTCATCAATGGCAAAACCCTCATCGACAATGCCACCGTTCGTACCGCCATGCGCGTTCCCAACATCGAACCATTCAGAATCGAAAATATGGCGCACGGCAGAACCTACAAGTCCGACCCAGTCCTCAGCCAACGCTGGGCAGTCATCGATACCACCAAACACCAAATCCGCATCTACGAGCCACTCGCCCCCATCGATCCCCCCACCACAGAGCCAGCTTCTGAACAAACCTCCGACCTCGTCGAAGCGCCCACTCGCATCGAAATCGTCCCAGATTCCGCTGCCGGCCTTCCCAGAGCGATGATCGTCGAAGACGACCCACAACCAGATCAACAACTGACCATCCACGATGAACACCGCGCCGAAATCGTCGCAGCCTACCCAATCACCCCAGGCAAACCCCAGTTCATTCGCAGAGGGACCTGGAAAATGAACAACTCCATCGAATTTCCAACCTGGCGCTTCGATGACTCGCTCCTAAAGACTGGTCAGCGTAGCACCACCAGCCTGACCATCCCCGCTGGCCCCAATAACCCCGTCGGCGTCCACTGGATGGGACTCAGCCGCAGAGGTATCGGCATCCATGGTACCGATAAACCTGAACGTATCGGCCGAGGCCGGAGCGCAGGATGCATTCGCATGGCTAATTGGGATGTTGTCAAACTCCCCAAGATCATCCGCCCCGGAGCTACTGTGATTATCAAATAATTATCTCACCCCCCCCTCACACCAGTGGTTTTCCAAGCAAACCACCATTTCTTACTACGCAGCCGCCACTACACCACTATGATTGCCAGTTGATCACGTTCATTCCCAACCGAACCAGACCAACACAATGCAATCGAAGTACACCCCATTCGTAGCTAGCCTCCTCGCAGCTGGACTCCCCATAGCCCACTCCACTGCAGCAACTTTCTACAAAGCAAATAATAACGACCCAATTGCGCAAACCACCAGCTGGTGGACTAGCGTTGCAGGTCCCACCAACCCGACTTCCATTGGAACCTCTGACACTCTCTGGCTCGGAAGCAGCGGCCAAGGTGCAGATAGAATCCTAGACCTCGGCTCAGACCTCACCATTGGAGCCCTCCGACTCGACAACAACGGTGGCTCCCAAAATTACAATAGTACAATCAATGCCGGCAATACTCTCACCCTCACCGGCAACAACGACTATACCGGTGGGCTTGCTCAAGGCATCGTTCTCAATTCCTCTGCTGGTGGCTCCCTCACCATCCATGCCGACATCACCCTCGCCAACACCCAACGTTGGGTCTCCTCACGCAATCTTACAGTCACTGGTAATGTGAATCTAGCAGCCAATGACCTCACTCTCTGGTCAGCTGGCGGCACAACCGAAATTTCAGGCATCATCAGTGGCTCTGGTGGCATCATCCGTGATCACAGCTCAGGAGGTGTCGCTCGCCTTACCGGCATCAATACCTACACCGGCAACACCACCATCAACCAAGGCATACTTGAAATCGCCGGTGCCGGCTCGCTCGGTGCAGGTAGCTATGCGGGTGCTATCTCTGTTGGATCCGGTGACACACTGCATGTCAACTCTTCCGCCGACCAAACTTTCTCAGGCGTCATGTCAGGAGACGGTAACCTCATCAAGGGCAATTCCGGCACCCTCACCATGACCGCCAATAACACCTACGCGGGAACCACCACCATCAATGGCGGCATTCTCCAGATTGGTAACGGTGGATCCTCTGGTCTCCTCGGAACCGGTGACGTCACCATCGCAGATGGTGCAGAACTCATCATCAACCGTAATAGCAACTACAACGGCATCGATGCAGCAATCACAGGATCAGGCACCTTGCGATTCCGCGGCGGCAACGGCTCTTGGCTCCGCTTTCTCGACAATACCTCTGGTGGCTTTCACCTCGACATGGGGGCTTCGAGCTCAGATCGAGGCGATATCGTGTTCCACGACATTTGGGGAGATGGCACCACCCTCCCTAAATTCTCAGTCGCTTCACTCAGCGGATACGGCAACTTCCGCAGTGACTGGGGATCAGGCGCCGGAAATCGCACCATCTCAGTCAATCAAGATATAGACACCGAGTACCACGGCCGTATCAACCAAAATAATAATGGAGCACGTAGCATTAACTTAGAAAAACTCGGATCCGGCACCCTCACTCTCACCAATAACCATAACTACAAGGATACCTTTGTTGGCGGCACAGGAACCCTCCAAGTCGGTAATGGTGGAACAACTGGCGCCCTCGGTTCTGGCATTGTCACCATCGACTCTGGAGCGCAACTCACCTTCAATCGCAGTAACACATTCACCGTCGCCAACACATTCGCAGGCCTCGGAACCATTAATAAGAAGGGCACCGGCCGCATGCTCATCACAGGTGATAATTCCGCCACCTCTCGTATCTGGAACTTCTCAGGAACTGGCAATGGAGATATTGGCTTCAATAATGCTGAAGCACTCGGGGCCTCTGGCTCCAAAATCACCGTCCAAGACAATGGCTCAGGAAGCTTCTTCTTCAGCACCAATGGTGTCACCTCAGATGCCAACCTAGAAATTGGCTCCAATGCCACACTCAGCTGGAATGGTAGCACAGGCAGCACCTACACAGGTACAGGCCTGATCAGCGGTGCCGGACTCTTCAATAAACAAAGTGGCTCGACCCTTATCCTCACCTCCAATAACACCCACACCGGCGGGACACGTATCGAAAATGGTACCCTCCAAGTCGGTAACGGCGGCACCTCTGGCTCACTTGGCTCAGGAGCCATTAATATCCAAAACGCATCCACGCTGCGCTTCAACAGATCCGACGACTTTTCTGTAGCGAACGACATCTCAGGCAATGGCTCACTCGTCAAAGAAGGCGCGGGCAAACTTACCCTGACTGGCACGAACTACTACACGGGGAATACAGTCGTCAACGCAGGCTCACTCTACCTCAACGGTTCTATGGGCAATAGCGACATCACGGTGAATAATGGCGCCACCCTCGGTGGCTCTGGAGTCATCACAGGTGCCACAGCTATCCTTGATGGCGCAACCCTCGACCCAGGAAATAGCCCAGGACTCCTCACCTTCAATGGGGACCTCACCCTCGCCCTCAATGCCTTCATCAACTTTGAACTCGATGGCACCCAACCAAGCACACCATCCTTCAGTGACCACATCGCGGTCGGTGGAGCGCTGACCTTCGGCGGCCAAATCAATATCATCGATATTGGAAGCTTTGCCGGTGCCACAGCTGGCCAAGAATGGACCCTCTTCGATTACTCAGGTGGTAGCCTCAGCTTTGCCGGTGCAGACCTCGACTCCAGTTACACCTTCAATGCTCTCCCTTCACTCTCCGGAGGGCTCGAATTCAAAATTATCGATGACGTCGCAAACCAAAACCTAAACCTCGCCATCGTCACTGCCATACCAGAGCCTTCCTCACTCAGCCTTATCGGCCTAGGAGCCATCACCCTCATCCTCCGACGTAGACGCTAATCCATCGCTACTTCCTTTTTTTCTACTAGCCCACCCGCGCATCCCCGCCGGTGGGCTTTTATGTGAAGAGAGGTCAACTGGTAAGTTTGTTTCCTTTCTATTGGTTTGGGATGAGTTG
>NZ_JBHUJB010000012.1:0-6508 GCF_042683245.1 Rubritalea tangerina
ACACACATTCAGAGAAATTTCACATCGAGGAGCCAAGCGAAGTGCCGCTTAACTACGTGCCATTCTTGTCTGACCTAGATCACACTGACGAAATAGAAATAACTAGCGGCAATACAAATCTGTCTATTGATCGAATAGGAAATGTATTTATAAGTACTGACTCACAAGGAAAACCTCTGAATTTGATTGTCATGCTGGAGCCGACAGAGGCCAAAAAATTAGAGGTATTTACAAGTAGTCATATTGGTGAATTATCAGAAATAAAGCTAAATGGAGAGGTTATTTCTAGTGCCCGCTTCTCTGGTGTTATCTCAAAAGCTCTTGGTGTACCACTATCCACAGGTCTTACTTCAGAACAAGTTTCTTCGCTAAAAAGAATGTCTGAAAAGCAAGTAATTATCAGTATAGATCCAAACCTTAAGTCTGACGGAAAAAAACCTACAATGGCTGAATCGATAGACAAGATATTCTCACAAGACTAGATCAGCATAACAAGACGCTGCACCCAACCGCTGACCGCGGTTGAGCTTCGCTCACTATTTCCAACCCTCAGTCCGTAAACAATAAATCATAGTACATCCCTGTCAGCGGTGCGGTGTGCTTTACGTTAGCTTAAATAATAAACATTAACTCAATCATTAATCATGGGAGCATGGGGAAACGGAAATTTAGAAAATGACGGTACACAGGACTTAATAGCTGATCAATCAGACGAGCTATTTAGCCTAGTGATAAAACTTATGAAAAGCCCCGTAGCAGCGGAATATGATGAATACGATCATGATCTATTGTTCTTCACTATCGAAAAGATTGTGGCACTTGCTAACCATGGTTTGATCAACTCAGCACCTCCATCACATAAAATTGAGCCTTTAATTGCTCCATTCATGAAGCACTGGACTGAGTATCATCAATCTGCAGGCCACGACATACCTGTAGAAAGAAAGGCTGTCATAGAGCACTCTTTTGTTGAGCTCTTAGTAGTCGCTAAAAATGCCTGTAGTGGTAGCTTTGGGCATAGAATTAGTCTCATCTCTGCGAAAATGAACCAGCAATAATGAATTAGTTCTCAACTAATTTTTAAAGACTATTCAGTCCGTTACCTTGCTATGCTAAAAGCTAACTCTCTTAAATAGCCTCTAGCTAACAAGACGCTGCACCCAACCGCTGACCGCGGTTGAGCTCCGCTCACCATTGCCAATCCACCATCCGTAAACAATAAATCTCAGTACATCCCCGTCAGCGGTGCGGTGTGCTTTACGTTCGCCTAAAAAATGAAAGCCGTTGTATCCAAAAGCAGAACTATAGTGACAGCTTCTGCACTATTGATTTTCTGTACGTTTCAGCTGATATTGTGGCGCCCTCGATTCTCAGTGTTAGCCAACACCGATGATGCTCAGCGTTTCATCTTCTATGGATTGATCGCGCTACTGCTTGTTACTGGCATTTCAAGTGTAGGGCTAATCATTAGCACACGTTTCTCTCTAAGACTTTCTCTTATATTCTGTACCTCTTTGCTATGTATTCTCGGGACTTGGTTATTATTTCACATGAGTGGTTTTTCTATTCTTAGTACAGGATCTCTACAGTCTAGCCCTTCAACACTAATACCTAGTATTCTATTACTCAGTATAATTTCCACTAGTTTGATAACACTAAATCCGTCAAAGTAATCTGTATCGGCTTTGGCGAACAAGACGCTGCACCCAACCGCTGACCGCGGTTGAGCTCCGCTCACCATTTCCAACCCTCAATCCATAAACAATAAATCAAAGTACATCCCCGTCAGCGGTGCGGTGTGCTTTACGTTCTGTGAGAGAAAAAGACGTTCTAACTTTATCTCCTTCTCCCCTACTGTTGCTATCTATCAGTTGCTATAATTATCGCTGAAGCTTCACACTTTCAGATCATGCTGTGCAGTTAGCTAGTTGGAGTAGTGAACTATCTTCTAGAACTGTGCTGCTAAATCACGGTGAGTACATTCAAAGTACCTTTTAGAATTTTTTCTCAAAATTCCCTTCCACGAATTGTGGGCGCATCCTCTATGCGGTTCGTGGCGAAGTAATTACTCAATTCATTGCGTAACGATGTTCGTCTCATCCACTGTTGGTGAAGTCGCTCTTAGTTCGCTCAGCACGATGAAAACATTGGTTTTACTAGCGTGTTCAGTTGCGATACTTTAGGGTGTTTCACAGAACAAGACGCTGCACCCAGCCGCTGACCGCGGTTGACTTTCGCTCACTTTTTCCAATCCTCCATCCGTAAACAATTAATCAAAGCGTATTCTCTGTCAGCAGTGGGTGTGCTTTACGTTCTATCAGATACATCCTCGGCTTGCGTGCTCAACTAAATAGTTCAGTACAGACGAGACAGCTTAGAAAACAATTTTCTAGTTCTCAGTCCTTCACAGTTGCGATGCATTCACAGAGCCAGTGCACACGGAACTCTGGAGGTTCATCATAATGAACTTCGCTAACATCATTCATGGCTACCATTGCTGGGTATGACTTTCAGAACTCTCGGCCTTCCATGCGATGAGCCACATCAGTTTTTTAGATTTCCAGAGTTTTGTAAGATCCTCGACGTCGGGACATAAATCTAAATGACCTGGCATAGAACATCTTTGCTACACGGTTTTAGAAAATTAAGCTCCGTTCCGATTGATAATCTTCCATCCAGTTGGAAACCATCGAGTACACCAGCTTGATAGAACAAGACGCTGCACCCAACCGCTGACCGCGGTTGAGCTCCGCTCTCCATTTCCAACCCTCAATCCGTAAACAATAAATCACAGTACATCCCCGTCAGCGGTGCGGTGTGCTTTACGTTCTACTAAATTTAACATGCCTCAAAGCTCGCTAGAAAAATCACTCATTATATACAAAGACAAGGTTCTAGGTGATATTACTAATGTTTCATATGATTTCCCATGGTCGTATGGAACATTCTCTGAACGCGCTGACTTTGAAAAATACCGTGATGGCTTTATCCATCTCATGACAGATGACTACGATGACGAACTTTTACTGTCTATAGACCCAGATATATTCGACGCTGAACATTGGTCTATAAAGACTTCAGACGGTCAAATTTCACCGATCGAACCACCATCAATTCACCCCTTAGAATCTCATATTGATTGGCAGTTCACATCTAGGTAAAACCTCTCATAAATTGCCTCTGTAGAACAAGACGCTGCACCCAACCGCTGACCGCGGTTGAGCTCCGCTCACCATTTCCAACCCTCAATCCGTAAACAATAAATCAAAGTGCATTCACCTGTCAGCGGTGTGGTGTGCTTTACGTTCGGCTATATAACATGCAGATTCAAACCTCCACGCAGATAAAAGCATCACCGGATAGCATTTGGCCTCTCTTGACTGAGTCTCGTATGGATGTTCCTGGTTGTTTCTGCCTAGGTGTTCCTCAGCCCAGATCATGTGAGTTACCAGATCAAGTCGGAGGGGTTGGTGCTGAGAGACGTTGTATTTCTGATAGGGGAGTTGTAGTGCAGAGAATCACTGAGTGGTCCCCGCCTAAGAAATTATCATTTGAGATGGTTAGTACGGATCACAGTTGGTCCTCGTGCGTGGATTCTATCAAAGAGGAGTTTATTTTGTCTCCATCAGACACTGGTACACGAGTCACTCGAAGAACTACGCTCAAAGCTAACGGCACTCTGGCTAAGCTTAAAGAATTTGGGTTTTATGCTGGGCTGAAGCGGGTACATTTCTACGTATTCAAGAACTGGAGATCATCTGTCGAGCACGATGCGTAAGATAAACTTTGCCGAACAAGACGCTGCACCCAACCGCTTACACGGTTGAGTTTCGCTCCGCGATTTGGTAGGACTCGCCTGAAACAAAAAATCAAAGCTCATTGGTCCGGTTCGCGGTTGGTGTGCTTTACGTTCTACTAAAAATGAAATCGTTTATTCTGACTATATTACTGGCTTTAAGCGTGTTCCCTGCTGCGGAAGCAAAACCGTTACCATATGAAAAATTGATACCAGTATTATCAGTTCTTTCTCATGAGAAGCATGGTGGTTCTCTGTATGCTCCATTTTACCTGAAGGCCAAGAAGCATGGCATTGATCTCTCGACAGGTGAGTATCACCTCGCTGGTCCTAATGGTGAAGTAGAGAAACTAAAAGTGATAGAGATTAGCTCAATCACTGATGCTAAGAAAACTGAAGTGGATAGGCACTTCGAAAAGAAAGGCTACATTTTGAGGATGTTAGTACCTTATGACAAAGCTAAATACAAAGACTGGCGCCTTAAGCACAGTTTAGGGGATGGAGCTTTAGATTTAGCATTCAAAACACCCAACTTACTGGAATAAACTCTGTAGAACAAGACGCTGCACCCAACCGCTGACCGCGGTTGAGCTCCGCTCACCATTTCCAACCCTCAATCCGTAAACAATAAATCATAGTACATCCCCGTCAGCGGTGCGGTGTGCTTTACGTTCTCCTAAAAAATGAAAACCTTCACGTATTCATATCTAGTACTTCTTTGTTTCGCTAATATCAGCTGTAAAGATAAAGTGAAAGTTGGCTCTAAGGTAGATATCACTGAAACTGGACGAAAAGAAACTGCAGTTGAAGTTGTTGAATCTCAGGATATGACCAAAGAATTCTTTGGAGAACAGTTTAAGAAGATCGAGGCTGAAGAAGCTGCCGCCAGCGCTAATAAGGAACTACTTCCATCCGATGATAAAAACGAGACTCCGGATGAGTGATCGTTGAGATCTTTATTAGTACTAGAACAACAGTAACATAACAACCAAACTAAATTTGGAGAACAAGACGCTGCACCCAACCGCTGACCGCGGTTGAGCTCCGCTCACCATTTCCA
This sequence comes from Rubritalea tangerina, assembly GCF_042683245.1. Classification (NCBI taxonomy): domain Bacteria; kingdom Pseudomonadati; phylum Verrucomicrobiota; class Verrucomicrobiia; order Verrucomicrobiales; family Rubritaleaceae; genus Rubritalea; species Rubritalea tangerina. The sequence continues at coordinate 4,857 of NZ_JBHUJB010000012.1, forward strand.
CCCCACTATCCGTAAACAATAAATCACAGTACATCCCCTGTCAGCGGTGCGGTGTGCTTTACGTTAGGCTAAAATACCATGATCACGATCGCAAAATACTCGACGCTGGCCGATGCGCAGAAAGATGCGGACCGTCTTTCGAGACGCGATATCGAAGTCCATATTTCGGAGTCGGGCTTAGGTGGTGTAATCGGAGGCGGTGTTCCATCGTTTGAACTACAGGTTTACGAGGAAGATCTTGAGAAGCTTGAGGTTCTACAGGATGAGATTCAGCAAGAGATCGAAGACGACAGGCCATATGCTTGCCCGAATTGTAATAGCAAGAATTACATCGAGAATACCCAAACTAGAGGATTTCTAGCCAGCTTGTTCAGTATGGGATCAGCACGGGGAGACTTGAGAGCTGGTGTATTACGTTTCAAGTGTCTAGATTGTGAGGCGGCCTTCAAAATAACAATTGCCTAACAAGACGCTGCACCCAACCCCTGACCCGCTGAGAGTCTGACCGACTTGGCTGGTTCACACTTAAATTCACAAAACAAGCACGCCCAGGTCAGTGTTGGGTGTGCTTTACGTTAGGCTAAATCAACTCACCCTCACGACAGACTCTCAACCATGAGCGATTGCAATCTACCTGAACACGAATATTTAACATTATTCCATGATGAACGTTCATCATATGCATGGGTATTATCTAAGTATGGAGATTTCAGTCCCGAAGCTGCAAAATCAGCAGCTGAAGACTTTTATACGTACGAGGACATATCCAATTCATACAGAGGTTTGGTATTTCATGAAATGTCATGGCACTGGGCCATGACGAAAATACATGGGGAACGCTACCACTTGACTCATCCGAATCTAGCATCTCCACCTGATGAATATTTTGAATCATGACAGATTTCACAACGCCCTACCTCTCTAAATTTTCTGTACAGGGCACTGGAACTGTCTCTGCCTAACAAGACGCTGCACCCAACCACTGTCCGCTTCGAGAGCTCTAATTTCCATGCCGTTTTCACCATCACATAAATCCTTAAGTACACTGAGCGGACAGCGGTCGGTGTGCTTTACGTTCTACTAGAGATATCCCGTTGCAGGGTGCTCAAACAGATTACTCAGTGCAGACGAGACAGCATAGAAGCTGGAACATTATTCGAGGTTTAAGAACTCTCCATCATTGCACAGAAGCTGTGTAGTCGGGACTTTGTAGTTTCACCATCATGAACTTATCGAACATTCTTCATTGTTCCAAAAGCTGGGTAAGACTTATAGAACTCTCGGCCTTCCATGCGATGAGCCAAATAAGGTTTTTAGGTTTCCTACGCTTCGTGAGATCCTCGGCGTCGATGGCTAAATCTAAATGACCTGTCATAGAACATCCTTGCTACGCAGCTTTAGAAAATTAAGATCCACGTCGATGCTATGACCTTCCATCCAGTTGGAAACCACCGAATACACTACGTTCGTAGAACAAGACGCTGCACCCAACCGCTGACCGCGGTTGAGCTCCGCTCACCATTTCCAATCCACCATCCGTAAACAATAAATCACAGTACATTCCCCCGTCAGCGGTGTGGTGTGCTTTACGTTCTCCTAGAAATGCTACGCATCACACTACTAATTATCTGTATCGTTTTAACTACTTCGTT